>CAXZAJ010000301.1:0-4882 GCA_964293355.1 uncultured bacterium
TATATTCCATGCTTGATTATAGACTTCTGGAGGCTTTCGCCGCCGTTCTGGATGAAGGCGGTTTCGACCGCGCGGCCAACCACCTGGGCATCACGCAATCAGCTGTATCGCAGCGGATACGCACGATGGAGCATGAAGTCGGCCGGATTCTTATAGTGCGGGAGACACCTCCGCGTGCCACCGCCGCAGGTGAGCGCTTTCTCCGCCATTATCGTCAGGTGGCAGGTCTGGAGGAAGAAGCCATCGCCGACCTCGGCATGCCCGGGGTGGCGGATTTCAGCAATCTCCCTATCGCCGTAAATGCCGATTCCCTCTCGGTATGGTTTCTCGATGCAGTCATGCCGTTTCTTCTCGAAAACAGGATCACGCTCGAGATCCATGTCGACGATCAGGAAAAAACCATCAGATTCCTGAGAGCCGGTATCGTGGCAGGTTGCATCTCATGTGAGGAGTTGCACGTGCAGGGCTTTGCCTCAAGCAGAATCGGCGCGATCCGCTACATGTTGGTTGCCTCGCCGGACTTTTTTCGGCGATGGTTCCCAAACGGTTTTGACAGAACCTCCGCGGGGCAAGCGCCTATCATCCATTTCAACCGCGACGACACGCTTCAATACCGCGCGCTATCCCAGGTATTCGGGCTGCCTCAAGTCGCGCCACCGGCGCACTACATCCCATCCGCGGAAAAGCTCGCCGAAGCGGTGTTGCGCGGACTGGGCTACGCGATGATGCCGGAAGTGCAAGCAAAAGCTGACTTACAGCAGGGAAAGCTCGTCGAGCTCGATCCGCGGGGCAGGCTCGATACGCCGTTATACTGGTATCGATGGAACCGCCCGTCGGAGTTGCTCGAGCGCTTCTCGCAAGCCATCCTCACCGAAGGCGGTCGGATCCTGGGCGCTCTATCAAACGTGTAGACGAGGTTCCTCCGGGTCATGTGCTGGCCGTTACTCTCTGTTCCGAGCAGGAATCATGGAAAACGAAAACTTGTGAAGACGGCGCCCGGGACCGGGTTCGGCTTGGCTATGGTCCTTGATGACGCCAGTCATGGCGGTGACGAACTCCTTGAGTTCTGAATCATTCAGGTAGAGACTATTGCTGGCAAATCCTAACCGCTCCTTTTCCACCGGATGGTCGTCGTCACCGAGGTACTCGGCAAAGTCAGAGAGGTCCGAAAGCATGAAGCTTGTAAAAAGGTCAAGCAGTTCCTTCTTATCCAGACGTTTCATGCTGGCGGCGATTTCATCATAAGGATTGACCCTGAGCCTGTAACTGCGCTCGGTCGTACCCCTCACCTGTTTTTCCTGCGAGACCTCAAGAATTCCGTCCTTGAGCATTACCCTGAGGTGGCGATAGAGACTGGCCTGGGGCACATCGGGCATCCTGGCGGACAACTCCCGGGTGGTCAGTTCCTTGTCCTTCGCGAGCGTCTTTAAAACCTGCATCCTGATCGGGTGGAGCAGACTTCCGATACTTTGCATGTCCATGGTGGCCCGCCTTCATCATTATCATGATTGATAATATTACATAGTATGATAATAAATGTCAAGACAATTACACATGAACTACCTTGCAAACAGAGGAGAGGAAAGGAATTCGACTTCACAGGGCATCCAGCCATCAAGGCTAAAAGGAGTATCGTACATGTCAGAACTTGAGACAACAACGCATGCAACCATCATGGAACCCGGAAAACCCAACTGGCCGCACGTAGCCTGGTTCCTCGGCCTGACGTTCGGACTTAGCTGGCTGCTAGACGTGGTCCTGTATCTGAACGGCGGAATGGCCAATCCCGCCACGACCTTGCTGCTGCAAATTCAGATGATGATGCCCGCCTTCTCCGCGATGTTTCTGGGAGCTTTCTTCTTCAAGGAAAGCCCTATATATAACCGGGCCAATCGCAGGACCACACGAAAGACTCGCTCGCCGGGGCTGGACTCGGGGGCGGCAAGGCACGCATCTGGTTGCTCTACGGACTTGGCATTATTGTCTATTACGGCTTCCAGACCTTCCTCAATTTCGTTTTCAAAATGGGTCAGCTTGTTGACCTGACAACCGCCTTCCCGCAGTTGGCCGCCGCCAACCTGCCGGCCGCCGCATTGCTGCCCGTCATGGCGCTCAACTCGGTGATCATCGGCCCGTTCCTCGGGTTGATCATCGCTTTTGGCGAAGAGTACGGCTGGCGCGGTTACCTGCAACCCGAATTGATACGCCTCGGACGAGTCCGGGGAGTCTTCATCCTGGGCGTCATCTGGGGAATCTGGCATTGGCCGATCATCTGGATGGGCTACAACTTTCCAGGCCACCCGGTACTCGGGTCGCTCGCGATGGTGGCACTGGGAATCATATTCGCTTTCTTCTTTGCCCATGCCGTATTCAAGTCCGGGGGCGTCTGGACAGCCGCGTACCTGCATGCACTGAACAACCAAACCCTGAGTTTCTTCTTCATGGCCGTACTTGCACCGACCAATAATCTGCTGTCCTTTGGAGCAGGTCTCCCTGGCATAGCGCTGGGCACAATCGTAGTCCTGCTGCTGCTGCGGAACCCGGTCTGGAGAAAGGCAGGGTGATAGTGCGAGATGATCACCCCGGAAGGCGACGCTCCTCTCACTGAAGTACTACATCGTAGTTCCGGGCGTCGCCCCGCCTGACGGCGGGGCCGGGCTCTCTGCTCCAATCCGCTTCGCGGGATTTCCGCGTCGATCCCTGACGCGCAGAAATACTGTCTGCGTTCCTGACTATGGCACGGTTCCTGATAGAGGTAGTGCATGGAGACCCATCCATGAACCTGGAACCCGGCAAGCGCTACCGCATCACCTACGCCTCCGAGTCCGGCGAGACCTCCGAGCGTAGCATCGACGTCATCGGGACAAGCCGGGCGTATGGCGACAGGCTCTATATCCGAGCCTACGGCCATCTCCGCGGCGAGGAGCGCACCTTCAGGGCAGTCATTGACCGCTTCCCGGCAAGCAGCCGCATATGCCGGATTCTGCTCGACTCCTGAACCTTCCACTCCTACGCCGGGCACGCGCCGGGGCGGGGGGGCCGCGGCACTCGTCCTGGTCCTCGGGTTGGGAGCGGGGATCTTCGCGTACTACCAGGAAACGGCGGGCTACACACGCGTCACCAGCGGTACGGCCTTTTCCTCCACGCCTCAGGCCGCGGTGCAACCCGCCGCCAAGCCAGCCCCGCCCCCGAAACCCGCACTGGAAGAGGTTACCTTCGGCGGCTACCTGCTGCGGACGGTGCGGTCTGGCGGAAAAGAACGCTTCGAGGTGCCTGAACTGGGAGTCGTCACTGGCAGCAAGGCGGAGGCCGTCTCGGCCATCAGGCTGCCCCGCTTCGTCGACGCCATGGGCTTCTTCGACCCGGGCCTTGCCGGCCGTTACCTGGATGCGGACCTCAACGGCTCCGGCCGCCTGTCCTTTGACGAACTCAGGGTCTTCCAGGAGCGGACATACAGGATTTTCCGCTACGAGGCCAACGAGCTTGCGCTACGCCCCGACGAGTTTTTGGACGCGGGCGGCGGCGACTGCGAGGACTTCGCGCTCTACACCGCGGGACTCCTCCGGTACTGGGGCTGGGATCCGTACATCGGGTCGCTCGCCGGTTCCGCCTCCGGCATAGGCCACGCCGTGTGCCTGTCCTACGAGGAAGGCTCGTTCCCTGACGGTTTCGTGTACTTTGATCTGGAAGCATGGACGACCGAGGACGGTTCGCCGCTCCGTCCCGGTACTTACGTGCCCATAGACTACCAACACGTCGGCAGCCTTTCGAACGCGGTGGAAAAAGGCTGGAATCTTCGTTCCGTCTACACCCCCGAAAAGGCCTGGGGTCTGGACATGTAACGGAAGTTACGTAACCGCGGAACGGGAGTTACGTGGGTTGATGGCCCCCTCGCGCTTCTATTCGACGAGACGCTACCGTAGCCTTGCTTGTTCGAGTAAGTCCGGACCTAGCCGCATGGCGGCCTTGAACATCCCTGGCCAGGCTTCCAGGAGTTCGCCGAAGCGGACAAGGTAATCAGCCAGTATGGTTTCAGCCTTCTCTGGTTCGATAGCTTCAAGTTCGCGGGGTAGCCAGAACCGCGGCTCCTGCAGACGCATGGTCAGCCCAGTAATCGCAGCTTCCATGTCTGATGCCCATGCAGCAGGCTCACTGCCGTATTCAGCCAGGGTCCGTTCCAGTATCCCGATTCGAGCCGCTATCGAACGTGCTGACGACTCAGCAAGAACGCGGCGAAACTCCTGCCGCGATCCGGAAGCCACCGCTCTGAGCCTACCTCCGAGCGAAGCATAAGCCCCCTCACCGTTCTCATGCCGGGAAGCCAGAAGCCCCAGGACGACCCGCAGTGTTTCATTGAGACAATGATCCCAGCGGAGGGCATCCTCACGTGTTGAGGCCCTGGCGTCCGGAGGCTTGTGCAGGACCGCCTGTTCCGGGTAAGCAACCCGGCAATCCTGATGAAGGATGCCGAGGCAAAATCCCCAGAGTCCGTCCTCGTCCCTGCCGCTGGGAGAGAACGGCGGTAGCAGGGATCGGGCATCGAGGGCGATGTGGCCACCCATGAAGAGCTTTCCACCGAGCGTCGAACACAATGGGGAACGGAATACCATCCGTCCCTCGATGGCGGTTTGATAGTGTCCGGCTTTGTAGATATCAGGTGGTCCAGCATCGACTAGGTTTCTGAGGCCTAAAAGGTATCGATTTGCTTGACTGCCAGAATCTCCCCAGGTACCAAAGCAAAGGGCTGCGATCCTGTCACCGGCCCCCAGCGCAGTGTCAAGGGTCGCGGTATCCGCCCTTCCCAAGTCAAGCATACTTGCTTCCAAAAGAAGTTCTCACGAAAATCGGCCCAGCAGAAGCCGGTGTGGCACCTCGATTGCGC
>CAXZAJ010000302.1:0-4872 GCA_964293355.1 uncultured bacterium
ACCTGGGCGATCGGGTGGCGCAGCAACTGGCGGGGGTGATCGACGATGCGGCCGGTTCCGCACCCGTGGCTGGGCCGGTTGACCACTCGGTGGTGCCGGGGCTGGCAACCGCTACGGATGCCGGCGTGTAGGCCTTGAAGAGCGCCTTGACGCCGTCGAGGCCGGATTCCAGGCGGCCCAGCCGGTACGCTACGATTTCCCCGCCGGGCGCCACGAAGATCCAGGCTGGAGCCGGGGGGCCGCCGAGCGCCCTGATCAGGTTTTGCCCATCGCTGACGGCGTTGGTAGTTTCCAGCCCCGCTTTGGAGATAAGGCTGCGTATCCTGGCTGTGGAATCTGCGCTGACCGTACATATGGTTGCGCCTGGTATGGCTTTCTGGAAAGCGGCCGCCAGAACCGGTCCCTCTCCAGACGGATCCCGTGCGCTCGACCACACGTGAAACAGTACCGGCTTTGCATCCGTCATCGTTTTGTCCAGGCGTAGGCCAGACAGGCTTGAAACCTCGAATATCCCTATGCTCTTTCCGGTGGCACTTGAAAAGCCTGCCCAGAGGGCCGCCTCAGGAACTGCTTGTCCAAAGGCAAACGAAGCCGCGAGTACCAGCGCGCTCAGTAGGGCGATCCGGACGAGGCGTACATGAGTGCGTGCCATGGGAACTCCTCGACGATCGATGTTTCATGACAAGTATACCACAGGATGGTGTTCCGGATTAAAGCCAGGTACCAGCAAGGTCCCGATTTTCATTGACAGCGGTACCCGGCGGGGGTTCTAATCCTGTGTTCATTTCTGATTTCTGGCATTCAATAAAGGAGACCTCCGCATGGCAGATATCCGCAACAGCCCCTTCATGTTTGCACTCGGCACGTTCATCGCGCTCTTCGTCACCGTCCAGAGCCTGGTATTCATCATCAACGCCTGGAAGGAAGGCAAGCGTCTTGGTCTTTCCACCGCGACGATGAAAAAGGCCCTCGTTGGTTCCAGCGCCTTCTCCGTCGTACCGTCCATAGCCATATTGCTGGCCGTGCTCACCCTTGCCGGTGCCCTGGGTCTGCCCTTGCCTTGGATACGCCTGAGCGTGGTCGGGGCCATCACGTATGAACTGCCGGCAGCCGAGACAGCCGCGCAGGCCTTTGGCACTTCGATAAAGAACTCCATCACCGACCCCACCGTATTCTCCGCCATAGCCTGGGCCATGTCGCTCGGCTCGGTGTTCGCGATGATACTGATAACACTATTCACCAAACGGATACAGTCGGGCATCCACAAGGCCCAACTCAAGGATACCAAGTGGGCAGGGCTTCTGATCAGCGCCATGTTCATGGGCCTCATATCCGCCTTCCTGGGTAGTTCACTGGCCGGTGGTCTCATCTCCATACTGACGCTGCTGTCTTCAGCTGCAGTGATGGTGCTGTTCGGTCTGCTCATCAAGAAAGCCGGACTTGCCGCACTGGAGAATTTCGCCATGCCGGTCAGCATGATATCGGGCATGGCCGTCGCCGCGCTGTACAGCCTGGCCACCAAGGGAGGCTCGCTGTGAACGCCCCGACCAAGAATTACAAGACCTATGATGAGACGATCCACCGCAACGGCCGCATCTGGATGATAGCCGCCATCATAATCACCCAGGGCGTTCCGCTGGCGATATCGCTCCATTTCGGCGTATGGCCACCTCTGGGCAAACTTGTTGCCGGACTACTGCCCACCATGATGGTGTTCTGGCCTATAGCCATCATTGAAGTGATAACCTACACGCCCATGCTGGGCTCGGGCGGTTCCTACCTCGGCTTCGTCACGGGCAACCTGAGCAACCTCAAGGTGCCCGCGGCCATCTCCGCCATGCAGCAGGCCGGCGTCGAGCCGTCAACCAAGGAAGGTGAGATCATATCGACCCTCGCCATCGGTGCCTCGTCGCTGGTGACCAATGTTGTGCTCGTTACGGGCGTGCTCCTGATGTCGTACCTGTTGCCCATCCTCGAATCGCCCGCGCTGAAACCCGCCTTTGCCAATCTCCTGCCGGCGCTGTTCGGCGCCCTCGGCGTCGTTTTCATTTCCAGGAACTGGAAAATATCGATAGCGCCGTTGGTGCTTATGATAGGCCTGTTCGTAGCCATCCCGACCCTGCCGGTCGGCATACTCATACCGGCCGGAGCCCTCGTCTCCATAGGTGTGGCACGCCTCATGTACATAAGGAAGCTGTTATGAACTCGACACTGCTCGTACTCGGTTTTCTGGCGCTGGTTGTCGGTGTTCTGGTCACGAGGGCCCTCGGGATGAAACCGCTTCCGATCGTTTCTGGTACGCCGCTTCCTGCCGATACCATTGACGCGGAAGGCGCGGCAACCCGGCTCGCGGCATTGATTCAAAAAAAAACCGTCTCCAGCCGCGATTCTGAAGGCTGGGATCCCCGGGAATTCGATGCCTTCAGAAAGCTTCTACCCGAGCTGTATCCCGAATCGCACCGTGTACTGGACCTGACGATCATTGCCGGCCATTCCATGCTCTATCGCTGGAAGGGCAAACGGTCTGGCGAACCGTTGGTGCTCATGTCCCACTATGACGTGGTACCCGCCGGCGATGAAGGCTGGGTGCGTCCCGCCTTCTCCGGTGACATCCATGACGGCAAGGTATGGGGGCGCGGCAGCATAGATACCAAGTGCACGCTTGTGTGCGCCTTCGAGGCTGTGGAGACGCTCGTAAAAAGTGGTTTTACACCGGAACATGATATCTACCTGTCGTTTGGACACAACGAAGAGACCGGGGGCGACGGCGCTCCTACCATCGTCCGTTATCTGTCTGAACAGGGCATCAAACCTGGCCTCGTGCTCGACGAAGGCGGCGCAGTCGTCGAGGGCGTCTTTCCCGGCGTATCAAAACCGCTGGCTATGGTCGGCGTCGCGGAAAAAGGCGTCACGGACATCGAGCTGTCTGTCCTGAGCCCCGGCGGACATTCGTCGACGCCTCCCCGCAGAGGCGCAGCATGGCGCCTGGCCCGCGCCATCATGCGCATGGAGCGCAAACCCTTTCCTGCGCGCTTCCCGGCTGCTACCAGGGCCATGTTCAGGCAACTCGGCCCGCATGCCTCGTTTGGCCTGCGCCTGGTCTTTGCCAACCTGTGGCTGTTCGAGCCGTTGCTGCTCAGGGTTTTCAGCAGCTCGGGCGGCGAGCTGAACGCGATGTGCCGCACGACCACCGTGGTCACCATGCTGGAAGGCCCGCAGGCCGCCAACGTGCTGCCGGCTGTCGCCAAAGCCGTCGTCAACGTGCGTCTGGCCATAGGAGACAGCGTTGCGGGTGCCGTGGAGCGTATCAGGGCCACGATAGCCGATCCGCTGGTGGCACTGCGGGTACTGCATCCGGGGGAGCCGTCACCGGTGTCGGAGTTGTCGGGCGAGCGGTTCGACGCGCTGGCCGCGACCATAGCGGATGTGTACCCGGACGCCGTCATGGCCCCGTACATCGTGCTCGGCGGCACCGACGCGCGCCACTACGCTGACGTTTCCGCGAGCGTCTACCGGTTCTCGCCGTTCACGCTGTCCAAGACCGAGCGTGCCAGCATGCACGCCGTCAACGAAGCCATTCCCGTGGCCTCATTGGCCAAAGGCGTAGACTTCTACCAACGCCTCCTCCGCCGCACCAGCTGAAGCTTCACATACGAAGAATTTGGCACAGAGAAGTTGAGTTTAGAAATGAAGTCAAGACTAAAAAATTTGCACAGAGACACAGAGAAGACGAGACAAGAAATGCTTGAGATCAGGAAAAGATAGGATAATTGGGCACAGAGCCATAGAGAAGACGAGTGAAGAAAGGAACGAAGGAGGGTCCCTCTATCGTTCCTTCTTATTTCATGTCTAAAACTTCTTCTCCTACCTCATCTTCTCCGTGTCTCTGTGCTTGAATTTCCTATTCTTGGTTCCTCATACTCGTATTCTCTGTGGCTCTGTGCTTATAATCCTATGTGTTTACGGGTCAGATTTCGGCGATGACGTGGCCGTGGTAGTACTGGTCGCGCAGGGTTTTTATGGTGTCGTCCACCAGGTACTCGTCGAATTTCATCATGCGGTCTATCACGCCGCCGGGGCAGAATTCCACGATGCGGTTGGCGATGGAGTTGACGAACTCATGGTCATGGCTGGTGAACAGCACGACGCCGGGGAATTCCATGAGGCCGTTGTTCAGAGCGGTGATGGACTCGAGGTCAAGGTGGTTCGTCGGCTCATCGAGGATGAGGCAGTTGGCGGCCTGGAGCATCATCCTGGAAAGCAGGCAGCGGACCTTTTCACCGCCGGAGAGCACCCTCACGGGCTTGAGCGCTTCGTCGCCTGACAAGAGCATGCGGCCAAGAAAAGACCGTATGTAGGTCTCGTCGTCGCTCGAGGTATAGCGCTGGAGCCATTCCACGATCGAATCGTCTGAATCGAAGAGCGCTGCGTTTTCTTTTGGAAAGTACGAGGTGCTCATGGTCTGGCCCCAGGTGCAGTCGCCCTTGTAGTCCTTGTCCTCGCCGGCCAGTATCCTGAAGAACGAGGTCTTGGACAGGTGCTCGCGGCCAACGAAGGCAATCTTGTCGCCCTTGTTCACCGTTAAATCCAGGTTGGACAACACGGGCTTTCCGTCGTCCAGCTTTGTCACGCCGCGGAGGGCGACGACGTTGTTGCCCGGATCGCGGTCGGGCTTGAAGCCCACCCAGGGGAAACGGCGGCTGGTGGCCTGCATGTCCTCCACGTCGAGCTTGTCCAGCACCTTGCGGCGGCTCGTGGCCTGGCGGCTCTTGGCTGCGGTGGACGCGGAACGCTGGATGAATTCCTTGAGGTCCTTGGTCTTGTCCTCTCGGCGCCTCTTCTCGTCCTTCATCTGCGCCTGTCGCATCCTGG
>CAXZAJ010000303.1:0-4852 GCA_964293355.1 uncultured bacterium
TAGAAACGCTGTCCGGCTACGGATTGCCCGTACAGGCGTACGACGACCAGGGCATCATCGTTACCGAGCACAACCACTGGACCGACCGCGACCGCCAGCTCACCGGCCTGCCCATCAGGCTGGCCACGAGCCCCGAGGACATAGCCAGCGAGCCCCGAAGCAAACTGCTCTCGGCCGGAATCCCCGAACGCATCGCGGAACTGGCACCGATCCTGCGCAAACGCTTTGCGGGCATGGCCGAAATCGTCATCTCCAAGCCCTATTTCATAGAAATACTGCCGGAAGGCGCCGACAAGGGCGAAGCGCTCGCCTGGGTCGCCGAGACCCGCGGCATCCCGCAGGAAGACGTCATGGCCATAGGCGACGCGGGCAACGACCTCGGCATGGTGCGCTGGCCGGCCATGGGCCGCGCTCCGGGCGACGCGCGGCCGGAGGGGGAGCCCGCGGCGCGCCACGTGTACGTGCTGCCGCACGAAGCCGGTGCCGTCGCCGAGCTGATAGAACGCTACGCGCTGACAGCCACTCCCTGACAACCGCTTCCTGACTGACCTCACGGGAGCGGACTTCAGATTATTCCTTCATTTTTCGTAAAAAAAAGACGAAAATGTGTAGAGTAAGAAAGGAGTCCCCATGTCACAAGAATTAAAGGAAATCGGTGTTAAACGCTGCTACGCATGCATCCAGTGGGACGGACAGCGCACCTTCTATCCTGAAAAGAAGCAGATAAAGGTCGATGTCGGCAGTATGGGAACCTGCCTCATAACCCATACCAAGACCAAGGGTTCAGGCCACTGCGACCAGTTTTTCCCGCTCAGGTAAGCAAACAAGCTTGATCCGGCAGCCAGAATGGCTTGCCCCTATCGCTTTATCGGTTTTTGGCCGAAAATGGATCGAAGGGGAACGCCATGACCACTGTTCGCTTCCGGACCATAGCCGCCTCGATCCTGTGCCTCGCTCTTGCGCGCAACGCCGCAGCCGATATGGAATTCGTCGGGCTCGATATCTCGGCCGACGACAAGATACTCTTCAGCGCCCGCGTGGAGGTGCCCGGTGAACCGGGATACGACACCCTGTTCTCGGCCGACGCCAGGTCGGGCGAATTGGTGCAACTCCCCTTCTTCCCGGAATCCATAGCCATCGTCGACGACGGCCGCAGATTGCAGATACGCAACCGTTTTGGCATCTTCATGACCGACCAGGATTTTGTCGGGCTGGCTCCCTTGCCCGGCATCCCGTCCTTCGTGCGCGGCTCCAGCGTCCGCCCCGGACGCCTCGTGGATTCGCAGCCATCGCCCGACGGCACCATGCTGCTGTACCTCTCACCGACCAGCCCGGCACGCGGCGACCTCATCCTGTTCGACCTGACTAAAAAGACTGAAACGCCGGTGGCAAAGGCCATCGAATACTCCGCGGACCGCTTTCCTGCCCTCTGGTCTCCCGACAGCCGCTATTTTGTCTACGGCAAGGCCTCCGAACTGTACTATTATTCCACCGAACAGGCCCGCAACGGCCGCGTTCCTGATGAAAGCTGGCGCAAGGTCAGCTCAGGTAGCGTCTCGCAGGCCCGCTGGAGCACCAACGGCAGCCTGTACCTGCTCCGCGACCGCTCCATGTACCGCATCATGCCCCAGGAATTCTTTACCCAGGCCATCTATTCCGGCATCGTCCAGCCGGGCATCCTGGTAGGCAAGGCTCCCTTCCCCTTCGATCCCAACTTCGACTCGTTCTGGATTTCCCCCGACGGCTCCAAGGTGCTGCTGTGCAAGGACGGACGGAACATCTTCCTGTACCGCCTGGATCCTGATGATTTTGGCCGCGAGGCCTCGGTAACCGCCATGCCGTACCTGTTCCTGCAGGGCAACACCGTCGTGGACCAGGTACTGTGGCCCAACAACGACGAAGTCACCGTGTTTACCGCCTCGCTGAAAGACGGCAAGCGCATCGCGGGCGCCTACCGCGTAAAGGCGCCGGTCGGGGGCGAACAGGCACTTTCAGCTGGCTTCCAGTCACTCGACGTGGCCGGAGCCACGGGTATTGCGCTCTCACCCGACGAGACCCGCGTGGCCATAGTATCCCCTGGCTCGGTGACCATCCGGCGATATTCCAACTGGGCCTCTGAAAAGTCGTTGCCGTCACCGGGGGCATTGCATGCAGTCTGGGTCTCGCAGGACAAGCTCGCCATAGCCTCCACGGGAGCCATCGAGCTGGTCAGAATCACTGACAGCACGCGGACACTGGTGGCGATAGGCCAACCCGGACGCTACGGCTGGTCTTCAACGGAGCCGGGAACGGTCGTGCTGGAATCCGCCGGCCAGGCGTTCCAGAGCCCGGCCGCCGCCGCCTCCTGGTCCCGCACGGCGGCCTTCGCCCCCCTGCCGCTGTCCACGAGCTCGGCCAACTACCGCGTCTACCCGGACGGCCTTGCCGCGGGTTCATACCGCAACACCATCATGGTACGCTCCGCGAAGGGACTGGGCACCAAGAGCCTCCTGCCTGCCCCCGCGCATACCTACAAGCCCTTTCCGGACCGCGATACGCCACGGGACCCGTACATTTTCAGCAACGGCTCGAGGATCAGGCGCAGGGAAGCCTCCATCGTGTTCAACGCCTATGACGGCGCCGAGGGCCTCGTGGGCATCCTGGACACGCTCAGGGAATACGGCATCCAGGCCACCTTCTTCGTCAATGGCGAATTCATCCGGCGCAACCCCGGCGCCACGCGGATGATAGCTGAGAGCGGCCACGAAGTGGGCAACATGTTCTTCAGTATTTTCGATGCCACCGACTCCCGGTACCGGGCCGACGCGGAATTCATCAAGCGGGGCCTGGCCAGGACAGAGGATGAATATTTCTCTGCGACCGGCAAGGAACTGTCGCTGCTCTGGCATTCGCCCCAGTATTCGACGAGCACGGAAATGCTGGAATCGTCGGCTGAAATGAACTATATCTTTGTTGGCAGGGACGTGGATCCGCTCGACTGGATAGGCCGCTTCCAGGGATCGCTGACCCAGGGGCTCTACGCCGGTGCCCACGACCTGGTGGAGCGCGCGGTCGCCGCCATCCAGCCCGGTTCCATAGTGCCCGTGCGCATAGGCATACCGGACGGCGGACGCGAGGATTATTTCTACAACGAACTGCCGCTCCTCATCAACGCGATGCTGGCGGAGGGCTACGATATCGTGCCCGTGTCAGAACTGATGAAACACGCGGAATAGCGCGGCGGTAGCCGCGGCGCGGCGGTAGCCGCGGCGCAGCACGAGAAACAACAAGATGCGGAGGAACGATGCTCGCTGATGGTTACAGGCTCTCCATGGATTCTCTTGACTACTCCGTATCAGCCGCCGATGCCGCCCGGCTGGACGGCGGCGCGTGGGGCGACGCCGTCATAGGCCAGCCGCGCGCCCTCGAGGCGCTGTCCATCGGCACGGCGATACGGGCCAAGGGCTACAACATCTTCGTAACCGGCGCGCCGGGCACCGGACGGCGCACCGCCGTCATGCACACGCTCTCGGCTTACACCCCTAAAAAGCTGGAACTCCGCGACGTCGCCTACGTGTACGGCTTCAAGACCCCGCTGGCGCCACTGGCCCTGTATTTCAGGGCGGGCGAGGCCCAGGCCTTCAAGAAGGACGTCCACTCGTTCGTGGAAAACGTAAAAAAACTCGTCGCGCTGCATGCCGAATCCGGCGAGGCCAAAAAACACAAGGAAGAGCTGGAAGCCGCGTGGGAAACCACGGAAAACAGCCGCCTCGCCGCGTTCGAGGCGGCCCTGGCCACAGACGGCTTCCGCGTCGTGCAGCTCCAGCGCGACGACGGCCAGACCAGCACCGACATACTGCCACTCAAGGACGGCGAACCGGTGCCCTTCGAGGAATACCAGGCCGCCGCCGAGGCCGGCACGGTGCCCGCCCCCGAGTTCGCGTCGTTGCGGCAACGCTACTTTGCCCACATGGACGAGATGCGCCTGCTGTTCGTGGAACTCAGGCGCGGCCGCTCGGAACTGGAACAGCAGGTAGAAACGCTGCGCACCCAGGCCCTGCAACCGCTCGTGCACGCGGAATCGGACATACTCGCCTCCCGTTACGACGACGAGAAGACCCGCGACTGGGTGCGCGCCCTGGAGCGCGACGTGATCGCGCGGCTCTACCTGTTCCAGCCGGCCCAGACCGAGCGCAAGCAGAAGGCGCCGCTGGCCCGTTATGGCGTCAACGTGCTCTCCGACCGCGCCGATGCCGTAAAGCCGCCGGTCATATTCGAGGCCAACCCTACGTACGCCAACGTCTTTGGAACCCTGGAACACGGCTCCGAAGGCCCGGGCGAAAGCCGCGCGGCCTACCTGAAAATACGGCCGGGTTCCATCATCAAGGCCGCCGGCGGCTTCCTCGTTATGCAGGCAGAAGACCTCATCTCGGACGAAGAAGCCTGGGCCGCCGTCAAGCGCGTACTCCGCACTGGCCGCATCGAGCTCCAGCCGCAGGCCGGCCCCATGGGCCAGATGGTCGCCATAAAGCCGGAACCGCTGGAGCTGGACATCAAGCTGGTGCTCATAGGCGGCGAGATGACCTACGACGCGCTGTACAACGCCGACCCAGACTTCCAGAAACTCTTCAAGATCTGCGCCGAGTTCGACTCCACCATGCCCCGCAACGACGCGGCCCTGCGCGAGTACGTCTCGTTCGCGCGCAAGATCACCCAGGAGGAAGGCCTCCTGGAGCCGTCCGCGGGCGGCATGGCGGCCATAGCCGAATACGGCATCCCGCTCTCCGGGTACCCCGACCCCCTCTCCCCCCCCCTTTCAAGGATAGCCGACCTCCTCCCCGAAGCGGACTACCCCGCCCCCCCCCTCCGGAAG
>CAXZAJ010000304.1:0-4845 GCA_964293355.1 uncultured bacterium
GATTGGTTAGAGAGAATACCGTTTTGGTGGCGCTATATGCTTCCCATGATACCGGCGATGTCGTACCGTTGTCGGTAATGAAGCGCATCTGGGAGATGCCAGACAGTGAATCAGAACTCGAAACGCTAATGCTAAGGTTGGTCATACTGGTGTTATTGGTGTAGTTGTTGCTGCCATCGCCCGTGCCGAGTATGGTGATTGTTCCCGTTGGAGCAGCTGTATCGAGGATTATGGAGTCGCTGACCGCTGTAGATTCCAGTCCGCCTGCAGTCTTGAATTTTACATAGACGGTCTTCGTCCCATCTCCACCCAGAAGAGACCATGATGGCTTTGTTGGGGAATACGCTTCATAGGCTGAATAGGTGCTCCCGTCGTTGCTAAAACACATCTGGTTTGCAGTGCTCGACAATAGATTTAATGTTACCGTAGAAGATTGTGCATAGATGGCATTACTGTTGATATAGAAGCTACCATCTGGCGGAACCGTATTTAGGGCAATGTTATCAGAGGCCGAGACCGCGCTAATATTGCCGGCCGCATCCTTGAAACGCATATAGACGGTCTTTGCTCCATCACCATTGCTTAGGAACCAGGAAGCACTGGTGGCGACGGGAATCCAACTGGGAGATGAGAAGTCGTTGACATTTGAAATGGCCATCCATGCGACGCCGCTTGAAATGCCGCTGCTGGTGGGATCGCTGGTGGTAATAGACGTGAGCGTAACGCTTGGAGAGCCCGCTTCAGGATCGTTTGAATTGATCACGAAACTGCCGGTCGCTGGATTGGTCAAGTCGTAGTGTATGCTTCCTGTCACCAATCCCTCGTTGCCTAAAATATCCTTTACCTTGAACTGGATCGTCTTGATACCTTCAGCAGGTGATAGTGTAAATGAGAAACTCGATGCAAGCGGGGTCCAATCGGCAAAACTACCATCGATTGTTACAGTGCCAGTGTTACCACTTGATGACGTCCAAGTAGAATTAGCAACATCGCTCAAGTAGAGCTGGACCTGGTCGACTCCGATACCCGAGCCGTCGCTCAGGGCCAGGGTCACGGTAACTGCAGTGGAATTGGTGGTTACCGTCAGGCCTTCATTCAGGGTGCCTGTGGGGGCTGTCATGTCGAGGTTTATGGTGTCAGTAGCAGCGGCTGCCGACTCATTACCTAAAGCGTCGCGGAATTTTATATAGACGGTTTTAACTCCGTCGCCAGAGATAAGGTTCCAGACCTTCGAGGATTGATATGATTCCCAGGTACCGGTGGAGAAGTCGGCATCGTTCGATACCAGCATCTGGCCAGAAGCATTGGCGACTATTCCCGACCCTTCCTTGGATCCAGCCGTGGGATCTGTAGCTGAAATGGTAAGTGTTACCGCTACATCTCCGGAGAATGTAGCGTCCCCGTTTATGGTTACCGTTCCAACGGGCGGAGTAGTGTCGAGAATTATCGATCGAGATATTGGATCAGGGGTGACATTGTCGACCTGGTCCTGGAATTTCATGTAGATGATCTTTTCTCCATCATTTGCGCTGAGCACCCAGGAAGCGTTAGGGATGTACTGCATTGTTTGTGGTTCTGCATTTGTTTCGTCATACAGAATAATGCTTGATATTTCTGAATCATCTTCAGCAGAAATACTCGTCAAGATCACATCGTGAGAATTGGTATGGGTCTGTATGCCATCATTTATTTGGAAGGTCCCACCAATGGGCGGCTCATTGTCGTAAGTGTTGTTGGTCTTGAATGCCGAGGTATAGTCGTCAAGTAGACCTATGCCGCTGGTATCCTGAATGCTTTTCAAGGCTGAGATTACATAGGTCTTATAGGCATTGAAGGGCGTATCGGGGTCAAAACGGACCTGGTTGCCTGTGATCCGGAGCTGGCCGGCCAACGGGTCGCCTACACCTTCTTCCTTCACCATGATGGTCGTGGCGTCGATGGTCACGGGGTCGACGTCCTTGGAGAATACGACCGTGACCCGTGAATTCTTTGGAATGTCCTTGCCGATGGGAGTTGAATAGAGGACTTTGGGTTTTATCGTAAATTCAGCCCGTATCGTTGCACTTCCTCCAGAAAGCGTCATGGTCGTATTGGCAAGCGAAGGATCCGTAATGACTGCGACACCGGTTCCATCAGTCTGGACCCACCGGTAAAATGTGTGTGTAGCAAACGCGGCGGCGGATATATCGAGGGGAATGTTTTCCTTCGCCGTCAGGGTACCCGTCGGTGTAACGAGACCATTCCCGTCACCTTCAAGGACGAGGTCCAGGACGCTCGCCGTGGCAATCTTGACCGCATCCTCAATCTGGGCTTTTAAATCAATCTCCGTCAATTGGTTTGGGCAGGAAACCATGAATACCGCCAGCATTGAGAAGACGGCCAAAAGGCTCATGTACTTTACGGGTTTGCGCACACCTTCCCCCTACTCGTCATTCCATGCTGCCCGGCCGATGCGTTCGCCCGCCGATGCTGCTCTGGCAGTGCCGTCAGCGCGCGACACCAGATAGCTGTATTGGTTCGCCAGGGTTGGATCAGCCAGCTGGACGCGAGCGAAGGCCTTGTCTACTTCAAGATAGTTTTCCAGTTCGTACTGGGTGCGGGCCAAGCCAAGCAAGGCTGTTTTGTCCTCGGCCTTCTGCGCGAGCGCTCGCTGGTAATAGCCGATTGCGTCAGGATATTTTTTCTGGAGGAAAGCGATGTTGCCAAGATTAGCTAGAGCGGGGCCGAAATTCAGCTTGCCTGCCTTCTCGAACTCGATCTTGGCCAGATCGAGCTGTCCATAGCGTGCATACAGTACGCCCAGACGGTTTATCTGCTTGGGATTGTTGCCAGAACTCAGGATGTCGGACTTGATGCGCTCGACTTTCGGCTGGATTTCCCTCGTTATGAATTTTGCAAGTGCTGCATTGTAGCTTCCGAGAATCTGGTCTGGTGGCGGTAATACAATACGGGTATCCTCCCCGGGTATTCCGACTGGCTCGAATTTACTCCATGCATCCTGGATCGAAATGAAAGCCGCTTGCTCTGTTTTCTTGTTGTCGTACCACTGCTTTGCTCCGACTTGCCACGCTTTCAAAAAGCCATCATTGACGAGTGTAATCTCAAGCGGAATCCAGCTCTTGCCTTCGAGATACATGATGTCGGAGGTATTGGAAAACGTGAACTTAGCTTCTTCCTCGCTCATGTCGAGCGCAAAAGCCATGTAGATATGCCCGGGAATCGTGATGAACGCGGTCTTGATTCCGACCGACTCCAATATAGAACAAAAGAGAATGGAAAGATCATCGCAGTCGCCGCCCTTGTAGGTCAGTGTCTGGTTGGGAAACTGCAGAAAATCGAGGGCATTCTTGTCCTGCGAAATATCCTGGTAGGGTGTAGTCGGATCGATAACGTAGTTGACACCGTACAGCTTGAGAGCTTCGAACAGTCCCATGGCGAATCGCAGGTTCTGGTTGATTTCACTCTGACCGGCTTCCCTGATCAGGCCCGCGATGAATTTGGAATACCGGAGCACTGCCGGATCTTTTGCAGAAACGAAGGCGGCCGCCTTGCGGTCGTCGTCCCATGTCATGGCATTCCGGTGGTTCATGCGAAGTGTTTCCGTGAACGCAGCCCGACGTGGCGAATCGAGGAAACTGTATTCGACGATGATCTCCGCCGAAGTTTTGGCGCTTTCCACAAGCTTGAGTACTTGATCGGTAAACAGGGCGTACACCGGCACATCCACCGATGCCCCGCGCTTGAGTACAGGAAAACTGGCGCAGAGTTTGGGTTGGTCCATGAACTGCTTGAAGTACAGGGAAACCCTCACATTCCGTATATCGCCGGCTTCATGGTTCTCCAACGTGAAACTTCCGAGGCTGTTTTTATCGTAGTATGAGTAGAATATTGGGAAGATAGGGTCAAACTGCACATTGCTCAGCTTTATGTTTGTTCCGCCGCGTAAACCGGCGAGATTAATCATGCCAGTCAGGCTGATGCCCAGGCCCTGGTAGAGCGATCTCGAAGTACCGAACAGCTGACTGTAGCTCGTCCCGCCCGCCAGACTGAATGAAGGAGAAAAGCGGTACGAGAATTCGGCGCGGCCTTTCATAAAGTATCCGTCAACTTTGAGGGAATCCCATGATGCCTGGTACATGCCTCCAATCCCACCCAAGCCTATCCCGAATCGGGAGAAGGGGTACAACGTAAGAATCAGGCCGGCCCCGAAATTAGCAACATTAAGGCTTGAGTTTCCTGTAATTGGTTGTACGAAATAGCCGGCCTCCAGACTTGGTGAGACAAAGGGCAGAACATCGAAGTCAAACGCCAGGGAGGCTCCACCTCCTGTCGTAAAGAAGGCTTCGTCCCCCAATACTGGAAAACTGACTTCCGGTATGAGTCGAACATTCAGAAAGTCAATGGATTGGGCTGTAAGATAAGGAGTACTAAGGAAAACTGCTGCGATAACAAATCCTGCAACGGTATAAAACTTGTTATTCATGACTGTCCTGCCTTTAAGTCTGGCTCAGTAAAATCAATTCCGAGTATTCTTAACAGTATATCGCTTAACTCACATATTCAACAATTATAGAAGATATACTGAATACGGCCTCCCGTTCTTCATCAACCTCGTAGCCCGCATGGCCAGCTTCTAGACAGTTAAAGCAATCCGGGCGGCGTCCACCAAGTGACGCCGCTCGCCTTGCCATATTCCCCCGCCATCGGTAGACTCACCTGCACAGACATCCCCTCAGGAGCAATCAATGCATTCCGCCAAGATATATAGTATCAAGAACATCAGGATCGTCGCGCTCGCCATGGCATTTGCGCTTACCGCGACCACCCTTGTTGCAGCCGCCCCTG
>CAXZAJ010000305.1:0-4804 GCA_964293355.1 uncultured bacterium
GGCCTGTGATGTCGCGGAGTAGCGCGGCGAGCGCGATGCCCAGCGGCTCGTTGACGGCCGATCCGCGCAGGCTCTGGATGACGAAGGTGCAGGACGCACCTTTTCGGCCTGGATCCCTGAATGCCTCCACCGGCAGGACGGTGCGCGATGGTAGTGGCACCGCTCCCTGTGCCCGCGCCTGCGAAGCCAGGAAAGCACAAAGAGCGTCCGCCGCTTCTATTGAAAAACCGTAGCGACGTACCAGCCGGGATGGAAATCCGGCCGGATCTGTCTGGTAGTCTGCGCAAATGTCCAACGTGCGCGCTGAGACCGATGCGCCGCGCGGGGCCTTCTCGGCCTTCCAGAACGGCATGAAGTCGGCATCGCGTTCCAGCGGCGCCACGGTAACCGCCTCGTCGCCTATTGCAACGATGCGCCAGGCCTGGGAGCCAAAGCTGAAGCTGTTGCCGACGCGCCGCTCGAAGACGAATTCCTCGTCCAGTTCGCCTATCTTTGTGCCGTCACCGGCAAGGCGCATCGCGTAGTAGCCGCGGTCGGGGATGGCTCCACCCGACGAGTACAGCAGCATCGCCGCGCCTTCACGCGCGCGCAGGGTGGAGCGCTCGGTGTCCAGGTACACGCGGCCGGCCAGTTCCTTGAGTCGACTACCCGCGTATCGGCCTGCCATCAGGCCGACCACTGCGTCGAAATCAGAACGGGTAAGCTCGACAAACGGAGCAAACGACCGCACCTCGTCGAACAGGTCATCGAGGGAGCGCTCTTCGAACAGCACCATGGACAGCAACGCCTGCGGCAGCACGTCGAGCGGCGTCCGGGGCGGCTTCACCGGGTCCAAGTCAGCTTCAAGCGCAGCGCCGACAGCCGCGGCGGAGGCAAGCAGGTCCAGTCCATGGAAGGGATAGATGACGGCCCGGCCCGTCTGCCCGACGCCGTGTCCTGCGCGTCCGGCGCGCTGCAGCAGCTGGTCCGCGCGTTGCGGGGAGCCAGCCAGGGCGACCAGATCCACCGCGCCCACGTCGATGCCCAGTTCCAGGGTGCCGGTGGCGACGACGCAGCGCAGCCGGCCTTCCTTGAGTCTCGTTTCCACTGCCTTGCGCACATCCTTGGCCAGCGATCCATGGTGCGCCCACGCCGTGCCCTCGCCGGAGCGCTCGTTGAGCATCGCGGCCAGCCGTTCGGTGCGGCGCCTGGAATCCGCAAACACGATGGTGGCCCGCTCACCGGCGATGCGCGCAGCCAGGTCGTCGGCTATGGCCTCGTAGCGGCCGGCCGGTTCATCGGTTTCGCGCTCGTCGGGGCCGGCGGTCGGCGGGCGCATCCGTATCGTCGATGCGGGCCATGCCACGCTCAGTTCGTATTTTTTATGGGACTCTGGAACGACTATTGATATCTTCCGTGGCTCAAACAACGCCGTGCCGTCCGGGGCGCGTGCAAGCCTGCGGCTGGCAACGAAATTCGCGGCCTCGCTGAAGGGTTTCACCGTGGCCGACAGCGCTACCCTCTGGAATTCGCCAGCGATGAGCGCCAGCCGCCCAACCGCGCAGGCCAGAGCCGAGCCGCGCTTGGTGCCAAGCACGGCGTGTACCTCGTCGAGTATCACCAGCCGCACCGAGGACAGCAGCTGTAGCCCCGAGCGCGACGCGAGCAGTATGGCCAGACTCTCGGGCGTCGTGCAGAGTATCGCCGGCGGGTTCTTGAGCATGCTTCGCCGTTCCGATTGCGGTGTGTCCCCCGAGCGCGTCGCTACCCTGAGCCTCGGAAACGTTCCGCCGTGTGTCGCGAACCATGCTGAAAGCTCCCGCGACGGGGACACCAGGTTGAGCCGCACGTCCTCGTTGAGCGCCTTGAGCGGCGACACGTAGAGCACCGAGAGCCCCGTCGCCGGGTAGTCGCCGCAGGCAAATTTAGACAACGCGCCAAGGAACGCCGTCAGCGTCTTGCCCGAGCCTGTCGGCGCCGAAGCCAGCACATGGGCACCATCTGCTATCAGCGGCCAGGCCTGGGCCTGCACCGGAGTCGGCTCGCCAAATCGCTTCGCAAACCACGAGCGGATCAGCGGATGGAACGATTCGGGCAGGTCGGTTGTGGGTGGTTCCATCATGAGCGAATAGTAGGGCAGGAATATGGAATACTCAAGGTTTTGGCGAACGCGCCATGGTTCCTGCCTGCGTACATGGGTTATACTGGGAGGTATGAGAATGGCTGACTTCTCGATAGACCCCAACGGACACTACACCTACAAGGACTACCTGTCCTGGCCCGATGAATTCCGCTGCGAACTGATAAACGGTGTCATCTACGACATGTGCGCGGCCCCTCGGCGTGTGCACCAGGATGTCCTTGGTGATCTTGTCGATATTTTCAGGGCATTTTTCAGGGGAAAGCCATGCAAAGTATACTTTGCGCCGTTTGATGTCATCCTGACTGCCTTTGGCGACAGGGAATCCGATTCCGATACGGTGGTGCAGCCTGACCTGTCCGTGTTCTGTGACCGCTCGAAGCTGACCCCTTTGGGTGCCACCGGCGCACCCGACCTGGCCGTGGAAATACTGTCGGCATCCACTGCCATCAAGGATCAGAGAGAGAAGCGTGTCCTGTACGAAAGGCACCGTGTCCGCGAGTACTGGGTCATCAATCCGGCCAACGAGACCGCCATGATCTATGTGCTCGGCGACGACGGCAAATTCCAGCGCCCGCAGCTGGTCTGCCGCGGCGAAACCATCGTCTCGACCATATTTCCCGGTCTTGAAGCCGCCATCGACGTGATCATGCCGGTCGCCGCGGAAGAGGATACTATAAAGCAGTAACCCTTGGATCTTTTATCCTGTTCATCTTTTCTTGATCCTGTTCATCCTGTTTTCTTGTTGTATTAGCCTTGTTTTTTTCAAACTTTAATTTTCTACATCATATGTCGGCCCATGCTTGCCCGGCTTAGCCCTTCCGGCTATACTCCGGCCACATGGACCCCACCACAACGATCATTACCGTAGGCCTTTCGTTCCTCCCCATATCAGAACTCCGTGGAGCCATACCGTTTGCGGTGGCGCGCGGCGTGCCCCTCGTACAGGCGGCCCTGCTGGCCGTAGCCTGCAACGCCCTCGTAGGGCCGGGTGCCTTCGTGTTCCTGGAGACGTTCCACAAGCTGTTCTACAAGTGGCCGGTCTACGCCCGCATTTTCGACCGCTTCGTCGCCAAGGCGCGGGGCAAGGTTCACGAGAAGGTGGAGAAGTACGGTTACCTCGGCATCATGGTATTCGTTGCCATTCCACTGCCCATCACGGGTGCATGGACCGGCACGCTCGGTGCGTGGATCCTGGGCATGGGCAAGCGCAAGACGATGCTCGCGGTTGCGGCAGGCGTTGCCATTGCGGGCGTCATCGTGTCGCTGGTCGTCGGCCTGGGCGTTGAAGCGCTGTCCCTTTTTATCAAGCACGTCTAACCTGCCGCATGCACCTCGACTACGAAGCTGAACTCAATCCCGAGCAGTTCGCGGCGGTAACCGCCATGGACGGCCCCGTGCTCATCATCGCGGGGGCCGGTTCGGGCAAGACCCGCGTCATCACCTATCGCACCGCCTACATGCTCGACAAAGGTGTGCCTCAGTCCGCAATCCTGGCGCTGACCTTTACCAACAAGGCCGCCAAGGAAATGTCGGAGCGCGTACGCTCGGTTACCGGCAAGAAGCTACAGAACCTCACCGTCAGCACCTTTCACTCGTTCGGCGTCAAGATCCTGCGCAAGGAGATACACCGGCTGGGCTGGCGCGACAACTTCTCCATATATGATGAGATCGACCGCACCCAGCTGATAAAGGACTGCGCCCGCGAGATGGGCTTCAAGCCCGAGGTGTTCGACGCGCAGAAGGCCGGCATGGTGTTCTCCGACGTCAAGACCGGCCGCAA
Source organism: uncultured bacterium (assembly GCA_964293355.1). Classification (GTDB taxonomy): domain Bacteria; phylum Spirochaetota; class Spirochaetia; order Treponematales; family UBA12059; genus SZUA-370. The sequence goes on from CAXZAJ010000305.1 coordinate 3,903, forward strand.
GAACTGGGAAGGCTCAGACGATGGCTACGAGAAGGTCTACGACGAATACCAGGCTGCGCTCAAGGCTTACAATTCCGTCGATTTTGATGACCTCATAGGCCTGCCAATAGCCGTCTTCGAGGATTTTCCGGAAGCCCGCGAGGAATACCGCGACCACTACCGCTACATCATGATAGACGAGTTCCAGGACACTTCCACCCAGCAGTACACGCTGATGCGGCTCCTGTCCAGGGACAACATCTGCGTGGTGGGCGACGACGACCAGTCCATCTACTCGTGGCGCGGCGCCAACTTCGAGAACATCACCAACTTTGAGCGGGACTGGCCGGCGCGCAAGGAAGTGACGCTCTACCGCAACTACCGCTCCACGACGACCATCCTTGACGCGGCCAACAGCGTTATCCAGAACAATACCAACCGCAAGGAAAAAGACCTGGAGAGCCCCAACGAGGGCGGTGCCCAGATAGAAATCTACGCCCCCGAGAGCGAGATCGAGGAGGGCGAGTTCATAGCCCGCACCATCAAGTCGATCAAGCTCAAGGACCACCTGCGCTATGACCAGTTCGGCGTACTCATACGCACCAACAACCTCGCGCGGCACCTCGAAGAATCCTTCCTCGCTGCCGACCTCCCGTACAAGGTTTCCGGCGGCACGAGTTTCTTTCAGCGCAAGGAAATAAAGGACATCATCTCGTACCTGCGCGTCATAGCCAATCCTGACGACGACGTCAACCTGATACGCATCGCCAACGTGCCTCGCCGCGGCATAGGCAGGCGCGCCATGGAGATGCTCACCGTCATAGCCAAGGCCAACGGGTGCTCGACCCGCGGCGCCATGCAGCTGGTGCGTACCGACCCCAACATAGACTTTCCCGAGCGCATCCGCCAGGACATCGACTCGT
>CAXZAJ010000306.1:0-4772 GCA_964293355.1 uncultured bacterium
GGCGCCGGCTGGGCGCTGGTTCCGCCCACTCCCGCGGCACCCCGACAAAAGCCCGCGCCCGCGTGGCGGCGGCGCTTTCCGTCACTGTTGCGCTTCGGCGTTACGGGCTCTGTCGGCAAGACCAGTGCCAAAGAGTTGCTCGCGGCAATCGTTGGCGCTTCCCGCACTACCATAAAGAATCCAGGAAACCTCAATTCCGACATCGGGCTCCCCGCGTCGATGTTCCTCATACGGCCTGAGCACCAGGCCGCGGTGTTTGAAATGGGCATCAACCGCCCTGGCGAGATGGATGTGCTCGCTGGCGTGTACGAACCAGACTGCGCGTTCATAACCAACGTGGGCACGGCCCACATGGGTGTGCTCGGTGGCACGCGAGAAGCCATCATGGCTGAAAAGAAGCGCATCACCTCAAAATTTGATGGCAGCCAGAATCTCGTGGTGTGGGAAGAAGATACCTTTCGCGATGCACTGATGACCGGCATACGCGGCCGCTGCACAACGTACGGCCCCCGCTCCACCGATGGCTTTGAAGGCGCGCGCGACCTTGGCCTTGATGGCTGGGTCCTGCGCTACCACGGCCTTGAAGCCAGGCTCAGGCTGCCTGGCGCGCACAATCTGCTCAATGCGCTCGGAGCCATAACGACCGCCGCTCTGTACGGGGTCAGCCCCGCCCAGGTCGCCGAGGGCCTTGAATCGGTAACGCCGCTGGCGGGACGCACGAGCATACTCCGCGGCGATTATACCATCGTCGACGATTGCTACAACGCCAATGCCGAGAGCACCATCGCGGCCATCGGCTTCTGCAACACACTGGATGTCGTGGGCCGGCGTATCTACGTGCTCGGTTCCATGCGGGAACTCGGAGCGGAAAGCACCGCCTCACACCAGCGTGTCGGAAACGCCGCCGCAGCCTCGGGTGCGGATATTCTCGTGTTTTATGGAGAAGAGGCGCGTGATGCCTATACGGCGGCCCTCTCGGTGGGTGCAGGCCAGGATATCCGCTTCTTTGACGAGTATACGAGCCTTGAAGAAAACGTTGCTTCGACCGTCAAATCCGGTGATCTGGTTCTCATAAAGGCGAGCCATTCCATGGCACTGGAGCGTCTCGTGGAAAAACTCCGCATCGCAGGAGGGCATCATGCTTCTTGAGTGGCTGTATCCCCTCGTCAAATATTTTACGCCCCTGAACGTGCTGCGCTACCTGACCTTCAGGTCTGCGTACGCCGCGGTTACTGCACTGCTGGTAGCGTTCCTGTTTGGGCCCGTGATCATCCAGCGCCTGCACCGCTTCAAGTTCGGCCAGTCGATCCGGCTTGACGGACCCCAGACGCACCTGGTAAAGACCGGTACGCCGACCATGGGTGGAATCCTCATCCTGGCCGCCGTGGTTACAGCCACGCTCCTGTGGGTGGACCTGAACAACCGCTACGTGTGGATCTGCATACTCTCCATGCTTGGATTCGGCTTCGTCGGTTTCATGGACGACTGGCTCAAGATAAAGCGCAAGAACTCGGATGGCCTCCGGGCGAGGACCAAGCTGCTCGGCCAGGGACTGGTCGCGCTTGCTGCCGTGCTGGCGCTCTACTTTGATCCTTCCGGTGAAATGACCAAGCTGTACGTGCCGTTCTTCAAAAACCCCGTCGTGGATCTGGGCATATTCTGGATACCTCTGGCGGTCGTCTACATCATGGGCTGGTCCAACGCGGTCAACCTCTCCGATGGGCTCGACGGGCTGGCTACCGGCTTGGTCATCATGGCCGCAATCGCGTTCTCCCTGTTGACCTACCTCACGGGCCGGGCTGACTGGTCCGCCTACCTCGGCATACCCTTCATACGGGGTGCTGGCGAGTTGACCGTGTTCAGTCTGGCACTGCTCGGAGCCTGCGTCGGATTCCTGTGGTTCAACGCCCATCCTGCCGAGGTGTTCATGGGTGACGTTGGCTCGCTCAGCCTCGGCGGCGTCCTTGCCGTGCTCGCCCTCGTGGTAAAAAAGGAATTGTTGTTCTTTATAATAGGCGGCGTATTCATACTCGAGGAGGCGTCCGTAGCCATCCAGGTACTCTACTTCAAGGCGACCAAGGGCAAGCGGGTCTTCCGCATGGCACCAGTCCACCACCACTTTGAGCTTTCCGGCTGGAAAGAGACGCAGGTGGTGACGCGGTTCTGGATACTGGGCGGATTGTTCGCAATCGTTGCCCTGTCCACCCTCAAAATACAGTAGGCATGGCGATGAACCACGGATTCACGATGGAACGGCCCTTTGGGCGGATAGGCGGAGATACTGCCCTGCTCGGTGCCCTGGTCCTGCTCGTGGGTCTTGGAATGGCCAGTCTGTATTCAGCCTCGTACGGCTATGCCATGTCACTGGGAAAACCCGGTGGCTATTTTGCCTTCAGGCAACTGCTCTGGCTGATCCCCGCCGCCCTGGCCTTTGGAATCGGCTCGCTCGTTCCCCTCGAACTGCTGCAACGCTTCATGAGTGCCATCGTGCTTGGTTCCATCATACTGCTGCTCCTGCCGTTCATGCCCGGCATCGGAATAAACAAGAACGGCGCATCGCGCTGGTTTGGTTTCGGCAGTCTGATGTTCCAGCCCGCTGAACTGTTCAAAGTCGTACTCGTACTGTACCTGGCGCATATCCTCTCCAAGAAAGCCGAGAAACTGGGTGATGTCATCAATGGCATATTCCCGCCGCTGCTGGTTGCAGCCCTCGGTGTGTTCATCGTGCTTGCGCAGAATGATTTTTCCACGGCAATGCTGCTCGGTTCTCTCGCGGTCGTGATGTTCTGGATAGCCGAGGTTCCCGTGGTGTTTTTTGCAGCACTTACGTCCATCGGAGTGCCGCTTGCTTCCCTCGCGGTGCTGACGAGCGACTACCGGCTCAAGCGCGTCCTCGGATTCCTTGCGCCAGGATTCGATCCCGCCGACCTTTCCTACCAGGTCAACGGCTCTTTGCGTGCCATCGGTGCAGGAGGCCTCTGGGGCAAGGGCTTCGGCCAGGGGACGCTCAAGATACGGAGCATTCCGTTGGTACAATCTGATTTTATATTCTCGGCCTGGACAGAAGAAACCGGTTTCGTGGGTGTACTGGCCTTTGCGGCACTCTGGGTATTCTTCCTGTGGCGCGCCTTCAAGTCTTCCTTTGCAGCGCCTGATTCATTCAGGAGCCACTTTGCGTTCGGGCTTGCCTGCTATCTGGCCATCCAGACCCTCATCAATGTGATGGTAGCTTCAGGTATCGTACCCGCGACGGGCATACCCTTGCCCTTCTTCTCCTCCGGCGGATCTTCACTGCTATCTGTTGCACTGGCCGCGGGTTTCCTGTTCAATGTGTCACGCAGCGCCATATCCGCGAATGGCGGAGAAAGGCTGGACGCTCATGTCTGAGACAGCACTCGTTGACCGTGACTACGCCCAGGTGCGGGATGATTTGAACTCCAGGCCTTTTGCACGTTTGTCTTCACTCGAAAATGACCACAATGTGCCGCATTCCAGCCTTCGAGGTGCCACGGTCACACGGAGCCTGCCTGCCAGAACGGTAAAGCTGATCCTGGCCGGCTTGCTAGTGACAGCCGCCCTGGTTGCGCTGTTTTTTATCGCTCTGCTGCCGATGATGGAGATCCGGGGTTTGCGGGTAACCGGTGTCTCTACCATGGACCAGGCTGAACTTGCCTCCTGGGCCGGACTGCCCGAGCATCCGTACTGGTTCAATGTTGACTGCGCAGCCATAACACTGAATATTTCAGCTCATCCCCGTGTCGCGGCCGTTTCTGTAGAGCGCCGGTTCCCCAATGTCGTCATTGCCACCGTAGTTGAGCGGATACCGCTGGCCGTCGTGTATGCGCGCGGCGTATCCGGCCGCATCGAGGCTCACTGCGTAGACAGCCTGGGCGTCATATTCGCTTCTGCGGGTGATTATCCGTCCGCGGGAACCCTGCCGGTGATGTCTGGCCTGGAAATCAGGGGCTTGCGGTACGGGCTCAGACTGGAAGGAACCTTTGCCTCGCTCCTTGCCTCGCTCGCTGAAATCCGCGGTACAAACCCGGCCTTGATTTCAGCCATTTCAGAGCTCCGGGTCGTCTCCAGAGACGGAGCGCCCGCTGAGTTGCTCGTGTATCCCGCCCGATATCAGGTGCCCGTCAGAATGCAGCCGGTATTGAATGCGGGACTTCTCAAGTCTATGATGCTCGTCCTGGACGTCGTTGAAGCGGAGGGGCTTGCCCCCTCCATCCGCGAACTTGATCTGCGGACCGACACGTTCGTATACCGGACAAAGGAGGCCGTCTCTGGGTGACAATCTGATAGTCGGGCTGGATATCGGCACGTCCAAGACGTGCGCGGTGATCGGCCAGTACAATGACAATGGCGTCCTCGAAATTACCGGAGTCGGCACCGCGCCGAGCACCGGGCTCAGGAAGGGTGTTGTCGTCAATATAGAAGCAACGCTGCAGTCGGTCATAAAAGCCGTGGACGCGGCGGAACTCATGTCCGGCCGCGACGTCAAGGACTGCTTCGTCGGCGTGGCAGGTGCCAATGTGGAGGGCATCAACTCCCGAGGCGTCGTGGCCGTCACCGGCAAGGGCCGCGAGATCTGCCAGGCTGATGTGGGGCGGGTCATCGAGGCCGCGCGCGCCATCGTCATACCGATGGACCGTGAAGTGCTGCACGTGATTCCGCAGACGTTCATCGTGGACGACCAGAAGGGCATACGCGACCCCCTGGACATGATAGGCGTGAGGCTGGAAGCCGAGGTGCACATCATCACCGGTTCC
>CAXZAJ010000307.1:0-4771 GCA_964293355.1 uncultured bacterium
CGCGTCATCCCTGTTCCCCAGGCTGGTTTTGAGGCCCGCGGAGAACGCGCCGGCCGTCGGCAGGGCCTGCTGGTAGCCCAGGCTCGCCCCGGCCGACATCGTGCCCAGATCCACATAGGCATCCGCGATATCGAACGAGGGAAAGTCAATCGCAGAGAAATCGAAGAGCCGGCGCGCGTCGTACGAAAACGGCGTCAGGCCCAGCGCAAACTTCGGCTGGGCCTTGTCCAGTTCCAGTGCGTACTGGGTTGCAGCGATGCCGGCCAGCGCGCCGGAAGCACGTACGGCCGGATCAGCCTCGATGGCCCGGGCCGCTATCCTGGCCAGCGACCAGGCGTCGCCGTCCGCGGCCTGGGCAAAGCCCGCGCCGGTCGCGCAGGCCGCAACCATCACAGCCAGGGCGGTTTGTCGTATGCTGTTCATGAAGTCAACTCCTTGGAAGGGCGGACGCGGCGGACCCTGACGGAGCGGCCAAACAACAGGCCGTACAGGGCAGCCACGACGGTCAGCGCGGTGACGGTAGAAAAGAAGAGGCCAAAGATGATGGTACTGGCCATGGGGCTCCAGACCACAGAATAGCCGCCCAGCCCGACGGCCGTGGGCAAGAGTCCGCCTATCGTCGTCACGCTCGTCAGCAGTATGGGCCTGAGCCGCGTGGCGGCAGCCTCCACCACCGCGTCGCCTATCGCCATTCCCTTCTTGCGCAGTTCGTTTATGAAGTCTATGAGCACGATGGAATCGTTGACAGCGATGCCAGCCAGCGCCACCCCGGCATACAGCACGGTCGTGGAGAACGGCGTGCCGGACAGAACCAGGAACAGCACCACCCCGGCAAATGCCATCGGCACCGACAGCAGGATGAGCAGCGGCTGCGAGAAACTCTTGAACTGGGCTCCGAGCACCGCGTAAATAAGGAATATGCCCAGCAGGAACACCCGCAGTATCTGGATGAGCAGGTCTGCAATCTCGGCAAACTCGCCGCCGACGACCAGCTCCAACCCTGGATTCTCCGGCAACACCTCGCTGGCAAACCAGGCCTTGATGTCGGCATTGATGGCTGGCACGCCGTCCTTGGAGTACGCCTCCGAAGTGACGCCCACCTCGCGCTTGCCGTCCAGCCGCTTTATCGCAGCCAGAGCCGCGCCTTCCTCCAGCGAGGCTATCGCCGAAAACGGGATCAGCCGGCCATCGGGCGTCGGAATCTTCAGTTCAAGCAGCCGGGCTATGGAATCGGCCCCGCCTGTTCCGGCGTACCGCACCACGATGTCCAGTTCCTCGTTGCCGAAGAACACGCTGCCAGCCGGATACCCGTCATACGAGCCGCGAATGAACGCGCCGGCAGAGGCCACGGTAATGCCGTAGGCCGAAGCTCGTTCCTCGTTGATGAGGATGCGCAGTTCGGGCGTACCGGTCTGCAGGGTATCTTCTATATTGAACAGCTCGGGATACGCCGCCAGCCTGTCGCGCATGCTGGACGCGGTCTCGATCAGGGCCGTGTAGTCGTCACCCCTGATCCTGAAGCCCACGGGAGCCGACACCGGCGGCCCCGAGGCAGCCTTGCGGTAGATAACCTTCTCCGGGCCCGGAATGTCAGCGCAGAGCTGCATCACCTCATCCATGATGATGGCAATCGGCCTTGCGCGGCCTTCCTTCACCTCGGTAAGGTCGACAACGATCTGGCCCACGTTGCCGGCGCTCGTGCCGCCCGATCCGCCCGAGCGGAAACCGACGCTTGAAATAACGTTGCTCACCTCGCCGTTTCCGCGGAGCGGCTGGATGCGTTCCTCAAAGCGCCGCACCACCGACTCGGTCTTGGCGCTGTTTGAACCGGCCGGAAGGTCGATGTCGATGTAGAACAGCGTAAAGTCCTCGGCGCTGAACAGGTCCTGTTTGATGAAAGGTATGGTCGCAAAAATGCCGCCCGCCACCACGAAGAAGCCAAGCACCACGAACAGTCGTTTGCGGTAAAGAGCCCGCACGAAACGCTCGAAGCCCGGCTTCAGGCGCTCGAACAGGTCCGGCTTCGTCTTGAGCTGGTTGCCGCCCGGCCACTCCACCATGTGCGCCGGAATGAACAGTATCGCCTCAAGCGTTGACGCGATGAGCGCGATGGATACGACCAGTGGTATGACGCGGAGGAATTTGCCTATCGTTCCCGGCAGTATCATCAGCGGCAGGAAGGCCGCCACCGTCGTCAGGCTGGACGCCACGATGGGCCAGGCTACCTGGCTCGTGCCCTCTATCGCCGCGCGCCGCTTGTCGTAACCCATACCGCGCAAACGATGGGTATTCTCGGTAATCACGATGGCATGGTCGACGATGAGGCCGAGCACCAGCACCAGGCCGAACAGCGTGTTGGAGTTTATCGTCTCCCCCAGCGCTTCCAGGATCAGGAAGGTGATGGCAAAGGTAACCGGTATGCCCAGGGCAGTCATAAGCGCGTTTCGCAGGCCCAGGAACAGGAGCAGTATCACCGACAGTAGCACCAGGCCCTGCACCGCGTTGGAGAGCAGCACATCGATGCTGTCGCGTATCTGAACCGTCGAGTCGTTGACCAAGGCAACCGACACGCCCTCGGGCAGGCTCGCCTCAAACCCGGCAACGATCGCCTTGACCCGGTCTATGACCCCGATGGAATCGCCCCGGGCAACCTTGCCCACCCGCAGCACGATAGCGCCCTCGCCATTGAACCGCGAAACCTCGCCGTTCTGGTCAAAATCCTCGTAGACCCGGGCAACGTCGCCCACGCGGACCAGCCCGCTCAGGCTGTCGGTCCGCCGCACGATGACGTTTTCGAACTCCCCTATGCCCCGCAGCGAACCGACCGTCCGCAGGAGGTATTCTCGGGAAACCGTCTCCAGGCTGCCGCCTGGCACCGTCACGTTCTTCTGCTGCACGGCCCGCAGCACCTCGGCTATGGAAATACCCAGCGACTCCAGTTTTTCGCGGTCAGCGTCCACTACGATGCGGCGGTCGCGGTCACCTACGAGGTCCACCGACGAGACATCCTTGACCGCCAGTATCCTGTCACGCAGGGCCGCAGCAGTCACGCTCAGGTCCTCGTAGGGCGTCTGTCCAGACACCACCACTTCTATCACGGGCAAGAAGTCGTTTGAAGAAAAATCATCCGCAAGGGGCTGCAGGGTGCCATCGGGCAGGTTCACCTTGCCCAGGCGCGTCCGCACGTCCTGGAACAGCCGGTCAAACTCGTCGTTTGATATGCCGTCGTCAAACTCCACGCGCACGACGGCAAGACCGTCGCTCGTAACGCTCTGTATCTGCTTGAGGCTCTTCAGCCCCTGCATCTCCTGCTCCACCTTCACCGTCACCGACTGCTCGATATCGGAAGCGGACGCCCCCGGATATGGCACGATCACGTTGACCCAGAAGAACGGCACCTCGGAGAACTGTTCCTGAGGCATCCTGGCGATGCTGAATCCGCCGAGCACCAGGATCGTCACCAGCACAATACTTAAAAGAACATTGTTTTTGGTGGAAAATTCAGGCAGGTTCATGCTGCCCCCTATTCCCAGCTTGCCGTATCGCCGACCATCGCGGCGGCCAGCGGCACGCCGGGGCGCAGCTTGGTAAGCGCGCTGATAACCAGTCGCTCACCCTCGGCAAGCCCGGACAGCACTTCAACGCGTACGCCCGACCTGCGGCCGAGTGACAGTTCGCGCACCGCCGCCTTGCCCGCGTCCTCCACAAACACCGCGTAGCGAGAACCGCGCCGCACCAGTGCCGCGCTCGGTATGATCACCGCGGGGTCAGTCACCCTGGCCCGAATCGACACGTTCGCCGACATGCCTGACTTCACGCGGCCAGAAAAACCGTTGCGGAACGACACCAGCACAGGAAAACTGCCGGTTGCCGGATTGGATCCGGCGGCCACGGCTTCCACCACGCCTTCAACGAATTCCTCGCCCAAAGCCGCGGGCACGTACACACGCACCGCCGCTCCTGCTTCGACCAAGCCCACTTCGCGCTCGCCCACGCTCACGGTTATCCTGAACGACGAGTTGTCCACAATGCGCGCCACCCGGGCTCCCGGGGCCATCGAAGCGCCGACGGGCGCCCTTTCTTTCTTTGGGGCTAAGGCGCCCGGCACCCGGGCCCCCCGGCGCGTATCGTTGAAAACCTTCAGCGTCGTTTCATACTGCGCCTTGGCGCCCGAGTAGTTGCCGCGCGCACGCGTCAGGTCCGCAGGGGAACTCCGGCCAGCGGCCGTCAGGCGCTCGGTAGCCTCAAGCTCAAGCCGCGCGGCCTCGTACTGTTCCTTCGTGCGCTCCAGGTTGAGCGCGGCTATCCGGTCATCAACGCGCAGGAGTTCCTGTCCCTCGGTTACCTTGTCGCCCAGCGAGAATCCGGCCGACCTCACGAGGCCCTGCGTTTCCGACACGACGAAAGCCTCCCTGACGCCCGCCACGACGCCCGAGGCCCGCACATCATCCACCAGCGGTCCGCGTACCACCGCGATAGCCTCGACAGCGACGGTATCCTCGGTCTGTCCCTCGTCCCAGGCCGTAGCCCCCGCAACCGCGTCGGGCTTTCCGCAAGCGCCCAATACCAGGATTATCGCCACCATGGCTAAAAAAACACCAAACCAACGTTTCGTCATTGCTCCACTCCTTACATACGACTAACCGAATGTAATGAATGTCCCGGGGAGAATCCAGCATAATGCAACTGTTTTGATAGTACATCGAACCTTGTGTCCAACCCGCAAGCGCCAGTGCGCGGCCCTGCGTGGCCATGGTGGAGGTACATCATG
>CAXZAJ010000308.1:0-4685 GCA_964293355.1 uncultured bacterium
CCCTGGGCCGGATGAAAGGGCCGCGCATCGGGTTTGATCAGGTGGGCGTATCGGCACGCGGCGGTTCGCCTGCGCGGGCCAGATCGGCCAGTTCGGCATCGCTGAACAGCCGTGACCGGGTGAGAAAGCGCACGCCCTCGGGCGCTTCCACTGAAAAACTTGACCCGCGACCTTCAACCACGTCGATGGTCAGCTGGGTATTGCGCCAGTAGTCAAACTGGAACGCACTCATATAAAACGGGCAGCCGGCAATCTGGCCCAGCAGCACGTCCTGATGGCCGAGGTGGAATTCCCCTTGCGGGTAACACATCGGTGCGCTGCCATCACAGCAGCCACCCGACTGATGGAATAACACCGGGCCATGCCTGGCAATCAGCCGTTCGATTAAATCGGCAGCCGCACGGGTCAGGGTGGCAGGTTCAATCATGGTGTTTCTCCAGGAGACGGGGGGGGGGGAGAACCCCCGGGGGGGGGCCGCGTAACCAGAGGCGCGGGCCCTGGGGGGCCCCTCCCCGTCATGGTCGAGTCGCTCGATGGTGGCCGTCTTGCCGACGGCCGTTGGTCCAAAAAGGACGAGTACCTTATTCGAAGTGGTACTCAATCTGCTTGCTGAATACCTGGCGCATCGCCAGCGAGACTACCTTGCCATTGTTCTTCTCGACCTCGGGGGTCTTGAGGACGGCCAGCTGGTAGGAACGCCTGTTGACGGCGACGGTGAACTCGTATGCGTTGCCGTCGTATTCGAAAAGATCCTCTAGCGGCATGCTCATGGTAACCCTCCGGTGCGATCCGCCTGAAAGCGCAGCGAATCGTCTATTTTAGCGATTAGCCTGTCGGCCACGGCCCCTACATCGAGGTCCGGGGCGGCCAGGCCCGAGCGGATCGAAGCATCGACCCGTTCCCTGTACAGTTCGTCCACCAGGAATATCCCGGCAAGGATCGACGCTTTGAGCGGGTCGTCGACCTTGGACGAAGTCTTGACTGTTTCTATCTTTGAGCCTAGATACGCGATCAGCGATTCAACGTATTCCCGGCTCTCATCGGTCTGGATGACAAACGAGGCGCCGAGCAGCTCTACGCGCACGGTCTCGACGGCCATCCTAGAACAGGTCGAGCGCGACCGCCGCGGAGTCGCTGCTTTCCGTTTCGTCGCTACTGGAAGTATCGTCGGTGCTGGAATCAGCGTTGTCAGCAAGGGCGTCATTGGCCGCATCTTCAGCCAGCAACTCTTCAAGTTCCCGGTCTACCGCCGCGGCTATCTCGGTTTCAGTCATGGCGGTTTCTTGTGCCGGCGCGCTGACCGCGGGGGCGGCTGCGACAACGACGGCCGGTTTCTGGGCAACGGCTTCGTGCACGGCATCCTCGAATGAATCGAGTTTGCGCAGCGCTTCGACGATGCCTTCTTCTATCCTGGCCTGGTCCTTCTGGAAATCGGCGACAAGGGCCTCGAGCTCGGAAACGCGCTGTTCGGCGGTCGCGAGGCCGGAGCGCATTGACGCATTCTCCGCACGGAGCGATGCAATCAGGGCAACGGCTTTTTCGACGCGCGATTCAAGGGCGCGTACCTGCTCGAGGCTTATCATGCCTTTAGGCCTTTACCGTCATCGTCGTCTTGACGAGGTCGACGATTGCCTTGAAAGCCGCCGGATCGCGGATGGCCATGTCGGAGAGGACCTTGCGGTCTATCGTCATGTTGGCCTTGACGGCACCCTCGATGAAGCGGCTGTAGCTGATGCCTTCTGCCCTGCATGCGGCGTTGATGCGCGCGATCCAGAGGGCCCTGAACGTGGGCTTCTTGTCGCGGCGATCGCGGTAAGCATACATGAGCGCCTTGGCAACTGCGTCCTTGGCGGTCTTATGGTTGGTGGACCTGCGTCCGTAGTATCCCTTTGCAAGCTTGAGGATCTTCTTGCGATGATCCTTTCGCCTGGTACCGTCTACTGCTCTGGGCATGGTAAATCTCCTTGATAGTATGGAAAGCAGGCGACCGTACTAGCGTACAGATCGCCCGTGCGCCTTGTGGGCGCCTTGTGTCCGGAACGGCTGGTCATGGCGGCGGCCCTAACGGGGCAAAGGGCCGCACCCGGCTCAACCGTACGGGAGCAGCTTTTTCTTGATCATCTTTACGGGGCCGGCGGCGACGAAACCAGCCTTGCGGAGCTTGCGCTTGCGCTTGGAGCTCTTCTTGGTAAGGATATGGCGAAGGTTCATTTTCTTGTACTTGACCTTGCCGTCAGCGGTCAGCGTGTAGCGCTTGGCTGCTGACTTCTTCGTTTTCATCTTGGGCATTACATTCCATCCTTCACGCTGGGTATCTCGGTTGCGGCTTCCGTGGCGGGCCGCGGCGCGTCCGGTTTCTTTACTACCGGTGCCTTTGGTATAAGCATCATCGACATGAAGCGGCCTTCCATCCTCGGGGGGCTCTCCATGACGTACAGACCTTCAATCTTGACCAGCACGCTTTTCAGCACGTCTTCGCCGATTTCGGTATGAGCCAGCTCGCGGCCTCTGAAGCGTATGGTAACCTTGACCTTGTTCCCCTCGAGGAGGAACCCGCGCACGTGCTTGGACTTGAAATCCAGGTCGTGGTCGTCGATCTTGGGCTGCATCCGGACTTCCTTGATCTTGACGATCTTCTGGTGTTTCCGGTTGTCCTTGAGCTTCTTTTCCTGTTCGAACTTGAATTTGCCGTAGTCGAGAATCTTGCAGACCGGGGGGATCGATTGCGGGGCTATCTCGACGAGGTCGAGGCCAAGCTCCTTGGCCATGCGAAGGGCCTCCACCGTGGGCAATACGCCCTTCTGCTCTCCAGCATCGTCAATTAACCGCACTTCACGGACCCTGATCTGATCGTTGGTCCGCAGGTTCTTGTTGTCCGCCAATGGACCTCCTTCGGCTTACCCTGCAAATTTCTATAGTGCCAGTGATACTAGCATAGAGATAACCGTCGCGTCAAACGGTCGAACCGCCCGGTGGGGCCAGTACGTTTGACAGTCGCGGTTACCGGTGCTATCGTATCACTATGGAAGAACACGTACCCGTAGCTGCTGCCGCCCTTTCTGTCGTCTGTGAAAAGGCCATAGCAAGCTACCGCGAGCATGGCAGGATAGTGCAGGCTCCCGCGATGCGCAAGGTACTTGAATCGGTCATCCGCCAGAAGCACGAGCATATCGCGATACTGCGGCCGCTGGATCCGCAGTTTCCGGCAGGCGCACAGCCCGTGTCCTTTTCGGCCAATCCCGGCCCCGAGGATGTTCTCCGCGGTCTTGTGGCGCATGAACTGTCGTTTGCGGGGACGCTGGATGAGTTTGCGTCGTCGTTGCAGGATGCCGAACAGCACCAGGCAGTCAAGGCGATGGCCGATGCCAGCCGCAAATTCGCAAGCTGGGCCCAGGATCATCTAGACCTGCTGGCCATGTTCTAGGAGTTTTTACCACATGTACGCCTTTGCTTTCCTCTCCATGCCACTTTCGTTCTTTGCCCTGGCCGCGTTGAGGTTCCGTTCCGGTACCGGCTCATATCCAGCGTATGTCAAAGGTTTACTGAGCGGTATACCCGCCGTGCTCCTCTGGCTGCTCTTGAAGCCTTTTTTAGCCCCTGTATGGGGTTCCTGGATCCTGGTTCTGACGTTCCTCCTCAAATACTGGGTGTTGCCGTTTGGATTGGCCACCGCGGCCTATGGATTGGTCGTGGGGTTCAGGGGCCTGAGTCGCGGTGGTGACTGCGAGAAGGCAACCGCGTTTGTTTTCGGGGTGCTTTCCGTGTTTGGCGCAGCCCATACCATCGAGTCGTGGGGCGATCCGAGCCGGGTGTACGCCCTGGTGTTGCCCTGTCTGCTGGTAGCAAGTGCGCTCGCTTATCCAGTACTGCTGGAAGAGGCCTCCAAGGATGGCTTTCCGGCTGCCATGAAGCAGATTCTGTTTGCGCTTGCGGGTGGCACGCTCGCAGCGCTTGGCGCGTCGCTCTTCTTCATGCGTTTTGCATGGCTGGGCTTGATCATATCGCTGCTTTTCGTCGCAGGCGCGGTTTTTTTGGGCTGGCAGCGTTTGGGTCGCCCTGAACGGCCGGCGAGGCCCGCAGCACCGGTACAGTCTGGTTCACAGCCTGCCGCGCCACCTGCCGCACAGAAAAGTGCACCGGTCCGGCGGGGCAGAACGCCCTTGCCCCTGAAATAGGTACTCCCTGGTATCGCCTTACTTGGAGGTCAGCTTGAACACGCCGTCCCAGTCGGCCTCGGGTGGAGCCTCCAGAAAGATGCCGCACCGTTCCAGATAGGTCTTCGAGGGGCCGTCCGCAGGATCCACCGAGAGCGCCTTGCTGAAGGCGATCCTGGCTTCTTGCCAGCCGCGGTTCTTGAACAGGTCCAGCCCCTTTTCATACAGGCCCAGCACCTCTTCCTTCTGGTCCGGCAGCGGGCCGGCCATTTCCAGGAGTTCATAGACCGTGATGGGCACGTTCTTGCCCACCACCCGTATCTTGTCCAGCTCGCGGAAACGGAACTGGTCCTTTACGGCTGCGTAGGTGTTGTCGCTGACCATGGCGTAGGTGTCGTAGGGTTTGTTGGCGCCTTCAAGCCGGCTGGCCAGGTTTACCGCGTCGCCCATCACCGTGTAGTTCATGCGCGTGCGCGAACCCATGTTGCCTGCAACAGCAAGGCCTGAGTTGATGCCCATGCGCACCCGCAG
>CAXZAJ010000309.1:0-4669 GCA_964293355.1 uncultured bacterium
GCTTGTTCTGAGAGCGTGTAGTTGGCTCGGCGCGAGGCGCCTTCGCTTTTTCTGAGAGCGTTTAGAAGACTCGGCGCGGAGCGCCCTCGCTTTTCAGGGTGGCCTATATATAACTTGTTTTTGAAAAGCCCATTGGTGTGCATTGTGCAGGCCAATGGGCTTTTTTTATGTGCACTTCTGGGTCAGTCTTCGCGTTCTATCGGGCAGGTCATGCAGCGGGCACCGCCGCCGCCGCGAGCCAGTTCAACGCCGTCAAAGCCCACAGCGAGGCGCTTGCAGGAGAGGGGATCCTGTCCGCCTGCAAGGAAATCATTGGCGGAACGGATCTCGAAACCGGCTTTTGAGAGTGCTTCGAGCGTATGCACGTTGCATGAATACATGATGATCTTGCCTGGAGCAAAGCTGAAAGAGTTGGCTCCGGAAAGCCATTGTTCGCGTTCTTGCCGGAGCGGGTCGGCTCCACCGGTCAGGACGGGTTTCAGGTCGACGCCCGCGGTTTTCAGGCCGGCCAGCAACGATTCAACTTCTGTCAGTCTTGCAGGCTTGCCAGGTACCGCATCGATACGAATGGCTTGCGCCCGACGATGGCCCAGTATTACCGGCTCGTATACGAGGCAAGCGTCCTTGTCTATGACGGTAAAAGCCATGTCGAGGTGGATGGTAGCACGGGCCACCGGCAGTACAACGGCAAAAACGGTTACCGGCTCGCCATAGCTTTCAGCTATCGCCCGGGCTGCAAAATCTATGGCGTCGGCGCTGGTCCGCTCGGATACTCCGATTACGACGACGTCCTTGCGCAAAACCTGAAAGTCTCCACCTTCTATCGAGAAGCCGTCCTTGACGAGGGCAGGGCCGTCGATGAGGCGTCCACCTCCCCTGAAATTCGGATGATTCTCGAAAACAAAGCGGTTTATTGCTGCTTCAGCCCGGCGAACCGGGAACCTCATTGCGGAAGATATCGACTTGTTCCGGTAGACCATGGCGGCATCGCGCATGAAGTACATGTTGGGCAAGGGCGGGATATCAAAGTCCGCACCTCGTATAAATGAAGAAAGCTTTGCATGGCGGGATCGCAGGCCGGAGATCGCCGTTTTAGCAAGGGTTGCCGCATCCATTGCCAGAAGTTCTTCGCTCCGGTGGTCAACATGGTAGAACGCGGTAATAATTTCAGCAAAGGCTTTGCGTGGATCGTTTAAGGCAAGGGTTTCCGTGAGAAGATCCCTGAGTTCGCTCACCTCAGCTACTTTGGACAAGAATCCTTTAAGCTGTGAATGTTCGCGCTTGACGACTTCGAGTGGAATGATATCGTTGTAAAGTTCTTCTTCAGCTCGGCTCGGGCGCATCGCCTCGACTTCCTCGCCGGGTGTGTGCACGATGACCCTGCGGAGACGACCGGTCTCCGAGAGTATGTTCAGGCTCTTGTCCATCAAAGCCTCCCTTTTGGGGAGCAGGATACCGCTATCCATGAAGGTCCACAAGATCGGCTCATGTTACGCTAAAAATACATTGAGTGCTTCAATGCTGCATAAATATACAGAACTGACTTGGCTACCGCCCCATAAGAATTTGACAGGATGTACATGATGAAGTCCAGGAGATGGACAGGATCATGGAGAGGAGAACACAGGACGAGAGCTTTGGAATTCTCTCATCCTGTACATCTACTTTCTTATCCTGTACATCCTGTAAAATCTTGAAGTTTAACAAGAAAAACAGGATTTACAGAATGAAATCCAAGAGATTTACAAGATAAGGGAGCGGAGAATACAAGACGAGAGCTTTGGAATTCTCTCATCCCGTACATCTCCTTTCCTATCCTGTACATCCTGTAAAATCTTGAATTGGGACCATAACTTCAGGCTCAGCTGCAACCCGTTGTGCTTCCACAGGTTTCACATTTCAGGCAGGTGCCGTTGCGGACCAGGGTGAGGTGGCCGCAGACGGGGCAGGGGTCGCCTTCGTAGCCTTTCATCTTTGCTTTTTTGGAATCGTCCTTGGGGCGGGCAGCCTGCGGAACGGAAATCGAGCGCTCAGCGGTTTCCTGGGCGCGCTGTTCGGCTTCGCGCTTGGCCTTGCCGTTCTGGGTGCTCGTCGCGTTCAGGTCTTCCGGCTTTATCTGGCCAAGGTCGTAGCGGTCCTGGTAGCTGATGGCCAGGTCGCGGAACACGTAGTCGAGCACGCTCGTGGCCATCTTGATGTACTCATGGCCCTGAACCATGCCGTTGGGCTCAAAGCGGCTGAACGTGAACGCATCCACGTATTCTTCCAGCGGCACGCCGTACTGGAGGCCCAGCGAGACGGCTATGGCGAAGGAGTTGAGGAGGCTCCTGAAGGCCGCTCCTTCTTTGTGCATGTCGAGGAATATTTCTCCGAGACGGCCGTCGTCGTATTCGCCGGTACGAACGAAGACAGAATGGCCACCGATCTTGGCTTTCTGCGTGTAACCGTCGCGCCTGTTGGGCAGGGAATGGCGGACGCTGGCAAAGGCTACCGGCTGTTCCGGCACCGCCGCGAGCTGCGTGGCTGCGGGTGGAGCTGCCTGGAGTGCGATGAGGCCTTCGGCCAGCGGGTTGTCCCCCGCTGCGATCGATGACAGCGGCTGGGGGAGCTTGGATCCATCCCTGTAGAGCGCCATTGATTTGAGCATGCTCATCCAGGGGGTCATGTACGCGCACTTGACGCCGTCAAAGCTGGCGGAATCGGGCATGTTGATGGTCTTGGAAATGGCGCCTGAGACGAAGGGCTGGGTGGCTGCCATCATAGCTATGTGAGCCTGCCATGCTATGGAACGGGTGGCATTCCTGCCTGAAGGCGTCGCCGTATCAAAGACCGCGTAGTGGGACTTCTTGATGTGCGGCGCGCCTTCGATGCCCATGGTTCCACAGGCCCAGGCTTCGGCTGTGGCAATTTCTGCTTCGGAGAAACCCAGGTAGGTGAGGATGTCAAATCCAGGCTCGCTTCGCACGTCAGCCACCGCGCCAACGGCATCGTAGGCTTCGGATCCGAGCGTGTAGGGGTTGAAGGCGGCATCCAGGCCCATCGCGTCCTTGAGTACCTTGTCGGCCTTGGCGATCGCCGCCTCGGGCAAGCCTTTTTCCAGCAGCATCGACACGGAAATGCCGGGCGCCCCGTCGAGCGAGCCACGGCCTACCATGTATAGCCTGACATCCTCTATCTGCTCGTCTGAATAGCCGAGGGCATGCAGGGCGGGCGGAATGGAATTGTTGACGATCTTGAAGTAACCGCCGCCTGCCAGCTTCTTGAACTTGACCAGGGCAAAGTCAGGCTCGATGCCCGTGGTGTCACAGTCCATAAGGAGACCTATGGTGCCTGTGGGTGCAATAGCTGTGGTCTGGGCGTTGCGGAAACCGTGCGCCTCGCCGATGGAGAGCGCGTCGTCCCATGAGGCCTTTGCCGCCGCAACGAGATTGGCAGGGGCCTTTTTAGGATCGAGGGCGAGCGGCGGCACTGAGAGTTCTTCGTATTCAGAAGCGGTAGCGCCCATGGCGGCACGGCGGTGGTTCCTGATGACCCTGAGCATGGCATCCGCATTGGCGCCGTAGCGGGCAAAGGGGCCAAACTGGGCGGCCATGCGGGCTGAATGCGCGTAGGCCTCACCGGTGAGTATCGCGGAAAGCGCGGCGGCGGTGGCGCGGCCTTCGTCTGAATCGTAAGGCTGGCCCATCAGCATGAGCAACGTGCCCAGATTGGCGTAACCGAGGCCGAGCGTGCGGTAATCGTAGCTCTTTCTGGCAATTTCCTTGGACGGGAACTGGGCCATGGCAACGGAAATCTCCAGTGTCATGGTCCAGAGTCGCACCGCGTGACGGTAGGATTCCGCATCGAAGGCGCGAGTCTTATGATTATAGAACGACGTGAGGTTGAGCGACGCGAGGTTGCAGGCGGTGTCGTCCAGGAACATGTACTCCGAGCAGGGATTGGATCCGCGGATGGCGCCGTCAGAGGGGCAGGTATGCCAGTCGTTGACGGTGGTGTGGAACTGCAGACCCGGATCGGCGCATTGCCAGGCTGACTTGGCTATGCGGTCCCAGAGCGTACGCGCCTTGACCGTTTTCATGGTCTTGCCACCGCGGCGGGCGGTCAAGGCCCAATCCTTGTTTTTGGCAACGGCTTCCATGAACTCGTTGGTCACGCGGACGGAGTTGTTGGAGGATTGACCCGAAACGCTGTTGTAGGCTTCACCTTCCCAGTTTGCATCAAAGACGGGGCCGTCGATGTCCGGGTCGCCGTCGGCTATGCGCCTCAGCAACTGGTATATGTATGCGCCAGGCACGCCCGCATCCAGTGCTTCCTTGGCGGCCGAACGAAGCCATGGATTGGCGTCGAACGAGAGGCGGTCGGCTGTCGATACGTCCGCCCTGGACGCGGCCTCCCGCATGGCGGTGGAATATCGCTTGAGGGCCTTGCTGCCGGTCACGAGGCTGGCAACCTTGTATTCTTCGCCAGCCTTCCAGTCCACGAAGCTCTCTATATCGGGGTGGTCAGCGTCGAGTATGACCATTTTTGCGGCTCGTCTCGTGGTACCGCCGGACTTGATGGCAGCGGCCGAACGGTCGGCAATCTTGAGGAACGAGAGCAATCCGCTCGAGACTCCGCCGCCCGACAGCGTTTCGTTGGCTCCACGGATCTTCGAGAAGTTGGACCCGGT
>CAXZAJ010000310.1:0-4663 GCA_964293355.1 uncultured bacterium
TCTGGCAGTTCTCGGAACAGGCCCTGCGCCTCGTCATCCAGAACAACCTTGCGGCGGGAGCCCAGTCGGCAACGTTGGGTTCGCTCTTCATGTACAGAAGCATAGTCAGAACCGAAGCAGGAAGCAGCGAGCGCGTGGTTCCACCACACTCCTTTGACCGCAACCGGGTTGATCCACTGTTGCCAGCATCAGTCTTTGAAGATGGCACGCTCGACCCCTCCAATGCGGCACCGGATCTACAGGCATTCCTGCGGCGCAATGACGAGGCGTATGAAGACTTGTTCAGGGCCCTGAGAAAAGATGCTCTCGCACTTTCCAGTAATGGTGCTTCTATCATACGATCGATCTATGTGGCCATGGTGTATGCTCCCAAGCGGCATGCGTTTGATGGATTCGTGTCTTCACGGGAACCGATGTCTCAGATCCGGGGATTTCCTGAACACCTCACCCGTAGGGCCGTTGATACGAGCGGTGCAAAAGCGCTTGCTGCCTCGGTGTATGGTTCTGCGGAAGATCTGGAATTCCTGGCCCGCTGGTGCTCCACCCGCAAACGGGAGGCCATTGCGGATGAGCTGAAGCGCCTGGACACGGCCCTCTCGGAGGGACTTGCTGACCTTGAGGCAGTCATCATTGACCGGTTCTCCATCCTGGAAAAAGCCAAAGCCATTGTAGCGGCAGATACCCGTGGACAAAAATAATAGTAAATTTGTCATATATAAAAATCCAATGTATTTTGCCATATATGGAGTATACTCAGACCCATAAAAGTATGAGCAGAGCAGGATTTTTAGCATGAAAAAAAACATGGACGTACTAGATTTACTCGAATCCATGGAATCTACTGATTCCTCGAGTGGGCCGGATCGAATTTCCGGGTTCCTTGATGGTTTGGCGGCTAATCCAGCATACGAGCCCGCCATGAGGCATGGATCCAGCAAGGAACTTGACAACGAGCACGGAGAATCGATTTTCTCACAGCTTCTTGAACGTATCCTTCAGGGCTATGCACTCAAGCTAGAGGATGAATGTGAAGAATCCGGCGTAAGTCTGGAAATCCTGCTGGACGGGGTGTCCGATTCCGTACTCATCATGTCGCCCTCCGGTACGATACTTGAAGCAAATCAGTCTTTTTTTACCACGTTTGGCTATGACCGCTCGGACCTCCTGGACACTCCCGTCTTTGACCTGTTGCCTGAAGAGTACCGGGGCACCTTCCATGCACGCCTGGCGGATTTTGCCGTAACGAATTCCACTCCGCACGCTGCCAAGGAAGAAGACATCCTGGCCTTCCGCGGCCAGCGCCACGATGGCACTATCGTGTCCATGGATTGCCTGCTCTCCGCGATACAGCTGCGCGGCCAGCCAGCAGTCATCGCGCTGATACGGGACCTTTCTT
Source organism: uncultured bacterium (assembly GCA_964293355.1). Classification (GTDB taxonomy): domain Bacteria; phylum Spirochaetota; class Spirochaetia; order Treponematales; family UBA12059; genus SZUA-370. Next base: position 1,397 of record CAXZAJ010000310.1, read on the forward strand.
TTGACCACGCCCTTTTCCAGCAACTCAAGGAGACGCGGGAACATTATGAGGCCCTCTCGGAGACAATTACGGAGGCGATATTCAGGCTTGACGACGAGTTCAAGATAATCTTCGCCAATTCTGGCATCAAACACACCTTTGGCTGGGAGCGTGATGAGGTCGTAGGAAAACCGTTCAGCATGCTCTTTCCGCCGGAGGTCTTCTCCAAGCACGAACACGAATTCCGCAAATACTTCTATGTTGACGATCAGGACCGCAAGGCAGCCGGCCTCAAGCGGACGTTCGAATTTCTCGGGGCGACCAAGCACCGGGGCGTAGCGCCCATGGAGATGTCCTTTGGCAATTCAAAGGACTGCAAGGGCCGCACGCTGACCTGTGTGATACGAGATATAACGCAGCGCAAGACTATTGAACGCAAGCTCCGCCACCTCGCGTACCACGACAAGCTCACGGGGCTCGGCAACCGTGAACTGTTCAACGAAGATATGTCCACCCATTTCCAGACCATCGAGCGTGATGGGTCCTGGCGCGGGGCGGTCCTGTTCCTTGATCTGGATGGTTTCAAGCACGTCAACGATACGTTAGGCCACGATGCCGGAGACGAACTCCTCATCGAGACTGCAAGGCGAATCCGGGTCTGCCTGCGCGACAGCGATGTGGCGTACCGGTTTGGCGGCGACGAGTTCGTCGTCGTGCTGGCTTCCATAAAGGATGTCGCGGACGGCATCGTCGTTTCAGAACGGATACTCTCCAGCATAGCAAAGCCTTTCATCTTCCGGTCCAAGGGAGACATGTCCGGCGGCAGCGTCAATGTCGGCGTCTCAATCGGCGTGGCCGTCATTCCCGACCATGGCCGTACCATAGAAGGGGCGACCAAGAGCGCGGACATCGCCATGTACTGCTCAAAGGAAGAAGGAAAAAACCGCTATACCCTCTACGACCCTGCGGTAAGCGCCAAGGCAACCAAGCGCTGGCAGATAGAGCAGGAAATGAAAACGGCCCTGAGCAGCGGCGGCTTCAACCTTGTGTACCAGCCTATAGTCAGCACTGATGGCAGGATACGCGGCATGGAAGCATTGTCTCGCTGGCAACGAGGCAACGGCGACCACGTGTCACCCGGCGAGTTCATCCCCATAGCGGAAGAAAACGGCTCCATCGTTGCGCTCGGCGACTGGGCGTTGCGCCGTGCCTGCTACGACACCCGCCGCCTGCACGAGAAGGGCTACCGGGACCTCTACGTCTCCGTCAATGTCTCCAGCAGGCAATTCGAGCAGCCTGGCTATGTGGACGATCTGGAAAACAGCGTCAAAAGCTCCGGAATCGATCCATCCCGGCTCAAACTGGAGATCACCGAATCCGCCATCATGCACAATACCAAGGATGCCATCGACCGTATCAAGGAGATAAAGGCGAGGCTGCCTGGTATTTCTTTCATGGTTGATGATTTTGGCACCGGATATTCATCGCTCGCCTACCTGTCACAATTACCGGTTGACGCACTCAAGATAGATATTTCTTTTGTATTGAATCTCGCGGAAGCCCAGAACGAAAAGGTGGTCAACGCCATAATCAACCTTGGCCACAGCCTTGAACTGGACATCGTGGCGGAGGGCATAGAGACACGCGAGCAGTGGGAATTCTTTTCCCGGCGGGACTGTGGCTACTTGCAAGGATACCTTTTCTTGCGTCCATCACCGTTCGAGGACATACTTGCGATGCTGGAGCAGGATGCCAGAAATCCGGTTCCTGAAGGCGGAAGCATCCTGACCAAAATGAAGGCCGCAAGGCAAAGTCTGGGTTCGAAGGCTGCCCTTGTGCACGCCAAGTAGTGCAATGAACGCCAAGCTCAAGTATGAACCAACGAGCCCTGGTGCTTTTTAGAGCAATGCCTTCAGGCACTGCCGTGCGGCGATCCTGCCGGTCATGATGGCGGTAGGGCCGCCGGCCGGGCTGTACACCCATTTGCCCGCGGCATACACGCATGGCAGCGCCGTTTTTACTGAATCAGCCATACGGAACATGCTCGTCACGACGGGTATGTCACCTTCAAAAGACCAGCCTACGATGGAGCCTTCAGAGCTTTCCACCCGGTCCTGAATCGATGCGGGTGAAGTCGAGAAGCTGAACAGGATCCTGCCTTTCAGCTCCGGGTAGATGCTCGATGTAATAGTTTCAATGAACTCGGCTTCTACCCGCTGCTTGAATTCGTCATACCATCCTGATGCCCGGATTCTCCGGGTCAGCTCATAGTTGAAGAGTGCGCTCAGTATGATTCCGGTTTTTCCCGCCGGGGCTGCAGCGGGATCACGCAGGGCCGGGATCGATATCTCGAACGTATTGTATCGGCAGAACCTGCCGAGCCATGCAAACAATTCCTCTTTCTGCACTGTGTCCCAGCGCTGCAGCAAGTCATCAAGCTCGGCGGTATGCGTGGTGCCGAGCCCCTGCCTGTCGGGCGTATAAAAAACATGCCCGCTGGAGATTTTACCGAACACTCCGGGCGGAAGGTCCACGGCCAGGAATACGGAGAATACCGACTCCGCGCCTTTTTGCGCCAAGACGCGTTCCTTGGTACACGTAAACGAAGTCCGGTCCTTTTCCCCAAGACCGGAGTCGGTGCTGATGGCGTATAAAGTCTTCAGGTCAGCCGCCCAGATCATCCTGTCGTACCGGTATTCGTTTCCCGCGGCATCGGTGATCGTCCTGCCGTGAGGATCGACGGTCGCCACGCGGGTATCCACGCGTATTTCACCGCCACGCTTGCGAATCGCGTCTACCAGGGTTTCGATGAACGCGCCGACACCGCCCTTTGGATAGATATAATCGTTATAGAGCGCGAAATAGCTCAGGGCGAAAAACACCGGCGTCTTTCTGAAAAAATGCTGCCCGATGATGTCCTTGAGCGATTGATTGGATGAAATGGTGTCCAGGTACTCCTCGAACGGCGTATCCATTTTAGATATACGGTACATCGTCCGGAAAAACTTGAATGCCCAGGCTATGACAGAAGGCACCAGCGTAAGGATGTTTTTTTTCTTTCTGGCAAAAAGCGGATTGTCGACGCCATAGAGTACTTTCATGTCTTCTATAATGCTGTGAATAGCCTGGATGATCCCGTCGACATCAGCCCCGCTCGTAGGGTAGAGGGTTTTGAGCAGCGCGGCGTAGGCGTAAAGGCTTTGTTCGCCCTCGATCGCGAGCAGGGTGTCTTCAACCCCCAGTGTGATGGGGTTGGGCACCAGTTCTATATCGAGCCCGAATTCCTTT
>CAXZAJ010000311.1:0-4658 GCA_964293355.1 uncultured bacterium
GAGGGAGCTGCAAGCCGTGGCGCGCGTCTTGGCTTCTGGGATTACCTGAAAGCCGGCGTACCCATAACGCTTGCAACGCTCGCCATAGGTACCGCCTGGTTGAGCCTCACGGCTTGACCCACGCTCGCGAGCGGGCGTATCTTATGGGCGCGGGGTGTCGGCGTGGTTCCTTGGGAGCCATAGTCGTCTGAGAACAGACCCGATGAACCTGATCCGGGTAATGCCGGCGGAGGGAGTACCATGCATACTCGTCCCGTTTTATTCAAGAAGACGTTCGCGGCTTTGTTCGCCGTGCTTGTCGCCTTCACATCATCATGCGTCCAGAAAAGCGACGCGCAGCTCGTCATCTACGCCTACGACTCGTTTGCAAGTGAATGGGGCCCTGCTCCGGTAGTGATTCCAGCCTTTGAAAAGGCAACGGGAATAAAAGTTGAGCTCGTGGTTCCGGGAGATGCCGGGCAGGTCCTGGCTCGTGCCATAGATGAAAAGAAAGCCCCCGTGGCCGACATTCTCATCGGCATAGATGGTAACCTGTTGCCAAAAGCGCTGTCCGCCGGCGTTCTATCGGCCTACGAGCCTAAAGAAAGCAAAGTGATTCCAGCAAATCTCATCCTCGACAGCGAATGGCGGCTCACGCCCTATGACTGGAGCAGTTTTGCCATCATCTGGGATTCTGAAAAGCTCGCGGTTCCGCCGGCATCGCTGGAAGATCTGACCAAGCCTGAATATGCCCGCAAGCTCATACTCATGGATCCGCGCACCTCGACACCGGGTCTTGGTTTCGTGGCATGGACCGCGTCAGTGTATGGCGATGGACTTGCGGACTACTGGAAGCGTCTCAAGCCATCGATCCTGACCATGTCACCTGGCTGGGATACCGGCTATGGACTCTTCACTGCGGGAGAAGCTCCACTCGTCATTTCGTATACCACAAGCGCAGCTTACCATGCCGAATATGAGACTGCCGGACGCTATCGTGCCCTCGAATTCTCCGATGGCCATCCTATGCAGATTGAAGGCGCTGGTATCGTAGCAAAGGCCAGACACCGCAAGGCTGCAGAAGCCTTCATCGATTTCATGCTGACGAGCGAGTTCCAGTCTGCTTTGCCGCTGACCAACTGGATGTATCCGGTTATGCCCGGCCTTACCTTGCCGGCCAGCTATGCGGCCGCGCCTCAACCCGATAAAACATTACCGGCACACGGCCCAGGACTCGATGTAGCGGTCAAGGCGGTTCTGGACGCGCTCCAGGCTCCTTGATGTTCATGAAGGCTCCGCGACACAGGCTGATAGTACATCCCGGCGCCGTATTGTTCCCGGCGTTCGGCTTGCTGCTGTTACTCCCGCTTGCGGCAGCCTTCTCTCCCGTGCTCGATGGTGGCGTGGTCAGGAATCTTGCACGCGCTTTCTCCGAGCCTCGGTTCGTGCGGTCCTTTGGCTACGGAATTTCCCAAGCTGCCGCGAGTACGGTGCTTGCGGCACTCGTAGGTCTGCCAGGTGCCTTTCTGTTGGCCAAGCGTCGATTTTCCGGAAAAAAGATCCTGTCGGCTTTGTCTGCCGTGCCGTTCTGCGTGCCTCCGCTTATCATTGCCATCGGCTTCGTGCTGTATTACGGCCAGGAAGGCTTTCTTAATCGTGCGCTGATGACCACATTCGGTCTCTCCGAGCCCCCGCTGAAATTCCTGTACTCGTTCTCGGGTGTTGTTCTTGCGCACGGGTTCTACAACTTTCCCGTCGTGATGAGGCTCGTCGGGGATGCCTGGGCCACAGTGCCACGGCGGCACGAGGATGCGGCCAGGTTGCTCGGCGCGCCGGAATGGCGCGTGTTCCTGACGGTGACGCTGCCATCGATTCTGCCCGCCCTCGGCGCTGCGATGTCTCTGGTTTTCTTGATGTGTTTCTACAGTTTCGTCATTGTGCTGCTTTTTGGTGGCCCCGGTGTGGGTACGCCGGAAGTGGAACTGTACCGGGCGGCGCGTTTCGAGTTTGACAGGCCCCTGGCCAGCGCGTTTGCCCTGGCTGAAACGCTGGTAGCCATGCTGGTGCTGTATGCATACAGTCTCTTTGAACGGCGCGCCGCTGGCGATCGCCGGGATGCTGAACCCACTGCTCCCTCTGGCTTCAATCGTCCCGCCGGCGCCTTTATGGCTCTTCTCTACGGGGCATTCATACTGGTCTGCTTCGTAGGCCCGCTCGCCTCGATCTTCATGGAATCCTTGACCATTCGCACTGCGACGCGCGGGGCTTGGACTCTCGGGTTTGGGAATTATATTTCGTTGTTCTCCAGACGAGGTTTCGGAGCGGCACTATTCAATACCCTGGTGCTGGGCTTTTTCAGCGCAGCCCTTGCTGCTACCACAGGCTTTGTTTTTTCAGTAGCACTGAAACGATCCAGATCCAGCATTGCAGCCAAGCTCGTGCCGCTTCTGCCACTTGGTGTTTCAAGCGTTGTGCTGGCATACGGCTGGAATGCGGTGCTCGGTACCCCTTCACTCTTTGCCATAGCCGCCGTGCAGGCTGTTTCAGCGTACCCGTTCGCACTCAGGGCCATCCAGTCTTCCGTGGGATTATCTGACGAGCGCTTTGTCGAGACGGCCCGGTTGCTGGGTTCTTCGCGACTGGACGCTACACTCAGGGTGCGACTCCCCATGGCCGCTCCTTCCATAGCCTCTGGCTTCGCGCTGGCCTTCGCGATGAGTGCCGGAGATGCCAATGCCCTCATCGCGGCCCCGGTTCGCGGCTTTGAGACGCTGGCGCTGCTTTTGTACCGTCTTGCGGGCTCGTACCGCCTCAACGAGGCCTGCGCCGCAGCCGTACTTCTGGCGATTGGCACAGGTTTTGTTTTTTTCTGGAAGGATGCCCGCGATGGTCTCGCTTGAACTCAATGAACTCGTTAAAAGCTGGCCCGACATGACGGTCAGCGCATCGTTTGCGGTTGATGCCGGCTCCATGCTTGCCATCGCTGGGCCTTCAGGTTGCGGCAAGAGCACGTTGCTCAGAATGGCGGCTGGCCTGATAAAACCTGATGCAGGCAGCGTGCGCGTCGGTGGCCGTGACGTAACCGGATTGGAACCACACAGTCGCGGCATCGGTATGGTGTTTCAGGACTACGCGCTGTTTCCACACCTCGATGTACGGGGAAATGTAGCATACGGACTACATCGTCTTCACTTGAGCCGGACCATGCTCGCATCGCGAGTGGCCAGACTGCTGGCGGCGGTTGACCTGGAAGGATTCGAGCACAGAAAGCCACACGAACTTTCTGGCGGTGAACGGCAGCGGGTTGCATTGGCCAGGACTCTGGCTGTTGAACCCGCGGTTGTGTTGTTCGATGAACCGCTCTCCTCGCTTGATGCCGCTCTCCGCAAACGCCTCCGCTCCGATATCGTGGATGAACAGCGCCGGTTGGGTTTTACGGCTGTCTACGTTACCCACGATCTGGAAGAAGCGATGGCAATCGGTGATACGCTGGCGATCATGGAAGCCGGCGGCGTGCTTCAGTGCGCCTCCCCGCGTACGGTATGGTCGGACCCGGCCAGTGTTTCAGTTGCCAGATTCATGGGCAGCGGGCCTTGCCTGGCGGTACGACACCTGAAACGCCGAAATGGTGCATTGACCGCAATAACGGCTGCTGGCAATTTCCCTCTGCCCATGCGGTACCTCGATGATACCTCGGAACCGCGTCTCCGGCCCTATGTGTTCTTTGAACGTTCCATTGCCGAGCTGGCTGCTGCTCAAACTACTCCGGTAGCCGAAACAAGCCGTGGCAGTTTTTTTGCCTCATGCTTGCGGAGTGATTATGCGGGTGACGCCGTAGACTGCCTGATGGAATCAGGAGGTGAGCATTTTACCCTGCGGTTTACCAAGGAAGCCGCACCTGGTGCAGGAAGCGGACGCTGGTATACGATCCCTGCCGATGGGATACGTCTTCTCGGCGACCGCTGACCCCGGATGTTTTCTCAGTCAGAATATCCGTAATCCTTGAGCTTGTTGAGTAGTGTCCTTCTGGTTATGCCGAGTTCCATCGCCGTAGCCTCACGTTTGCCGGCATTGCGCTCAAGCGCGTCCAGTATCGCCAGCTTCTCGATTTCTGCAATGGAGCGGGGTTTGTCAGTCACACTTGAGGGAGTCTGTGCCTTCGTGTCCGGCATGCGATTTCCTGCACCGAGCTGAAAATCCCGGGCACGCAGTTCTTCGCCATCAGCCAATATCAGGGCCCGCTCCACAGCATTTGAAAGCTCCCGTACGTTTCCGGGGAATGGATATGAAGAGATGAGCTCCAGAGCGTCCGGAGCGAGCCTTGCTCCTTTTCGCCCCAGTGTCGGCGCGAGTGAGTCAACGAAATATAATGCCAGAGCAACCGCGTCGCCGGGCCGTTCTCGCAATGGTGGCAGATGAATCCTGACCACGTTGACACGGTAGTACAAATCCTCGCGGAAGGTTCCTGCGCTTACCATGGACTCGAGATCCCTGTTGGTCGCCGCAACGATGCGGGCATCCACCGGCACCCCCTGCGATCCTCCAAGCCGCATGACCTTGCGCTCCTGGATCGCGCGCAGGATTTTAACCTGCATGTGTGCAGGCATTTCGCCAATCTCATCAAGGAACAGGGTTCCTCCATCGGCCAGTTCGAAAAGGCCGTATTTTCGTTCATTGGC
>CAXZAJ010000312.1:0-4632 GCA_964293355.1 uncultured bacterium
GCTTTCAAGCTCCTCGCGTGCGCGTACCAGCACGGCTTCCGGTTCTTCTCCGAGCCTGGCTTCCATGGCGGCAGCCCGCGCGTCCAGCTCCCTGGCAGACTGCTCGGCTTCCTGGGCTCGTATTCGTGCCAGCTCGCTCACCGCCCCGTGCACGTTGACGGGAAACAGTTTCTCCAGGATCTGCGTCCTGTCCTTGGTGTTCATCTCCAGGAAGCGCTGGAATTCTCCCTGCGGCAACAGCACGATCTTGGTGAATTCAGTGGCCGACAGCCCTACGATGTCCACGACCGCGGCGTCAACGTCAGCCGGCTTGTCTCGGTAGGGTTCCCAGCCGGAGCGGCCCCATGTTTCCAGCAATGCCGCCTGCGGGCGCTCGGTCGTCCCCGTGCCCTTCTTCTTGACCACGGTCCTGCCTGGCTCCCGCCTTACGTGCCAGCGTTGCCGGGCAAACTCGAACTCGAGGTCGACGAACACCTCGTCCGCCGGCCCCGCGAAGTGCGAAACGATGTCCCGGTTCTCCAGGCCTGTGCCGTACAGGGCATACGAGATGGCGTCAAAGATGGTCGTCTTCCCCGAACCGGTCTTGCCGCAGACCAGGAACACATCGCCCAGCTCGCTGAAATCCAGCGTCACGAGCCCCACATACGGCCCGATGTTCATCATCGCGAGCTTATGGAGTTTCAACGTCGGCCTCCTTGAGCAACTCGGCGAACAGTGTCGCCTCGTCCGCATCGGGATCCTGCCCGTTCATCTCGTGGTAGAAGGCCGCAAAGTCATCCGTTATGGACACCAGTTCCCGCCCCGTGGCATACACGGGGTCAGACCCCGCTTCGCCCCGCTCGAAGGCGGCCTGCCTGAGCGACATGATGTACGGAAACCGCCTCCGCAGGGCGTCCATGGGGTTGAGCACGGCCTCCGCGTCGCCCAGCACAGCCTCGATATAGTCGCCGGCGTAGGCTTCAAGGTCTGGATCGACGAGGACCTGGTCGTAGGTTCCCTCTATGCGTATCATGCGCCGCAACGGCTTCACCGCGCGGAACTCGACGACAGGCGCTTCCGACGAAAGCTCCACTGACAGGAATCCCCGCTCGCAGCCGCTCTCCCCGAAGCTGTACGCCAGGATGGACCCCGGATACCGCCCCGTGCTTCCCACGGCCTGTGGCCGGTGCAGGTGCCCGAGCGCGACATAGTCGAACTGTTCAAACGCCGCTCCGTCCACCAGCTCGGCCGTGCCCAGAAACGCGCGCTCCGACTCGCTGCCCGTGCCGCCCGCCGCGAACGCGTGGCACACCAGCACATCCAGCTCTGTCCCCGCCCCGTTCCCGGCCCCAGTCGCCTTCGCCGTCTTCATGGCCGCCCCGATGCGCCGCATCGCCTCGGCAAACAAATCCGACTGCGACCGCAGGGTCAGACCCTCCTTCGGCGCAGGCTCAGCCTCGTCACTGAACAGATCGCCTTGACGGCCTGGGGACAGACCTTTCAAAAGGACCGGTTCCGGGGTCAGACCCTCTGCCGGTGCGGGCCGGCTGAACGCGCCGGGCGTCAGAAACGGCAGCAGCCAGAGCCGGAGCGTCTCGCTGCCGCGTTCCACCACGACGGGAACCTCGCAGGCAGCCGCGTCGGAGGCCACATACACGGCGGCGGTCGCCAGCACGGGAGCCAGAAAGGCCAGCCTGGCGGCCGAATCGTGGTTGCCCGGTATCATCGCGATGACCATTTCCGGATCCAGGGCCTTGAGCGAGGCGGCGAACTGCCCCAGCAGCGTCACGGCCTCCGCCGTCGGCACGGCCCGGTCGAACACGTCCCCTGCGATCACCACGCAGGCGGGCCGCTCTATCCTGGCCGCCTCAAGCACGGCGTCCAGCGCGTGCCGCTGGTCCTCCACGAGATCGCGTTCATACAGGCTCTTGCCGAGATGGAGGTCGGCCAAATGGAATATACGCATATCGCTCGATCCTAGGCGGGGCCTGACACAAGGTCAAGCGCGGTGGAGGATGGCGATGAAAGCCCTGCGGCTGCCGATGCGGTGCAACTACGTTCAAGACCACGGCCGCCAAAATCATGCACCTCCTGGGCGAGTTAGCCCCACATGACCCTTGCCAACGTGGGTAAAATATCGCACTGTATACCTATGACAACTGAATCGTGGGTACGTCTGGCGAATATTTACCCGTGTGGTGCCACACATGGGTAAATCCGGCCACTATGCACTAGACGACAGGCTTGAATCACTGGGCGAGGCTGAGACCAGGGCCGTGCTCAAGGAGCTAGCCGCCGCGCATCGGGCGCTGGCCGAGCTCAACGCCACAGCCGCGGCCATGCCCAACCAGGACATCCTCATCAGCACGCTCGCCCTGCAGGAAGCCCGTGACAGCTCGGCCATAGAGAACATCATCACCACACAGGACGACCTGTACCGTTCAGATATCAGACGGCAGGCCTATCCAAGCCTTGCCGCCAAGAAAGTTCACAACTACGTGCGTGCGCTCCGCACAGGCTTTGAGCGGGTCCGCGCAACGGGGCTACTCACGACCAACGACATCATCACCATCCAGGCGATGATCGAAGAAAACGATGCCGGGTTCAGAAAGCTTCCTGGAACAGAACTGCGCAACGACAGCACGGGGCAGACCGTGTACGTGCCGCCGCAACATCCCCAGGATATCGTATCGCTCATGTCCGACCTGGAACGCTTCATCAACAGCACCGTACGTACCGACCTGGACCCCCTGACCCGGATGAGCCTTATCCACCATCGCTTCGAGAGCATCCATCCATTCTACGACGGCAACGGCAGGACCGGACGGCTCATCAATGTTCTGTACCTCGTCAAGGAAAAACTCCTGGGCAGTCCTGTCCTGTACCTCTCCCGTTACATCAACCGCCGCAAGGCCGACTACTACCGCCTCCTGCAGTCCGTCCGTGATACCGGCGACTGGGAACCCTGGCTCCTGTTCATGATCCGCGGCATAGAAGAAACATCGGCCCAGACCACAGCGCTCATACAGGGCATCAAAGCCCAGATGCAGACCTGCAAAGTAACGATCAAAGCCCATGCCCCGAGGCTCTACAGCCATGACCTGCTCAACAACATCTTCCGCTATCCCTACACCAAAATAGACTTCCTGGTGGAAGACCTCGGCGTTACGCGCAAGACCGCCTCAAAATACCTGGAGGCCCTCGTGGCGCTTGGCGTGGTGCGCAAGATCAAGGCCGGCAAGGAAAACTACTACCTCAACACCACCCTCCTCGCCCTGCTCTCCGGTCCCGATTCCCAGTGACCAGCCACGTGATAAAACTATTCCGGACGCACCGGCTCCGGCCTCCGGCCGTCGCCGTCGGGCTGTCCAGGGTTCCGCGCTGTCGCGCTCCAGTCCCGGCTGGCGCCGTGACCGCTTCGCGCCCTTACCATCCCTTGCGCGCAAGAGCGACTATCACGTAGCTCTCATACCAACCCGGGCATACATGCCAAGGTTTTTAAGGAGCGCAAGATTGCATAGTTGTACTCAACCTTGGCACTGAATACTGGTACGCTTAAATCACCCGTACAAAACCCCCTCCCTGTGATCGATCAATCAAGAACGATGAAGGTTCTTTGTTTTAAGTGGGAAACTCATAGATATTTATGCTATGATTGCCACGCCTAAAAGCGCCTGGCGTCCATGCCCGGCCCAGGAAAAATACGGAGACGCATGTGAATAATGCCGAAATAGCCTTTTTGAGCAGCCTTGAAACAAAGTTATGGGCGTCAGCCAACAAACTCTTACCCAATCTTGACGCAGCCCGCTACAAACATGTCATGCTTGGCTTGGTATTTCTCAAGTATGTGTCTGATTCCTTTGACATCCGTGTCCAAGAACTGACTAAAGACTTTGCCAACTCGTCACATGACTACTTTTTGGGTCCTGATGCTGATGCGGACTTTATCAATTCAGAATTAGAGAACCGGGACTACTACACCGAAAAGAACGTCTTTTGGGTGCCCGAGTCGGCTCGATGGAAGCATATTGAAGCCAATTGTCGTCTGCCACTTGGCTCCAAACTTCCCTGGGGCGATGAGTTCAAGGGCGTTGGCAAACTGCTCGACGATGCCATGACGGTAATCGAGAAGGAAAACCCCAAGCTCAAGAATATCCTCTTCAAAGACTTTGCCCGTGAAGGTATCGAGGACGCCACCTACGGTAGTCTCATCAGCGATGTGGTCGGAACCATTCCTTTTACCCACGCGACATTGGGTAGCAAGGATATTCTTGGCCATGTCTATGAGTATTTCCTGGGTGAATTCGCCAGTGCCGAGGGCAAAAAGGGCGGTCAGTTCTATACACCTAAATCCATAGTCAGCCTGATCGTTGAAATTCTTAAACCGTATGCAGGCAGGGTATATGATCCTGCCATGGGTTCCGGTGGCTTCTTCGTGCAATCAGAAAAATTCATAGAAGCCCACAGTGACAAACGAGGCTCCATCTCGGTCTACGGCCAGGAATCAAACCAGACAACCTGGCGACTGGCAGCCATGAATATGGCCATCCGCGGTATCGATTTCAACTTTGGCGGCGAGCCGGCCAATACCTTTACCCGTGATCTGCACCCCGACCTGAGGGCTGACTTCGTCATGGCCAATCCGCCCTTCAA
>CAXZAJ010000313.1:0-4624 GCA_964293355.1 uncultured bacterium
TGTAATCCAGGTTTTCAGGGGGTTGCTGTTCGGTCTGGTTTTGTTGCCGTTCAAAAGCACGATAGCGGAATCCAGGTACGGATGGCTTCATCTCTGGCTCCTGTTCGTCGGCATAGGCATACTGGGAACACCCGCCGCGGCACCGTCGTCGATTGAAGGGGCTGTCTATTCAAAATTGCCGCTCTGGTTTCATCTGATCGGATTCCCTGAAATATTGTTGCAGACGCTGGTATTCAGCATGCTTGTTCACGACAAGATCAGCGAGCATAAAATAATTTCTTCTGCACGGGCCAAGAAGTTCATGCAAGCCTTGAGTACAGCTTGCCTGTCGTTTATCGGTTACACGATAGTCTCCATATTATTTGCGCTCCTTGCCCGTGCCGATATTAATGCGGGCAGCGCGGATTTTAGGGTCTTGGGCCAATTCGTCCTGCCGCTGGTCTTTACTCTCATCGTGGCTCTGATGACCAGTGAAGTATTTTTGCTGAAGCATGCAGGGTTATATCTCGCATCGGCGCTCTCGCTGTTGTTATATCAAAGGTTTGTGCTGGGAGATGCAAACTGGATCTATGTCCTCCTGGCGCCTGTGCTTCCCGTCGCGATATCATTTTTGTTGTTGAAAGAAAAGAAGATACAGAATGCGGATTGATCTTATGGTCAAAGAATGCCCGCACGTTCATAGGTGACGATGCTGACTCCAGTAGAGGTGACGCTGCTTTGAGTTACCTTGAAGGCCGCCGGGATAATGCCGTCGGCAAATAGCCGTTTTCCGCTTCCCAGGGTTATAGGAACTATCTTGAGCCAGAACGCATCGACCAGATCATGTCGGAGGAGCGTCTGCATGAGGTTGGCGCTGCCGTATACATGCAGATCAGGTCCTTGGTGATGTTTTATCCTGTTGATTTTTTCAACAATGTCACCGCTTAAGAACACAGATGGTTGCCATTCGTGAGATGGTCTGGTATTCGAGGCAACGTACTTGGTGGCTGTGTTGGCGCCGGGCCATACTTCAGCATGCTGAGGCCAGTACCTGGCCCAAATCTCGAACGTCGTACGTCCCAGCAACAGGTCGAATGGCATGTTCATCTGCATTTTGATCGATGCAGAAAGGATGTGGTCGGAAAACTGGCTGATCCAACCGCCCTGAGTAAAACCGCCACTGGTATCTTCGTCCGGGCTGCCAGGCGCTTGCATGACGCCGTCAAGGGAGATAAATTCAAGGGCTATAAGTTTCCTCATGATGGGGGGCCTCCGGGGAATCGTGGGGTGCGATCAAAACATTAGATAGCATAGTTAAAAGATCCCAGTAGTAGAACGGCTCACTCGTTGTTCCGCGTTTCGTACGAACTAGTACGCTCTGCTACAAAGCGATCAATATCGCTATTCGTCCCCGGCGTGTAAATTTCGGGTTTGCTTGTGCCACCATCTTTGTGCATGGCTTCTTGGTCAAACAATTCCAGAAAGGATTCATCGCCCTTGATCCATCCGGCAAGGGTATCGATGATTGTCGATCTGAAATCTTTGATCGGTATGCTCCTCGTGAGACACTCCCATACCACGCATACGCGCCATCCAGTTGCGCGCAGTGCGACGATGTCACGCGCGTCGCGTATTCTGTTCGCAGTGATTTTTCTTGACCAGAATTCCGGGTTGCTGGCCGGAACCCGGTAATAGCGACAGTCATGGCCATGCCAGAAACATCCGTGGACAAGGATTACGGCATGGTATTTTGTCAGTTTGATGTCCGGCTTACCGGGCAGACCAGGGCAGTTTTTCCTGTAGCGGAAACCACTCGCGAAGAGCGCCGCACGCACAATCTTTTCGGGTCTCGTATCCCTGCCGTGGATTCCTGCCATCATGCGGCTTCGTGTCTGTGGCGAGACCTTGTCCATATGTATCAGTATGATCCCAAAGGATAGACTAGTCGACCATGATCATCGGTTTTATAAAACTTGCGACAGCTGTAAAAACAGGTACCGCGACGGAGTTGCCGAACTGCTTGTAGGCGCGGGTATCCGAAACAGGAATGATAAAGCTGTCAGGAAACCCCATGAGACGCGCGCATTCCCGAGGGGTGAGCCGCCGTGGGTTTTTATTTTTTTGTGCTATTAGAATCTCTGAACCATCCTTGTAGTATCGTGCGGAAAGCGTTCTTGCTACTGAGTTCTCAGTACAAAGCCCATATCCAAAACCATTTCCCAGTGAACGATGTTTTTCAGCATAGGATTGAAGATAGGCCCAAAGTTTGTCACTCAGTGTATACTTTTCATGTACATTATTTGCATCATGGTCGAAATACGCAGATCCATCGTGGTCAAGCAGGGGTTCTGAACCATCAGTCCTGTGAAGTATGTCACCGAGAACTGTTTTCTCCTTGTTAGGGAGGGAAAAGGAATCCAGGTCAAACAGGGTTGGATCTCTGAACCCAACAATGACAATGCGCTCTCTATGTTGCGGGAGCCATTGTTGAGCATCAAACACACGATACTGAACAGAATATCCCAATTCATCCCTTAAAGTGTTGATGATGACCTTGAACGTGTTTCCGTGATCATGTGACTGGAGGTTTTTTACATTCTCAAGAAGAAATGCCTTGGGCTTTTTTTCTGCAATAATCCGTGCAACATCGAAAAATAAGGTTCCTTGTGTTTTGTCTTCAAACCCATGTGCACGCCCGAGTGAGTTTTTCTTGGAAACACCTGCGATCGAGAAAGGCTGACATGGAAAACCTGCTACCAGAATGTCATGGTCTGGAATGGATTCTGCAGTTATTTGCGTTATATCACCATTAATAGGTGCTTCGTCAGGAAAATTCACACCATACGTCTTCTGCGCGTAATTATCCCATTCAGAGGTGAAAACACAGTGCCCTCCAACTGACTCAAAGGCAGTACGAAGTCCACCGATCCCCGCGAACAGGTCTATGAAAGTAAAATCATGATTGCCAGATTTCTCATGTTCAATTGAGTCTTTTATTATTGAGTGAAGAGCTTCAATAATATAGAACTGAGGTTCAGTTTCCATGTTCCGCCAACGTCGCACTGTCGTGACATTGACATGCAACTTCTTTGCTATATCAGACAAGGAATTAAATCGAAGCGCCTGTTCTAGTAGATTTATGATACCATTGTCTATAACGTCTGCCATAATGCCACCTTGGGGAATATCTCTGCATAGTATGCATTATTATTTCCCCATTTGCAATAGCAAATCTTTTTCCTTTTTGATTCCGATACTATAGATATGTCAATAACACACTATAAAGATCTATCTCGGCTTTTTGCTTCGATTGGGGTTGTTCGTGCTTATATGAAAGCACTCAGTAATAACGATAATAGTAAAAACCAGATTTATCTTGGTCCCAGCCTTGAAGCTTTGCAGTTGATTCCTTTTGGTGAAATCTCTCAGGGGAATATAGGTGTAAATCCAAATCTAAAAGCACCACTGGAATTCTATTGGTTTTCAGAACCATACCGGATAGAAAAAGCTCAGTATGCACAGCTGATTCTGTACCCCCAGTATCCAGAAGTACGGCTATCAGGATTCTTACGAGGTTGTGATTCCGCTCCTTCCCGAAATATGCAGCCAGTTTTAAAAGAACAAAGAACAGGCATAGATGGCCGGTTCTTGATTTTAGGCATAACAGCAGATGATCGAGTTATAGCTTACCTGGTAATCCCGGGCACTGAAATTGCAAAATCGATAGAGCTTGACTTTCCAGAAATTTCCAAAGATATCATTTTTATTGAATTTCCAATTGGTAATGATTCTGCTAAGTCAAAAAATGGCAAATTGCTTGACAAGTTGAAGGAAATTACATCTTCTGGATGGCACATTTCAAGGAGGTTGAATTCTACTGGATGCCGGCTGGATTATCGTGCTCCCAATGCAGGCGGGTATACCCTTGAAGCACTTTTTGGAATAATTCCTAATGGGATTGCAGAACCAGACTACCTGGGATGGGAACTGAAAGCATATTCTACGAACAAAATAACTTTGATGACGCCGGAGCCTGATGCTGGATATTATGGTGAGAATGGTGCTGAAGCCTTTATTCGTAAATTTGGACATGGTACTAAAAATGATGAAATGTACTTTACAGGAAATCATAAAGCTAATATTCGAAATGAAAGTACCGGACTAACTCTTTCGACAATGGACTATGATGTTAAAAATAAGAAATTCACCAGTATCAATGGCGGTTTGGTGTTGTACTCAGATTCTGGCGAAGCAATAGCAATCTGGACTTGCAAGCGCTTGATCGCACATTGGGCAAAAAAACACGCATTGGCTGCATATATTAAATATGAGAAAAAAGAAATTAATGAGAAGTTGAATTTTCGTTATTTCCCCCCTGCTCATCTTGGTGAGGGGACTGACTTTTCATTTTTCATGTCTGCATTTCTCGGCGGTTTTGTATATTATGATCCTGCACCAAAGTTGATTGCAGCGAGTACGTTACATTCACGAGTTAAAGCGCGAAGCCAATTCAGGATAAACAGCTCGAATCTGCCTTGCCTGTATCATTCATTTTCAGATGAATTGCTTCTCTAGTAGCGCGTGAAAATTTAATACATGCTATGCACAAACGTGATAGCAGCTAGCACGGAATGTTGCACCACAT
>CAXZAJ010000314.1:0-4503 GCA_964293355.1 uncultured bacterium
TCCGGGCCTGGCTTGAGCCGTATGCGCTGGCCGCGCGCTTCTCGGCATCGCTGTTCGGCATCGCGTGGGAAGCGGCAGGGGAGGCCGGCCTCAGGTTCGGCATACAGTTGCCGGCCCCGAGTCCTCGGCCCGATGCTGTCTGGATGCTTGTTGCCCTGCTGCCCGGTCTCCTGGTATTCGCCGCCGCAGTGCTCAAACCGCGAGCGTACTGCCGCTGGCTCTGCCCCTCCGGGGCCTTGCTCGGCCTGGTTGCAGACCGGTCGCTTTTCAGGTTTCACATTGATGCGCCTTCGTGCACCTCCTGCGGTGCCTGCGAGCGCGTCTGCCGTACTGGAGCAGCGCATTCTGCCGGCAAGCGCGTGGATCCAGCCGCCTGCGTTGCCTGTTTTGGTTGCCTTGCCGTCTGCCCTACCGGTTCTGCCCGTTACGGGCGCGCCCGCTACGGACGCGCCAGTTCCGGCCAGCATCATGCAGTTCTACGCCCCGCGTTGAAGAACCCAGTGCCCGTTTCCACGGGACTCAGCCGCCGGAACTTCATGCTTGCGGGCGGCACCGGCGTCGTGGCCGCGGCCCTGGCTTTGCCAGCCGCGGGACTCACCCGGAGCCTTTCCTCCCGGCCAGGTTCAGATGGAACCTCCGCGCCTGTACCAGTCCCTGTCGTGCTGAACGGCACAGCCAGAGCATGGGCCAGCCCTCCTGGAGCCGTTTCTACAGAACGTTTCAGCCACCTGTGCCTGTCCTGCGGCCTCTGCGCCAGATCCTGCCCGTCGGGCGTACTCAGGCAAGGCGTTGCCCTGTGGAAATCCCCCGCGGTCCTGGAACCGTACATGGATTATTCCCGGGGCTTCTGCCAGTTCGAGTGCGTTGCCTGTGGTGAAGCCTGCCCGACCGGAGCGATACTGCCGCTCCCGGTTGAACGCAAGACCATGGTCGCTGTAGCCAAATCGAAGCTGGACCTGCCGCTGTGCATCGTCGTGGAGAAGGGCACCCGCTGCGGTGCCTGCGCTGAGCATTGCCCCACGGGGGCCCTCACCATGGAACGCGTACCGCAGGCCGTATTTCCCGCGCCTGTACTCGACCCGACACTCTGCATCGGTTGTGGCGCCTGTGAGACGGTATGCCCGGCTGAACCAAAAAAGGCTCTTGTCGTAACGGGGCTTACCGTCCATGAAACGGCCCGCGTCCTGCCATCGCGCCCCGGCAGCGAAGCCCAGCTCTCACCCGTGGAGCAAGGCGCTCCAGGAACAGGTGCACCTGATGCAGGTGGGTCGGAAGGATTCCCGTTCTGAATTCAGGGTTGCTACCATGATGGAGTCTTGGAAGTCCACGGCTCTTTTCTGTATCTTTGCCCGATGAATACTATGGTACGGATCGTGCGCACTTTACTGTCGGCGTTGGCCATCGGGTTCTTCTCGTCCTGCCTGCTCGTGCCGGTGCGAACGAGCGGAACCCTCGGAATCGTCGATCTTGCCAGCCCGGATAGTCACTTCATCGAGATTGATGGCTTGCACGTGCATTATCGCTTTCTGCCGTATTCGGGGACAGAATCCGGTGACCGCCCCCTGATCGTGCTCCTGCACGGGTTCGGGGCCAGCCTGTTTTCATGGCGCGAAGTCGCCGAACCCCTTGCGGCTTACGGAAACGTGGTGGCCTATGACCGCCCCGCTTTTGGGCTGACCGAGCGCCCCCTGCAATGGAAAGGCCGCAATCCCTACGCACCTGAATCACAGGTTGATCTTGTTGTTGGCCTGATTGATGCACTAGGAGCCAGGCAAGCCGTTCTCGTCGGTAATTCTGCCGGCGGGACGATAGCCATGCAAACCGCCTTGGCCCACCCCCAACGTGTAGCCGCGCTCGTTCTCGTGTCTCCCGCCGTGTATGGTGGTGGAGGAGCGCCTGGCTGGATAAAGCCGCTCTTCTGGCTGCCGGGCGTAAACCATATAGGGCCGCTGATAGCGGGCAGGCTCGGTGCCGAGGGCGACGTCTTCATACGATCCGCCTGGTATGACGACAAAGCCATGGGGCCGGAGGTCCTGCCAGGGTACCGGGCACCGCTGGCCATAAAGAACTGGGAAAAAGCGCTCTGGGAGCTCACCAAAGCTTCAAGCGCATCGAAGCTGGCCGGAAGATTGAGTTCCATCATGATGCCGGCCCTTGTCATTACCGGTGACACCGACCGCATAGTACCCCCGGAACAGAGCCAGCGGCTTGCGTCAGAACTGCCGGACGCCACGTTTGTGACCATCCCGCGGAGCGGCCATCTGGCCCATGAGGAAACACCTGCGGCATTCATGGAGGCTTTTAGCCTATTCTGGAACAAATTGTTCGGGGAATTATTTTGACAAAATGGATATACTAACTATACTTGCCAAGGAGCCGTAACCAGAACGGCAAATCTGTACCGCGTACGCTTACCCTGTGGAGCAACCGATGAACGCGAGCCTTCCAAGAACCATCCTTATCGTCGAGGATGATTTCCTGACTGCGATGATGGAGCGCAAACAGCTTGAACGGGAGGGCTACACGGTACTCCATGCCGCTACTGGAGAGAAAGCTGTCGAACTGGTACTCGAACAGGCAACGGTTGTAGACCTGATACTCATGGACATCGACCTGGGTGCAGGCATCGACGGTACCCAAACGGCCCAGCGCATACTTGCTACCCTTGATATACCAGTCGTATTCCTTTCTTCACATACAGAAAAGGAAATTGTCCAGAAGACTGAACAGATCACCTCGTATGGGTACGTGGTAAAGAGCTCCAGTTTTACCGTGCTCGACGCATCCATCAAGATGGCCTTCAAGCTGTTTGAATCAAAGAAAATGTACAAGCGCACCTTTGAACACAATCTAAGCGGAATCTGTGTCCACAGGATGCTTTTTGACGAAGCTGGCGTTCCCTGCGATTGTGAATACCTCAAGGTAAACGATGCCTATGAACGCCATACCGGTCTCTCCGCGGCCTTCCTCGCGGGCAAGACTATCCGCGGCATCTACCCAGAAGGCCAGGCGGACGGCGTCATAAGGCTGTACGCGCGAGTGTTCCAGAGCGGTGTTCCCGTCCAGAAGGAGCTTTTTTTTGAACCCCTGAATCGATGGTTCCAGACGAGCATTTATACCATTGCCAACGATGAGTTTACCGTCGTCCTGCAGAACATCACGGAACACAAGCAGGCGATCATTGAACTCGAGGAGAGCGAAGCTCGATTCAAGGCCCTCCATAATGCTTCGTTCGGGGGCATCGCCATCCATGAAAAGGGTGTAATCCTTGAATGCAACCAGGGCCTGTCAGAGATGACAGGCTACGGCACCGAAGAACTCATCGGCATGGATGGCTTGTTGCTGATTGCCGAGGATTGGCGGCCAAAGGTCAGCGCCAATATCGGAGCCGGCGTTGAAAAGCCCTATGAGGCGGTCGGTTTGCGCAAGAACGGTGAAACGTACCCGTTGCGGCTTGAGGCAAGGAACATTCCCTACAAGGGGCGCACGGTACGGGTCGTGGAGTTCCGTGACATCACCGAAATCAGGCAGACACAGGACGCCCTGGAAAAAAACCACGCCTATCTTCATTCCATACTGGAGACCATGCATGACGGGTTCTGGGCCATCGATCCGGACCAGTGCTTTACCGATGTCAATGCCGCCTACTGCGCCATGTCGGGCTACACCCGTGATGAATTCCTCAAGCTCCACATCCAGGACATAGATGCCGAAGAAAGGCCTGAAGAGACCGATGCGCACATGCGGAAAATTCTCGAGACCGGTCATGATGTGTTTGAGACCCTACACCGCCGCAAGGATGGCAGCACCTTCCTCGTTGAAGTCTCGGTAATGTACCTGACACATCCAGAGAAACGGCTCATCTGTTTTTGTCGGGACATTACAGAGAGGAAACGTGTAGCTGAAGCGCTCATGTCATCCGAGAGCGAACTGAAAAAAGCCCAACTATTCGGGAACATCGGCAGCTGGATCTGGCACATACAGGAAAACCGGCTCGAATGGTCGGACCAGATGTTCAGCATTTTCGGCATCCAGAGGGATTCATTCACGGGCGAACTTACCTCGGTAATTTCCGGTTCCATTCATCCGGATGACCGGCCTGAGGTCGAGCGCTCGAACGAGTCAGTAACAAAACAAGGAAAGCCAATACCGCTCGAATACCGGATAATCCGGCCCGATGGCGTAGTCCGTACGGTCTGGGCGGAAGCGGGTGAACTTGAAAAGGATGAGGACGGAAAACCCGCATTGCTCCGCGGCATCGTGCAGGACATCACGGACCGAAAGATGGTTGAAGAGCGGATCCGGACACTGCTTGATGAAAAACAACTGCTCCTCAAGGAAACGCATCACCGTATCAAGAACGACATGAACATGATCTACAGCCTCTTGTACCTGCAGGCCAACAATCAGGCCAATACTGAAGCCAGCAGTGTACTCATGAATGCCGCCAGCAGGACCCAGAGCATGCTGATGCTGTATGAAAAGCTGTATTGCTCAAGCGAT
>CAXZAJ010000315.1:0-4491 GCA_964293355.1 uncultured bacterium
CGCCGGCCTCCCTGCACCGCGGCATCGTGGAGCGCCTCCGATTCGGGGAGCACCGCGCGCATCGCCTTGGTCTCGAGCCTGATTCCCGGGTAGGCCACGAGCCAGATCCAGCCAGCCGGCACCGGCAACCGAGAGGCCCCGAGCCGGAGGCCCCCGAGGGCGCAGGGCAGGATGTTGTCCCAGTGGATGCCCCCGGAGAGCCGCGCTTCGAGCTCGCCCATCAGCTTGATGCGGGATTTTTCGCCGAGCCGGTTGCCGTAGTGCTCGTCGCAGGCCAGCACGGCCGCGACGACGCTGGCCGCCGACGAGCCGAGACCCGAGCCAACCGGCATGCCCTTGTACAGCTCCAGCGACACTGGTTCGAGGCTGCCGGCCATTTCCCTGACCAGGGCGAGGGCGCGTTCCACGATGTTGGCGCCGTGTATCTCGTGCGCATAGGGGCCGGTCACTGAAAAGCTGTCCGAGGCGGCTGCCTCGATACGTATCTCGTCGCCGAGCGTTCCATCGAGGGGCTTGAGCGCTACGCCCAGGTTGTCGAAGCCCACGTTCAGGTTGGCAGAGGTTGCCGGTGCGAAGACGCGTACCATCTATTCCTCCCTGTTCCAGTTGAGCGTGCGCAGGATGTCCGCAAAGATGCCGGCCGCGGTTACGTTGGCGCCGGCACCGTAGCCGCGCAGGAGGAGCGGCACCGGGCTGTAATACCTGGTGCTGAAGGCCAGCGCGTTCTCTCCGCCCTTGACCGCGAAGAGCGGGTGCGCCGGTCCGACGGCCTGCAACCCGACGCGGCCCTTGCCGGATTCTATTGACCCGACGAAGCGCAAAACCTTGCCTTCGGCCCTGGCGGCCTCTTGCCTGGCCTGGAATGGCGCGTCCAGTTCCTGCATCCGCGCGATGAACTCGTCTTTGCCCAGTGCAAGGTATTCCGCCGGCACGAGGCCGTCAAGCTGGATGTCGTCAAGCTCCATGGAGAGCCCCGTTTCGCGTGCCAGGATGAGCACCTTGCGGGCTACGTCCTTGCCGGACAGATCATCCCGCGGGTCGGGCTCGGTGAAGCCCTTGCCCATGGCCTCGCGGACCGCTTCAGAGAAGGTGGCTCCCTCGTCGTGCCTGCCGAACAGGAACGACATGGAGCCGGACAGGATGCCGGAAAAACTTTCCAGCTGGTCGCCGGCGTGGAGGAGGTTCTGCAGGTTCTCTATCACGGGCAGACCCGCCCCTACCGTCGTCTCGTAGAGGTAGCGCCTGCGGTGCCGAATGGCAAGGCTCTTGAGGGCACGGTAGCGGGCCATGGAGCCGGAGTTGCCGCGCTTGTTGGGGGTAATCACATGGAAACCGGCGATCATGAAGCCGGGGTAGGCCTGCGGGATCGCGTCTCCCGCGGTGCAGTCGACGAGCACGGGGTTCACGAGGTCTGGCCCCAGGGCCTTGAGCGCGTCAAGGTCGACCGGCAGGCTCTGCGTGGCGAGCAAGTCCTTCCATCCCGCCGGATCTATCCCGCGCGCGTCGACGAGCATCCGCCTGCTGTTGGCTATCGCGACGACACGCAGCGAAACGTTATGCCCTTCAAGCCGCTCCGCCTGGTCCGCGAGCTGCCGCAGCAGAGCAGATCCGACGTTGCCGCAGCCGACGATGCAGAGTTCTATGGGCATGGCCGAGTCGAAGAAGGCCTGGTATACCATGCGGATGCCGCGTTCCATGGCCCTGTGCAGGATGACGACCGACAGGGACCGTTCCGAAGACCCCTGGGCTATCATGGTTATGTTGATGTCTGCCCTGGCCAGCTGCACGAGACATTTTCCGGCGATGCCCTTGATGCTCCGCATGCCGTCCCCGACGAGGGTGAGTATGGCCAGCTCATCGATTACGGCTATGGGGTCGAGTTGGAGCGCTCGTGATTCGGTTTCGAATTCGCCTTCAAGGGCGGCGAGGGCTGCCGCCTTGTCCTTGGACATGACGCAAAAGCTGATGGCGTATTCGCTGGATGATTGCGATATCAGGAGCACGCTGACCCCGGCCCGGCTTACCGAATCGAAGACGCGGGCCGCCATGCCGACCATGCCAGGAAGGCAAGCTCCCGAGACCGATACCATCGCGACCGCTTCCTGTCGGGCAAGAGCCTTGACTGGTCCATACGGCGAATCGGAGTAGGCATCAACCAGTGTGCCTGCCGAGAATCCCCCGGGCTGCCTGCCGTCGAAGGACCTGATCCTGGCGCGGGCACGGTGGTGCACGATGGGGCCGATGATGTCCGGGTCGATGCCCGTATCACGGAAATGCGACAGCTCGGCCGCTTCTTCGAAGGAGAGGCTCTCGAGCTCTCTGGCCTCCGGAACGATGGCCCGGGAACACTGGAAGGCTCCGCCAGGACCGGCGAGCACCTCGAAAGCCGCATTCACACTGGCGGTGAGGCTTGTAGTGAAGGCCGCGGCAGCTTCCAGACCACACCGGGTGAGCGACAGGGACAGACCCTCGATGCCAGCCGGCTGATTTGGGTTGAACAGCGGCGCCCCCGCGAGACCCAAGGCTTCCGCAGTACCGGCTGCCGCCTCGTCGTCAAGAGCTACCGCAAGAGGGCCTGTTGCGGCCGCCTCGACGATGTGAGCCTTGACGGCGGCTATCCTCGCCTGGCCACGGCATGAAGAGGCGGTGATGTAGAGTAGTGTCATGCATTGACTCCGCGGATTTCTCGTTCTTCGGAAGGCCCGAGCGTTTCGGGGCACCGTGTTTCTCTGCACAATAACACCGGGAGAGCCGGAAGGTAAACCACCTGCGGGGATTGGGAAACAAAGGTTCCGCATCGGGGGCAGGGGCGACACGGCGCACGGAACAGCACGTGCGCCTGCCAGTGCAGGGCTACGGGCAAATATGCTCATTTCGAACCTGGTTTCGACGCGGCGCAAAGAAATACTTTTGTTCGGCGACACCCACCGATTGTTGCTTGATTACGTACATATTGAAAGCTTCCAGCTATGTGTACTTGACCACGGCTTCCGCTACATGGCAGGGTAAGTTTTGTTCGTTAACTTGATGAAAGATGAATTGGTTTACGGAAGATGGGCTTTTTTTGGAATATTTGATGGGACTGTCCCCCGAGGACAAATTCAGATTCAAGTCCAGTGCGTTAACTTGTAAGAAATACAGAGGTTTACATAATGCCATGCCAGAAACAGAATCGTCGGAGTCTGTCCCCCGACGAGCATGATCGCTACGTTGTTGAACGTCTTGCTTCTTCTCTGGTGCCGGTTTCAGGCGAGGTGCTTGCGGCTGAACTCGGTATGAGCCGCGTAGCGCTCTGGAAGCGCGTGGCGTCGCTCAGGGCCTGGGGGTATGGCGTTGAGGCTTCCAACAAAGGCTATGAGCTGGTCCGCAACGACGGACTGGCGGGCTGGGAGCTGGATGCTCCAGGACCGGTGCTTTTATTTGAAACGGTTGAGTCGACGATGGACGAAGCACGCGACCTCGCTGTCCGCGGTGCGCCTTCGGGTACGACGGTCCTTGCTCTCGGGCAGACCGCCGGCCGCGGGCGGAACGGTGGCTCCTGGGAGAGTCCTGCGGGGGGGCTCTACCTTTCCGTCGTGCTCAGGTCTCACCTGCCACCCTCACATGCGGGGGCACTGGCGCTCGAGGCAGCACTCAGTGCGCTTGAAGCCCTGAAGCTGTCTGGGGCGACTGCGCTTGAGTTCAGCTGGCCTGGTTCCATCGTCAGCCGCGCCAATGGTCATGGCTCCGCGAAAAACAATCAGCACAAGGTGGGTGGCGTTCTGGTGGAGGTATATGGAGACATCGGCAAGGCTGATTACTACCTCGTCGGTCTCGGCCTGAACACCGCACCCAGTGAGCTGACCCTGCTTGGCGGAGCGACCCATCGCGACGCGCCGGCAAGGCGCTCGACACTCGCGGCCGGCATCGTCCGCTCCCTGGTGGACTGGGCCGCCAATCCGCGTCTCGATCCGGCTCGGTGGCAGAGTCTTGTGCCGGACAGGGGCCGTACCCTGACACTCGAAATGTGGAACGGATCCCACCGCATGTTCGTGCCGACGGGGTTCAACGACCGCGGCGACCTCGTGTCCTCAAGAGGTGGTCCGGCCGTTTCAATCGGGGAAATCCGCCGCATATACAAAGAAGGAGACGCAGAATGAAGCGCGATGGATTCAGGATGGTGCTGGTTTCGCTCATCGCGGCGATGATTTCAGTAGGTGCCGTTTTCTCGCTTCCGCTTCCACCGCCGTTGCCGCCCGTGACGCTGGCGGTGTTTTTCGCTTTGCTGGGAGGCCTCCTGCTTGGGCCGGTCTGGGGAACCGCGGCTACGTTGCTGTACCTGGGCCTTGGTGCGGTGGGCCTGCCCGTATTCGCAAACGGCGCGGGTGGAGCGGGGCAATTTGCGGGGCCGACCGGGGGATTCCTCTTCGGGTATGTGGCGGGCGCATTCGCCGCAGGGCGGGGCGGCGCCCCCCGGCGCTGGCCCCTCGGGCGCGCGCTGGCCGGCCCGCC
>CAXZAJ010000316.1:0-4486 GCA_964293355.1 uncultured bacterium
GCCGCGGCCATCGTCGGCATCGCCGCGGTGCTGGCGGGAGCCTTCGCGTCGGACGCGTTGCTTATCCCTGGCCCCGCGCGCGCATCGGAAGCACACCGTGCCGTCGCGATGTCAGCGATAGCGGGGGCGCGGGATGATGCTGAGCGTGTAGCTGCCGCGCGCGCTGCCGAGGCATTGGCCTTGCGCATACTTGGCCAACCGGTCTTTGGCGCTCCGTCCGTATTATTGCCAGCCGAGTACCGGGTGGAGTTTCTGGAAGGAATTGAAGCCTGGTTTCCCGTAGCGGATGAACGGCGGGCACGAGGAGCGGCGGGGGCGCTGGCAGCCCTTGCCAGCCTGGCCGCCGTGACAGGCTATGCGATAGCCTGCCGAGCCCGGAACCGTACCTGCCGTCAGCCCGGGCAATGCGCGGGTGAACGGGACCAGGATGGCGAGGATGGCGACTGCGATGATGACAAGCTCCGGCTCCACCGCAGGGACGTTCCGGCAGGCACAGCGGAACTGGCCGGCATCCTGGGAAAACGCACCTTTTGATAGTATCCATGCTGCAGGTGATCATCGAGGTACCTGAATCGCTGAGCCTCAAGGACAAGCGTCGCGTCGTCAAATCCATCAAGGACAAACTAAGGCTCCGCTTCCACGTTTCGTGCGCGGAGACCGACCTGCAGGATTCCCTGCGCTTTGCCCAGATCGGAGCGGCACTCGTATCGAATTCAGCGGAATTCGGCGAGACCGTCATGCGCAAGGCACTGGCTACCATCGAGGCGGAACTGTCGCTGCGCATCTATGACTCATCGATCGCGAGCGAACGGTTCGACTGAACCGCCTCTGCACGGCTCGACAACACGGGGTTTTTAAGCTACGTTATTCATCATGAAGCAACGCTGTAACTGCCTGTTCCTCGCCCTGCCTCTGCTGCTCGCGTCTTGTCTCGGCATAGACGCCGACGCGCGCATCGGAGCCGACGGAGCAGTCGACCTTACCCTGACATACACGGTCTCGACAGCGCTGGATGAACTCGGCAAGCTCGGCGCAAACGCTGCGTACCTGCCCGTCCCGATCGGCCGCGACGACCTCGAGCTGGCTGCGCAGCGTGCTGGCGGCGAGTTGCGTTCCTGGTCCCGCAAGGATGGCCCCGAGTCGTTCGTTGTAACATCGGCCCTGCGGTTCCCCACTGCCGCGTCTTTCGCATCGTTCATCGATCCAGCCGGCAAACTTGCGAGTCATACGGAGTCTGGCGGCAGGGCCACGCTTTCCATGACGCTCTCCGAGGGAACTCCTCCCGCGGACAAGGATCTTGTTGAATTCATCCGGGTAGCGTTCTCGGAGTACGCAATATCCATACGCATCACCCTGCCAAGAAACCCGTCCGCATCCAGCGGGTTCACCGTAACCGGGCGAAATGCATTATTTTCAATGAAGGCAGCGGACCTGTTCGGTTCGCCGGAGCCGGTCACTATAGCTGTCAGTTGGTAAACTGGTTCCCGTTCTGTTGGTTGAAAGCCAAAGTTAAAAGGATGTCGCCATGAGAAAAATACCTGCAACAATGCTCGTCATCGCCGTTACGTTCCTGTCGTGTGTGTCAACTCCGGTTCCCGTGGAAGACGCAACCGCTCCGCAGGTACAGCCAGCTTCCGCCGTTGTCGCGCCTGCTGCAAAAACCCCACCCGCGTCCACAACGCCCCCGGCTTCCACCGTGCAGCCTGATGCCGAGATTGATGCGCTCATGGCCAAGGCGCGGGATTCCATAGACTCCAACCACTTGGCGGAGGGCATCAAATTCTATATTTCGGCACTCGCAAAGGCGACAAAGGCAGGCAAGCGGGCAAGGGCTGATGAAATATCAGGCACGCTTGCGGCCATCGGTACCCGATTGACCGTGGAGCCGCACGAATCCTGGCTGACGCCGGACGGTTCCCAGAAAACCGCAAGCTCCCGCGAGGCGGCACGCGGAGCAGGCATGATGCCCGCCGTGTACCTCTACGAGAGCTACGGCTTCGCCAAGAGCGCCGTGCCGGATGCCTTCATCCGGTTTGAATTCATCTCCAATGAAGGAAACCTCAACGCTTCGGTCGCTACCGACTCCAGGGGTCTGGCCAACACGAGCATCACGGCGATTACCGCTCCAGGCAAGGACGCCGTGGTCCGGGCTTACCCGGTATTCACCGCTGATGGCTACAGCTATGCCTTCAAGAACGTATTCAGGGACTTCAGTTTCGTGGCTCCCCCCAATCTGGCCCTCGTCGCGGTGCTGTAGCGAACGCCTGTCGGCGAGAGCACGAATCCCCGCGTGCTGCACGCCGCAGCCAGCGCGCTCAAGCCGCTGGGTGTGGAGGTCGTTCCTTTCAATGGAGTGCTGGCTTCAGCCCGCTTCAACGCGGCCTTCGGCGGTGACGCCACCGCGCTGGCAGCGCTGGCAGGGTCGGTCAAGGCCGGCTACTTCGCGCTTGTCAGCGTTGAAGTCGCGACTCCCACACGGATGGAATACGGCGGCAAGGTCTACAATATTTTCATAGCCAACGCCAAGGCAACGCTGCGCATCGTCAGGGCGGATGGCACCATAGTCTTCGCAAAACCCAAAGACGGCATCAGGGGCCAAGGCGGCACCGTGCAGGCTGCCATAGACGACTGCCTCGTCAAGGTCCGCGATGAACTGACGACGGCCATGTCGGCCGAGTCTGCAACGATCAGGAAGGCTTTTTCGGAGTAAGCTCCGGCCGAGGCACGAGGCGGGCCCGAGTCAGCTTGCCAAAACCACGACTGGCGGCCTCGATGCCGGCCTTTTCAACGCGTGCTTCGCGGTCGTCAGGCTCTTCAAACAGTTTGCCCTGCGCGGATTTCGTTCCGCCGAGGCCTGCAAGCCCAAGCCCGATCAAGCGTACCGGCCTGCCGTTCCAGGTGCGGTACAACAAGGCTCGTGCAGTTTCGTACACCCCGGCGGATCCTGTAAAAGGCGAGGACCGCGTCTCGCGGGCACTGACCGTCTCAAAATCATCGTAACGCACCTTGAGCACTGCGCAACAAGACACGGCCTTTTCTGAGTACAATCTGGCAAAAAGCTCCTCGGCCATACCAAGCAGCGTCTCCTCGAGCAGGCCATAGTCGCGGACGTCCTTCTCGAAGGTCGTTTCAGTACTCATCGACTTTGACTTTGCTTCTCCCGAGTAGATGCCAGGGTCAATGCCTCTCGCCGCCTTGAATATAAAATCGCTGCCAGCCTTGCCAAAGACGGACGCAAGACTCTCCACGCTCAGTTGTAGAACCCGCTCGATGGTATCGATACCAAGCTCAGCAAGTCGTTCCCTCGTTTTTGGCCCCACGCCCCACAGATCCTTGAGTCGCAGTCCACTCATGAAGCTGGCTTCGCCGCCCTGCGGGACTATGACCAGTCCAGCCGGGTTCTTCGTCCCTGAAGCTATCTTTGCGACATAACGGTTGGAGGCTACCCCGATGGAGATCGAGAGTCCAGTTTCTTCATGCACCCGGTTGCGTATGGTCGCGGCAGCTTCTGCTGGAGGCCCCCAGAGACGTTCGGTACCGCTCATGTCCAGGCTGGCCTCATCAATTGAAACCCGCAGCACCTCAGGGGTATAGCACTCGAAGACACCAAGCACGCTGGTTGAGAGCTCCGCATAGCGCGCCATCCTGACGGGCTTGAACACTGCCGTCGGACACAACCGGAAGGCCTCTGAAATAGGCATTGCCGAATGGATGCCAAAGCGGCGAGCCTCGTACGAACACGTGGATACAACGCCCCGGTGTCCTGTTGCGGCCCCAACACCCAGGGGTTTGCCCGGGAGGGACGGGCCACCAAGCACTTCAGCCGACGCAAAAAACGCATCCAGGTCTATGTGAAAAAAAATGCTCATGGCCTACCGGATGCGAGCCTGATGGCTACTTCAGCAACAGCGCAGACGACGGCACCCAGAACCCAGAAGAGGAACGTCCTGTGGCCGCGACGGATACGCGACGCGGGTGAGGTGGCTATGTTGATCCAGAGGCCGAATGGTGCGGCAAAGGCGGCAGCAACCACGAGGCCACGGAGCCCCGCATCGAGCAAGGCCGAGGCCACGCTACCCGGACCACTGTCGACCGTGCCTATCGCCGCCACCACACGTGGATCAAAAAATGGCAGGGCGACCACTCCGACGACAAAAAGCCCCAGACCCGCGCTCGCGGCGGTAACAGAAGAAAACAGCACCAGAGCCATCGCAACGAGCAGGAATGGCACGACGGCCGGAAAAACAACCAGAGCTACGACCGCATCGATGAAAAACAGGACGAGGGCTGCCCTGGCCGCGTCTATGCGTCGATGATCCACGAGGAGACCGGTTCTGGATGCGATGCCTGAAACCGCATAGTACACTGAAAGGGTCCCCAGCACTCTGACCCCGAGTGCCAGTGCCACTGAGAGCGAGCTGGAGTCACGGGAAGCGACCGCTTCCGGACTGAACAAGCTTCCAGCCAGAGCGAATACAGAGGATGC
>CAXZAJ010000317.1:0-4462 GCA_964293355.1 uncultured bacterium
GAGGCGCGGCTCTCCATTGGCGGAGAGCGGACCGAGGCTGTGTTTGTGCCGGTCGGTACGGGCTCGGTTGACGGCGGCGATGGCGAGATAAGGTCTGGCCTCGAAGGCATCGACACGGCGCCTGAGCTGTTCTCGTCAATGACCGTCAGCTACGAAGTGCATTGAGGCATTGGCGGCGGTGAATGCCATGCCCCGTATCATGGTCAGCCCGAATCCAGTGGATGTTTTAAAGTCAAAGGATTCCGGGATACCCGCACCGTCATCCGACACGCTCATGCGAAGGAGCTAATCGATTGAATCGGCTTTAAGCGGACATTTACTGGTACTGCTCACTTATTGTGTTCTGAAGGGCGATATTTTCTTGACAGCCCGGTCGTACGGATCGAAACTGGTACACAGTACGGCGTTGCCGTCCTGGAAACAATCTATCACAAACCCTTTGTGGAGGATCTGGTATGAAGAGAGTCACCCTTGTGTGTGCAGGCCTGCTTCTGGCTGCATCTATGGTTTTTGCTACGGGCACCAAGGAAGGTGCCGGTGCGGCTCCCGCACCAGCTCCCAAGAACACCGTTCTCAGGCTCATCACCTGGTCCGGTTACGCACCGCAGGAATTGATAGACAAGTTTACCGCTGAAACCGGTGTCAAAGTTGAAGTGACCCTCTCCAACAACGAAGAGATGATCTCCAAGCTCCGCGCCACCCGCGGCGGCGGTTTTGACCTCGCCCAGCCCTCTCAGGACAGGATTTCAGCGGTCGTCGCTGAATTCGGCATCTATCAGGCCATCGACTATTCAAAGATCGACGCTGCCCAGATCGACCCCTCGCTGCTCGCCGCGGTCAAGAAGAACACTCTGGTCAACGGGCAGTCCTATGCAGTTCCTCATGTGTATGGAACCGAAGGCCTCATTGTAAACAAGGCCAAGGCTCCGGACATCAAGGATTTCAAGGATCTCCTCGATCCCCAATACGCCGGAAGGGTATCCTACCGCCTGAAGAGGCCCACCCTCATCGGTATGGGCTATTCGCTAGGTCACAAGCCCTTTGACCTCTATGCCGCTCCCGACAAGTACCAGGCCTTCCTTGACGACATGGAGAAGGCTCTCATCGCAGCCAAGCCCTTGGTCAAGACCTACTGGGACAACGGCGACCAGCTCCAGCAGCTCCTCCTCAGCGGAGAAGTCTGGGCCGCCTCAGGCTGGGAGCAGACGGGCTGGAAACTTCATGAGGCCAATCCCGATATCGACTATCTGGCTCCGTCCAGTGGTGCGCTCGCCTGGGTGGATACCTTCGCCATACCCGCTCGCTCCGAGAACGTCGCCGCTGCTTACCAGTGGATCAACTTCATGATGCGGGCCGAGAACGCTGCCTTCGTTACCAACCAGGAAATCTACGGTACCGCTTCAAAGGATGCGGTCAAGTTCCTCAAGCCGGAAATCGCTGCCAACTTTACCAGGAGCCTGCCGCCCGCGGTGCTCGCCAAGATCAACTGGTATCCCACCGTTCCCGCCGGCCTGGAAGAAATGGAGGGCAAGACCCTCGACAAGATCAAGGCCGCACGCTGATCTGCGTTCAGTAATGTTGATACCGACAGCCCCGAGGGGCTGTCGGTCGTATATAAGGCTTTCCATTCGATTTAGAGGACATCCACCAAAAAATCCCACGAGTAGGTGTACGCAATGCAAACTGCCCTGTCAGTCAAGAACCTTACAAAGAAATTCAACGCCTTCACGGCGGTAGACAATATCTCATTCGACGTGGAGGAGGGCAAGTTCTTCTCCATTCTCGGTCCTTCGGGCTGCGGCAAGACGACGCTCCTCCGGATGATAGCGGGTTTCTACACACAGACGGACGGGCGCATAGAGTTCCGCGGTCAGGACATGACCAACTTCGCGCCCAACAAGCGGCCGGTCAACCTGGTATTCCAGAGCCTGGCGTTGTTTCCCATGATGAACGTCTTTGAGAACATTGCCTTTGGCCTCCGCAGGCGAGGTGAGAAATCAGCTGATATAACACGCAAAGTAAACGACCTGCTGGAACGCGTCGGATTGCCGGACTCGGGAAAGAAGCAGGTCAATCAGCTGTCCGGGGGCCAGAAGCAGCGCATAGCCATAGCTCGCTGCCTGGTGATGGAACCGACAGTACTGCTGCTGGACGAGCCGCTCGGCGCCCTTGACGCCAAGCTGCGCGAGCACATGAAGGTCGAGCTTAAAAAACTGCAGCTTCAGGTCGGCACTACCTTCGTCTATATAACGCACGATCAGTCTGAAGCGATGGTGATGAGCGACCAGGTCGCGGTGATGAATGCTGGCCACTTTGAGCAGGTAGGCACACCGCAGGAATTATACCATCAGCCAAAATCGTCTTTTGTGGCGCAGTTCGTGGGCAGCAACAACAAGCTGCATGTGGCTCTGTGCAAGGACGAGAGCGGCAACATGCTGGCCAGCTATTCAAACGGCATGGAATTCAGCGTGCCCCTTTCACCGGAAATTTCTGAGGGTGAAGCCTGGGACCTTTTCGTCCGGCCGGAAGCGATGGTCATCAATCCTGCCGAGTCGGCTGCCGGTTTCAACATGATGAAAGTAGAAGTCAAGGCCATCTTGTTCGACGGCGGTAATAGCAGGTTGCTCGTCTGCCCTGAAGGAAGCCTCGACGAGCTTGTCGTCGCGTTGCCCCAGACCAAGCAGTTCGACCACATCAAGGCCAAGGATTCCATTCGCATAGGCTGGGATCCATCCAAGTCGGTCTGCTACAAACGGGCAGATTGGAAGCTGTATGATGAAGAGTAACCACAAGCCCCTTAACCTTGGATTCGTGCTGTTCTTCCTGCCGGTATTCCTCTGGCTGTTCCTGCTGGTGGTACTACCGCATCTGGAACTCCTGCGGCTTTCATTCTCGGGTTCTGGCAGGGCAGGTGACACGGGCTTTACCCTCAAGAATTATGCGGCGTTCTTCAAGGAACCCATCTACTGGCTTACCTTCGTGCGCACGGCCATGTACTCGATACTGGTAACGCTCCTGGTCATAGCAATTGCGTTGCCTGTGGCCTTCTATATAACCAAGTTGGCCCGGGTCAAGACTGTCGGATTCCTGATGGTCATGCTGATGGTGCCATTCTGGGTGAGCGAGCTGATTCGGGTGTATGGATGGATAATCCTGCTCCGCGAAAGCGGCGTGCTCAACAAGCTTTTTGTCAGCATCGGACTGTTCAAGGAACCCATAGAGTTGCTGTACAACGATGCCACCATGATCATGGGCCTCGTGTACACCAGCATGCTCTTCATGATCGTTCCGGTGACAGGCGTCATGGATGACCTCGATGATTCACTCATTGAAGCCGCATACGACTTGGGCGCGAGCCGCAATGCAATCTGGCGCACCATCATCATACCGCACTGCATGCCGGGCATCGTATCGGGCGGAATCATCGTGTTCATGCTGGTTTTGGGAAGCTACCTCACGCCAAACTTGATGGGCGGCAAGAATTCGTTGTGGTTTACCGAGCAGATCTACAACCAGATCATTCTGTACTTCAACTGGAACCAGGGTGCGGCCTTCGGCTTCCTCCTGCTCGTACTCTCGTCACTCATCATATGGGTCATGCTCAAGCTGACGCGCCAGAGCCTCAAGGAGGTTGTAAAATGATACGGTCGCTCCAGAATCCAAAACCGTACACCAATGCCTTCAAGGCCTTCATCATCACGTATTTCGTTTTCCTGTTCGCGCCTCTCGTGGTCACCATGGTGCTGGCCTTCAACGATTCCATGTTCCCTTCATTGCCCTGGAAGGGTTTTACGCTGGACTGGTTCTTTGGCAACGGGCCGGAGAAGTACGGCATTTTCAACGATGCCACCAACCTGCGCAGTATCGGGGTTTCATTCAGGGTAGCCATTGCGGTCATGATCCTGTCCACGATACTTGGAACCTGTGCCGCGTTCCTGTTCGAGCACGAGAATTTCAGGTTCAAGAATGCGCTGTATTTTTTGATGATAGCGCCGCTTGTCATTCCTGGCGTAATCCTGGGAATATCAATACTTATGTTCGCCAATACCATCGGACTGGCTATTGAAAACCTGTTCGGCATCTATGTCAAAATTCTCGGCCCGGGATTCTGGCTGGTTGTGGTGGGGCAGTCGTCGTTCATATCTACCATCGTCGCGCTCGTCGTCATAGCTCGCCTGCGCAAGTTTGACCGCACGCTGGAGGAGGCTGCCTACAATCTTGGAGCCAACCGTTTTCAGGTGCTGTGGTTCATAACGCTCAAGTACCTGAGGCCGGCCATCATCGGCGGAGCGGCCATGGCCTTTCTCATGTCGTTCGAGAATTTCAACACGACGATATTCCTGACCGGTTCCCAGGCGACGCTGCCCATCAACCTGTACCTGCAGGTTCGCGATGGCTCCACGCCTGTGATCAATGCAATATCGTTCCTGCTGATCGTAGGCACATCGGTCATAGCGGTGTT
>CAXZAJ010000318.1:0-4446 GCA_964293355.1 uncultured bacterium
CCCTCCATCGACCCGGCCCCGTCCGGCCCCCGAGGGCGTTGAACCGCCTGCCCCGGCCGGGGTATACTCGGGCCATGCTGTCAACCTACCACACCCACAGCGAATTCTGTGACGGAAATGCCAGTGCCAGGGCCATGGCTCTGGCGGCCAGGCAGGCAGGATTCAAGGTGCTCGGCTTCTCGTCCCACGCGCCGCTGCCGTTCACCACCTGCTGGACCATGGACCATGCGCGGCTCCCCGACTATATAGCAACGCTGCACGCACTGGGCCGCGAGCATGCCCCGGACATGGACGTGCTCGTCGGCCTCGAGATCGATTACATCGAGGGGCTGTGTGGGCCAGCGGATGGTCGTTTTGAGGCGGCCCGGCTCGATTACAGCATAGGCTCCGCCCACTTCGTGACACCAGCCGGAGCGCCAAAGCCGGCAGCCAACGCGCTCGATGCGGCCGGCGTGCCAACCTTCGGGTTCGCGGTTGACGAGCCGGAGGATGACTTTGAGGCGCACCTGGCGGCTTTCTACGCAGGAGACGCCGAAGAGCTCGTGGACGACTATTACGCAGCCGTGGCGGCCTGCGTCAGGGCCGGCGGCTTTGGTATCCTGGGGCACTTTGACCTGTTACGAAAGAACAACCGGGGGCAGGCGCGCTTCAGGGAAGACACGGCCCGGTACCGGGAGGCAGCGATGACGGCGGTGGAGGCTTTGGCGGGCTCAGGCATAATCGTGGAGATAAACACGGGCGGCATGGCGCGGGGCAAGACCGATTCGCCCTACCCCGCCCCCTGGATACTCAAGGAACTGCGCGCGCGGAACGTGAGCGTCTGCGTCAATGCCGACGCGCACGCGCCCGGGCACCTGAGCGCCCACCGCGACGACGGCCTGCGTGCCGCGGCGGAAGCCGGCTACCGAAGCCTCGCGGCAATCGGCAGGACCGGACGCTTCGAGGTTCCGCTGGATTGAATATCTCCTAACGGTTCCGCCGCTCTTCGCTCTTCTGGCAATCAATGCACATGATTGCGTAGGGCAGGGCCACCAGACGCTCCTGGGGGATGCGTTTGGCGCACTTCATGCAGGAACCGTAGCGCCCCTGCTGTATGCGCACCAGCGCCGCTTCTATCGACCTCAGCCGCTTGAGGTCCTGGGAACCCAGCGCCTCTATCATCTTACGGTCCACATCGTCCGATGCTACGTCCGCAAAATCCTTGGGATCCATCTCTTCGACGATGGCCCTGAAATCCGCATTCGATTCAACCAGCTTGTCGAGGATTTCCTGTTTCATTGCCACAAGTGATTCTCGCATATTCTCGGTAAAATCCTTATCCATAGGAACCTCCTCGCTGATCTCGTTGCCACGGCTGCGCCTGTATCCAATATGGCTCATGCTCGCCCGTGGCCGATGGGCGAGTCACTATTCATGGATCAGTCGCATGTGTCAATTACCCCACGAGCCAGGTTGACACATGCAAGCATGGCTCGTACTATTATAATGCTTGAGACGCTCCGTTCAATGGAGACGTCGTATTTCTTTTTAGGAGGCAATGTGGCCAAGGAAGAAGCTATCGAGGTAGAGGGTGTCGTTCGCGAAGCCCTGCCCAACACCATGTTCAGGGTCGAATTGAAAAATGGCGGACACCTGATCCTCGCCCACCTTTCGGGCAAGATGCGCAAGCACTATATCCGCATCGTCCCGGGCGACACAGTACGGGTAGCCTTGTCCCCCTACGATCTTTCCAGAGGCCGCATCATTTACCGAGAGCGCTGATTCCCCTTCCGTTTCATCAGCACCCACGTAGCTCCCTTGCCTCCGTTGGCCGCATCCGCGTGGCCTGATCTTCCAGCCGAGGCCCGCCTCTCGAGCCAGCGTTTCATGACGCTCTCGAGGACGGGTTCTGACGCTGAATGCAACCCCTTGCCGTGCACTATCATCACCTTCCTGCAACCGGTTCTTTCCGCGGTCGCGAAAAATGACGCCAGGGCCGCTTCGGCTTCCCTGCCGGTCATGCCGTGGAGGTCGAGGCTCGCATCCACGGGCATCAGGTCTATGTCGCGCCGCGACAGCCTGGGCTCGGAGGGTTCCTCACCGTCACCCCGGACAGGATCAGGCACGCCGTAGCGTTCCAGCCAGTCTGCCTGGACCTCGGCTGCCGGGTTCTTCCGAGTGGCAGTTTTGCCCGCGGACGGGGAAGCAGCAGGACGCGAAGCCGGCTGTTCCTGGGCATCCCACAGTTTAAGTATTTCGCCGAAATCCACGCCCGTCTCCTCAATACGTTACGACGTCACGGGCGGAAAGCCATACGGCACCACCCTCGTCAAATTCGACGAATGACCAATCCGTGGTCGATTCCAGCACACGGCCCGTACGGCCGGCATCCGCATGTTCACCTTCAGCCGCCAGCTCCGAGGGCACGGCGCGGGCCGGTCCGCCGAGCGAAACGAACCGCGGGCTCGTCCGTTCCAGAATTGAAACCACGGCCAGGATCAGGATTACGATGCTCAGCACAGCCAGAACGCCGAGAGCGGTTCCAAGCCTGCCACCCTGACGTGCTCTTCGCCGCCAGAATGCAACCAGGATCGCAAGCGTGGCAGCCGTGGCCGCGCAAGCAAGGCCTGCGATTAAAATCCATCCGGACGGTGGTAAAACATATGAAACACGGTCAAGGTTACCAAATGACGCGGCAGCCGCATCTGCCATCGCGGTGACGCCGCGGGCCGGAAACGCCGTGCGTTCCAACCTAAGGAAAACAGCATAGGCCTCGGCCCGAAGTGCCAGAGCATGTCGGGTCGGCCCCGTGGCCACGAACGTTGTAGCCGCAACCGCACAGGCAAGCTTCCTGGAGGCTGTGCCGCGCAGGCTTGCCGCCGCGAGAGCGCCCCGCTCGTCGGAAAATCCGGCGGTCAGGGACGCTGCAAGCCTGGCCGTGGCCCAGTCTCCCCGGGAGGCTGCTTCAGCGGCTGAAACCCAAGCAGCGTCCCTGGCCGCCAGCTCAGTCAACCATGCCAGCGCCAGCGCGGCAACCGGTTCAGGCGCGTTCCAGACCGGCGTGGATGCGGCAACCACCGTGAGGCGGACCGCGGGCGCCATGGCCTGCCGTACCGTGCGGGTCGATGCGTCGAGCCACGCATAGGGCAAGGGCCGTATGGTATAACTACCAGGGCCGTGCACCTTGAAGGCGCCACGCAGGGTCGAGAAGCTCACCCCGTCCGATCCTGTCCGCCCAGAGTCCGCCAGACCGGCACCGACGGGCACGGCCGAGCCATCAGGCGCTGTGACGGTCAGCCCGGGGCGTGCCGAAAGTCCCGGCCAGCCAGGACCGGACGCACGCAACTCCCACGCTACCACCTCATCCTCGGTAACCGTAGCTCCAGGCACGGGTACCACGAGTTCGAGCCTCCACGGACCACCGACAGCGCTGACATCGGAGGCACGGGCCGGCAGTTCCTGTACGGTTACGGACAAGGGCCGAAGCTCGAAGCGCCCGGGTTCGGTCCCGAGTTCAAGCCGCGGCAGATTGAGGATTCCGGGCTCCAGCACTATGGCGCGGAACGACCCGGGCTGGCCTGGAATCGGCTCGAACAGGGAGCCTTCTACGGCAAAGGACGGGCAAGCTGCCGGATTCCCGTCCGGGCCGAGCGCTGTAATGGTAAACAGCTCACGGACCAGCACCGATTCAGGAGCGCTCCACGCCCCGTAACGCCGCAAAGGCACCCTGATGCGGGAGACAGCGTCTATCGACCAGGAACCAAACTGCAGCAGCCGTTTGCCCGAGCGTGCGGAAAGGTCAACGATATCGATGGCTCCCGCGCCATCAGCAACGAAACGGTATTCCACGACAGCCGATGCAAACCCGTCGCCATCCTGACCTGGACGGACGTCCGCGCCCGTGTACCGTGCGGGCCCGCGCAGCACCGGTTCCAGGGGCACCAAGGCCTCCGCGGGCTCTCCGGGCAGGATTACTTCAACGATGAAGGCCGAGCCAGCCAGAGGCCGCTCCGGCACGATGCTGACCCGGCGCTCGGTCTGGCCCCAGCAAACCGGAACAAACACGGAGGCAGCCAACGCCGCAACGGCGCAAAAAACCCTACCGGGCCTCATCAGTGGTCCTCCACGGTGCCGGGCTCATAATTTCCCGGAGCAAACAATGTCTTCTCGTCGGTTCTGGACAGGGCAAAGGGCTGGAGCTCACCGTCAGGGTTACCCGAGCCGTACCGGCTGCGCTCGGTGACGCCCGCGTCGCGCTTGTCGTTGTGCGCCTTGAGGGCCAGTTCGTAAGCCCGGGAGGCCTGGAACACCAGTCCCGCTTCGTCCTCAGCGGAAACCAGGGCCTGGAGCGCCGTCCTGAAGGCTGTCGCAGCCTCTGGATATTCGCCTCTGGAATAGGCGGCAGCGCCGGTGTTGTACCAGGGGCGGGCGATGATACCGGCACCACCTGGCGCGATGGCAACGGCG
>CAXZAJ010000319.1:0-4402 GCA_964293355.1 uncultured bacterium
GGCCCGTAACGCAATCATCAGCCCGTAGGCGCAGTTCGCTTTCTAGTGGTGGGCGTGGTACTTTGGAATCGGTTAAAACAAGCAGAAAATCATCGAAAATTGACGGTAAGGGTTCAATGGTGCCACGGAGAGCATCGACAAACGTCAGAGCCCCGCGAGATGCAGTAAGAGTTGCCATATAATTTGCAGTTCGGGTCTGTTTTTCAAAATACGACCGGTCAGTTTCTACTATTGAATTTGCGAGATCCGCGGGGCTTGGGTCCAAGCCCGCAGCCAATGCTGCGGCCTTGGCTGCGGCACACTGCAGGGCCGTTGCCGATCCGAGCCCCAGAGATTGTGGGATATCCCCGGATATTGTGATGTTATAGCCCTTTGAGTTGGATGATTCGCCCGCATAGGCCGAAAGGGCAGCCTTGATGTAGTTTGCCCATCTGTCCTCACGTTTGAATTTGAGGTTTGACAGATTTGTTCGTTTACGCTCGTTGAGATCCGCGGCAAAAAAACGGATCGATGAATCACGACGATTTGAAATGGCTATGGACATACGTTTGTCAAGAGGAAAGGCTATCATGAAGCCTTCTCCAGCGGTTGTATGTTCGCCAATCAACCGGACACACCCCGGTGCGGAAACGACAACATCAGGAGATGCTTCGTATTCCATGAGATGCAACTGAGTTATATTCATCGCTTCAGTCGTAGTCGTCTTCATAATAATGCCGCTATCATACTTCAAAAGATCGTTGCCATCAATAAAAAACGCTTTGCTTCTACAACCGGTTCTGGGTAAAGCCTGATTTTGACAATAAGACTGCTTGGGTGTACTATTCTGCTATGTATATACCCGATGGAATGCGAATCAGGTTGTTCTCACTGATTCTTGTTGTTCTGGTTGCCGCTTGTACTACCCCGCCGGTCCAGACTCCGGATCCAGAGGTACCTGTACAGCCTGCGGAGTTGCCCAAGGTCGAGGAACCATCCCCAGAGGTTGTTCCAGAACCTGTTGCCGAGGTAACTCCGTTTGACCCTTCAACCGTAAGCATTGAACTGAAGCAAGCCACGTTCTTTGATGTCAGAGCCCTGATTCAAGGTCTCAACTCAATAATCCAGGCCAAGGACTACGAATCATGGTCCGC
Source organism: uncultured bacterium (assembly GCA_964293355.1). Taxonomy (GTDB): domain Bacteria; phylum Spirochaetota; class Spirochaetia; order Treponematales; family UBA12059; genus SZUA-370. The sequence continues at coordinate 1,134 of CAXZAJ010000319.1, forward strand.
GGCACTGACTCCGGAGTATCGATCGTACTATTCTTCAGCAGAAACTTTGGCCAGGATATCCGACGCGGCAGTCCTTAAGAGACAGGGGATAGTACTTCGAACCTTACAGGACTATTTTATTCATGTCGTTTACCCTTCCAGACAGAATGACAGGGTTGATGATATTGAATTCATAAGCCCTGACCGTATCCGGGCTATCACCATCAACATCAAGGGTGAGCGCTTGGTACTTTACAACCTTGAAAAAATCGGCGATACATGGAAGATAGCAATTTGGAGGTAATCATGAAGCGCAAAATAATAACGCTCGTCGTTCTTGCTACACTGGCTTTTTCTGCCGCATGGGGGCAGCCAGCAACAACTGGTGGCGAAAGGACTGTAGAAGAATCCTATCTGCAGGATCCGCTAGAGATAATGATAATCCGCGAGCAGGCGTTTTCTGACAGCAAGGACATGAAGCTCGTTGCGCTTCAGTATATCGGGCAGGCACTCGAGGAAGGTCGTGCCAGTCCCGAAATCCGTAAGGCTCTCGACTACCTGGCTACTGAAAGTTCCTTGACCGTAGTACGATCTGGCGGCGTAGGGCGCGCCTTGAACAATTATTCTCATGTCCGCAGGGAAGCCTGCTTGATGCTGGGCCAGATCAAGACCGTAGAGGCCAAGGATACACTGCTCAAGGTAGTCTTGGTCGATACCGAACCCATGGTCATTGCCGCGGCTATCAGGTCAATCGGCAAAATCGGCTTGTCTACAGGTGACGATGTTACACAGACAATTGCCTTTATAATCAATCGTTTTGTCATCCTGTTTCCGGACAACAGTCTGGCTTTCGAAAGCCTCGTTGCTCTTGAGGCGCTCGCAGAAATCAACAACGGCATCAAGGATCCTGCGGCCATCAGGGCCATCATGAAGATTGCAGACGGCAACTATATCACCCCCGTCAAACAAAAAGCCAAAGATCTACTGTCAAAGCTCAGGAAGTACTCCGCCGCCAGTACCGGCAGCGGAAAATAATCCAGCTCCGCCAGCTGCTGAATCACAGGCCCCGGCTCTTCATGTGAGTCGGGGCCTGTGATTATTGGATTGCGAGTACATTTTATGGTATATTGATGTAAAGGCATGGAATGTGCCATGCAGGGGGCACGTATGGCTGTTGAAGAAATTTCGTCGGAAATATCGACGCCCAGACCGGAACCGGTGGCTCCAGCTGAAATACAGCGGGAACCCGACCCAGAACCAATGCCTGAGCCGGAACCAGCTCCTGTCGACGATGATTCAGGGAAAATGCTTGATTTATACGTATAAACTTCAAGTTTTGGACTGTTTTACTTGAAATCCCGTGCGAAAAAAGCACCCTGATGCTCATGCGCTCAGGGTGCTTTTAACATTTGAGCGATGCCGGGCTCGAACCGGCCACCTTCAGCTCCGGAGGCTGACGCTCTATCCATATGAGCTAATCGCTCGACCTGTTAGTAGTATGCCGGATCGCTCCCGATTGTCAACCTTCAGACCGGTCGTGTAGCATCAGAGCATGGAACCTACCCATAATTCGAGACCAGACTCATTGCTGCTTGCAAGCGCATCACCGCGGCGGATAGAAACACTCCAGAAGCTGGGCTTCGATCTGGTTGTGGTGCCTTCTGATGTAGATGAGAACGTTTATGATGATCTGCCGCTTAGACAGCGTGTCGTTGCCTTGGCCGAACTCAAGGCCCGCACGAGCTCAGCTTTGGCACCCTTCCCACCCCTTTGGGCTGTCGGTGCGGATACTCTAGTCTCACTTGACGGCGTAACATTTGGAAAGCCAGAAGACGAGGCCGCCGCGCGGTCGATGCTGGTATCACTTTCCGGAAAAACGCATACTGTCTCATCGGGCATCTGTGTGCTCGACAGGCGCACAGGCGAGCCACATTCAGCTGTTTCCGAGACTAAGGTTCATTTTTGCAGCCTCAGCAATGAAGAGCTGGACGCGTTCCTTGCTACTGGTGAATGGCAAGGGGCGGCTGGTGCTTACCGTATCCAGGAACATGGCGCCTTTTTTGTAGAATGGCTGGAGGGCTCGTTTTCTGGTGTCGTGGGCTTGCCACTGCATGAGTTTTATGCCATTCTTTGCTGGATTGGCTTTCCATTTCCATTAGGGAAAAAGGTCAACGCGACGTCCTGACCACTGGTCGCGGCGTCGAATCTTCCATCGCACTCGATACGATTTCGATCGTTCTTGCGATGAGAACAAGTGAAGGGGGGCCCCGATACGTTCGGAGGCCAATGGAGGAACACGTGGCTGTAGTCACCATGAAGAGCCTTTTGGAGTCCGGAGTCCATTTCGGACACCAGGTCAAGCGTTGGGATCCGCGCATGAAGAAATTCATATTCGCAGAGCGCAACGGCATCCACATCATCGACCTGCAAAAGACAATCCAGTCAATCAAGGAAGCCTATGATGTCGTCCGCAAGACGGTAGCATCGGGCAAGCCTGTTCTTTTTGTTGGCACCAAGAAACAAGCCCAGCAGGCCATCCAGAAAGAAGCTGAACGTTGCGAGCAGTTCTATGTGAACAATCGCTGGCTGGGCGGTATGCTCACCAATTTTTCCACCGTGCGCAAGTCGATCGAACGACTCATCAAGCTTGAAAAAGAAGACTTTTCGTCCTTCACCAAGAAGGAACAGGCCCAACTCAACAAGGAAAAGGCCAAGCTCGAGAAGAACCTTTCAGGCATCAAGGGCATGACCAAGCTTCCCGGTGTAATTTTTGTTATCGACACCCGCAAGGAAGCCATTGCCGTAGCTGAAGCCCAGCGCCTTGGCATTCCGATCGTCGCTGTCGTTGATACGAACTGCAATCCTGAAGGCATCGACTACCCTATCCCCGGCAACGATGACGCCATCCGCTCCATCTCCCTGTTCACCCAGATAATTGCCAATGCGGTGGTCGAGGCGGAAAGCGAGACTGGTCTCAAGATCATCGAGACCTTGCAGGATGAAGAGAGCGCTGCTGTGGTTGAAGAGACCAAGCCTGTTGATGACGAGGAAGAAGTGGAAGTTGATCCCGCTACCTACGCCGCCGTTGCTGAAGTAGCTGGTGTTGCCGTAGCCGCCGCCGCTACAGCCGGTACCGCAGCGGAAGAACCCATCGTCGAGGAAGATAAATACTACGCCAAGTAAGGAGCCTATTGTGGAAATCAAGGCCAGCGATATAAAGAACCTGCGCGAAAAAACTGGCGCGGGAATGATGGACTGCAAGAAAGCTCTCGTCGTGGCAGAAGGTGATT
>CAXZAJ010000320.1:0-4397 GCA_964293355.1 uncultured bacterium
AAAGAGGTTTTAAACTTCTCTCCTTTTTTCTCATTCCCTTCTTTCTCATCTTCTCTGTGTCTCTGTGCCAAAATTTCCTATTCTCGATCCCTCTTCCTCATCTTCTCTGTGTATCAGGCCTACTGGAAGGTGGATTCTACGGCGGTCAGGGCGCGGGAGCAGAGGGTGTCGGCGTGGGTGCGGAGACGGGCTACGGACGCCTTCATTGATGCGGCGTAGGCCGGGTCGGTTACCGAGCCCAGGTTGATGAGCACGTTGAGCGCGGCTCCGTGCACGCCGGCTTTGGCCATAAGCGCCGCCACGCCGGCATCGGAGGCCGAGTTGCGGTTGCCCTCAACCGCCAGCAGGGCCAGTTCAAGCGCCTCGACGCAGGCTTCCGCGGTGGCCAGCGGCACCTCGATGGCTGACTTGTAGCCGGCCTGCAAAGCCTCGTCGCGCGCGGCTTTTTCAGCCGGAGTGGCCTTGGGCAGCTTCATGGCGTCCATGACGGCGTTGAACGCGTTGGTGTCAGCATCCACGGCGCGGACCAGAGCCAGCTTCACCGCCTGGGCGCGCACGGCCATGCCGGACATCGCATCCCACACTGACTCGTAGCCCTTCTTTCCCACAGTCAGGTTGGCGACCATCGCCGAGAGCGCGGCTGCCAGCGAGCCTGCCAGCGCGGCTACTGAGCCGCCTCCGGGCGCGGGTGAATCGCTGGACACTTCATCGACGAACGCGGCGACGGTCAAGCCGACGAGAGGCGCGGCCGGCCTGGCCACGTAGTCGATTATCTTTTTGGCAGGATCGAAGGGCGCTACCGAATCCAGACCGAGCGTGGCCACGGCCAGTTCGATGAGTTCTGATTCCGGAGCACCCTGGCTCTTGCCCATGCGCGCCAGATAATACCGCCCCGTTTCGACGAGCGGCGCAAGCGGAACGAGGCCGACCAGCTCGCTGCCGCAGACGGACAGGCCCAGCTTCTCGGCTTCTTCCTTTACCGTCTCGTAAACCACGTGCAGCGGCGTCTCGCGGTAATTGGTCAAATTGATCGAGACCTGCGCCTTGCGGTAGGTATCGATGTACCAGCCTATGGCGCGCACATGCCTGAGCCTCCCAGGAACCATGACGTTCTTGCCGTCCGCTCCCTTGACGATGGCGCCTGCTGCGTCGCGGGCGGCCCTTCCGCCTTCCCGCACGGCGAGCGCAACTTCGTTGGCGAGCTTCTTGTCGCGGGTGTTCAGGTTGACGTTGTAGGCTACGAGAAAGTCGCGGGCACCCACGACGGTAGCGCCCCAACCCGGCACGAAAGCGGCGGGGCCAAAATCAGGCTTCCATTCGGGCTTGCCCAGCTTGTCCGGCAATGCTTCGTATTCGCCCGAGCGGATGTCGGCCAGGCTGCGGCGCTCGGGACGGCTCGCGGCGTGCTCGTACAGGTAGACGGGTACGGACAGTTCGGCCGCGATGCGGGCAGCCGCCTTCTTCGCCATTTCAACGCATTCTTCCATCGTAACGCCGGAGACCGGCACGAAGGGGCAGACGTCCATGGCACCCATGCGCGGGTGCGCTCCGGTGTGCTTGGCCTTGTCGATGGGTGCGCGGGCCGTGGCGGCGGACCTGACGGCCGCTTCTACGACAGCATCGGGATCGCCCACGAAGGTAAACACGGTACGGTTGGTATCGGCCCCCGGATCCACATCGAGGAGGGACACGCCCTGCACCGCCTGGATGGATTTTGCTATGGCGTCAATGATCGACCTGTCCCTGCCCTCGCTGAAATTGGGTACGCACTCTACTATCTTCTGTTCGGCCATGATTGCTTGCTCCTTTGGCAGCCCGCGCTCTCGCTCGGCGGGCGTAAGCCAGTATACCACGATCCGGAGGCTCTGGTGAACGCCGGGAGCATCATGCTCCGGGTCTTTTACCCTATCAGTCAGAGTGGTAGTATGGGGTCATGAACCGTTCAACCATTCCATCGGAATTTTCACATCAAAGAAAAAAAGCTGAAATCTACGGGTACAGCGTCCTCGTCGGAGTACTGTCCGGATGCATCATCGTGGGCTACCGCGCCTCCATCGCGTTCCTTGAGGAACGCAGATACGGCGTGCTGGCGCTGTACAACGGATCTTTGCCATCCGTTGTCATCTGGATCGCCAGCGCGGCCGCTCTCGGGCTGCTGGTCGCCCTGCTGGTCAAGGTTGCGCCGTACATAAAGGGCTCGGGCATACCCCAGGTCAAGGCCTCGCTCATGCGCCGCATCCAGCCCAGCTGGAAAAAGGAATTGCCGGCAAAATTCCTGGGTGGCAGCCTTGCCCTCGGCGTGGGTTTTTCACTGGGCCGGGAAGGCCCTTCAATACAGCTCGGCGCCCTGACGGGAGAAGCCGTCAGCGACCTCATCGACCGCAGCGAATACCGGCGCTACCTGGTAACGGCCGGGGCGGCTGCGGGAATTTCCGCAGCCTTCAACGCGCCGCTCGCGGGAGTACTGTTCTGTGTGGAGGAACTCCACAAGAACGTGTCCCCTACCATCATGACCAGCTCGCTCATAGCGTCGTTCTCCGCCAACGCGGTGATGTGGGCCTTCTATGGAAACTCACCGGTCTTCGGCATAAAGCTTGCGGGGGCATTGCCACTGAACATGTACTTCAGTTCGATTTTATTCATCGGTATCCTGACCGGCATCTTCGGCAGGCTTTTCAACAGCGGACTCCTCGGCTTCCAGAAGCTGTACCGGCGGATAGCGCGCGGCCAGACGAGCAGGCTCGTCTCGGCGTTCATCGTCGTTGCTGGCATCAGCCTCGCCCTTCCGGTACTGACCGGTGGGGGTGACAAGCTTATAGAACTGATACAGCACGCCGAGTTTTCGCTGTGGGCCATCGCCGCCCTGCTCGCGGGAAAACTGCTGTTCACGCTGTTTTGCTACGCTTCGGGTGCGCCAGGCGGCATTTTTCTGCCCATGCTGGCGATCGGAGCCCTGCTCGGAGCGCTATCGCACGGCCTGCTCGGATTCTTGGGCGTTCCTCCGGGCTACATGGAAAACTACATACTCATAGGCATGGTGGGTTTCTTTACCGCGGTCGTCAGGGCCCCCATCACCGGCGCGGTGCTCATCACCGAGATGGCTGGCAGCTTTGCGCACTTTCCCGCGTTCATATTCGTGTCGGTCATAGCTTCGCTGGTCTCGGGTCTCGTGGGGAATAAGCCCATCTACGATTCACTGCTGGCCCAGGTGGTACCTGAACCGCGCACGTCAGAGAGTTCACGGCCTGTGCTCCTGTATATTCCGGTACTGGAAGGCTCGATACTGGAGACCTGCACCCATGTGCAGGAACACCTGCCGGAAGGTTGCATACTTGTCAGCGTGGAGCACGGCGAAGAAGACCTCTACCCCCATGCCGGCCTGGACATCCAGCCTGGCGATGTGTTGCGCATCGTCGTGGAGAGAGGCAAGGCCGGCAGCCTCAAAGAACAGCTGATCGGACTGGGCCAGGCAGCACCTGATGGCCTCGACGGGGAATGATTCGTACCCTATAGTGTAGAACAAGGGCGTCCGGACGCCAGGAGGTTCAACCATGACCGTTACAGAAGCGCTGGAGAAGGCGTTGGGATATGAAATGCGCATCAGGGACCTGTACGCGCAGGCTGCCGCGGATGCCACCGTGCCCGAGGCCCGGGTGTTTTTCGACTTCCTCGCAGTAGACGAAGACAGACATGTCGCCTTCATCGAGCACGCGCTGGTTGGTGCAAAAACGGGCGAGCTGCCAAATGCCTCCGCCATCGAGACCTCGCTGCCGGCAGACCTCGACGCTGCCATCGCGAGGGCCAGATCCGCCATCCATGCGCATCCTGACGGCGGCAAGCTCACCGCCCTCGAGCACGCGCTCAAGGCCGAGCAGGAAACCAGTGTCTTCTATAGAAAGCTCGTGGCCGAACTTCCGGCCGAATCGTCCAGGGCCTTCGCCAGACTCCTGGAAATAGAAGACGGCCACACCGCCATCGTCAAGGCGGAACTGGACTCGGTCACCGCGTCGGGTTTCTGGTTCGACATCCGCGTCTTTGACATGGAAGAATAGTCTTTGCGTTCGTTTTTATCGATTTGTTGACCAGAGCCGGATAGTCGGTTACCATTGCCCGCCTCGGCACCCGTCAAGTCGGGTGCCGGGTCCCGCACGTTGTGCCGGAACAGCCACATCACAGTTCTCCGAACCTTGTCTCCTACCCGTCCGGCGCAAGCCAGACCCAGGGAGACTTGGTCACTGGGTGGACGGGGAAAACCCCGCCGCCTCCCGCCCGAGCCGCCGGAAACGTCAGCTACGGGCATCGGAAAGGGGGCACCATGCACCTCATCAGCAAGCGGACCATAGTCCGCGCAACGGCCATCTCGGGCGTTCTCCTCCTCGGAATGACCCAGGCCTTCG
>CAXZAJ010000321.1:0-4392 GCA_964293355.1 uncultured bacterium
GTTAGCCCCGAACTGGAAATCTGTAGTGTAAAGCTTGATGCAACATTTGCAATAATCTGGATTATATCGATTGGAATCATTCGAATCGCATCACTACCCGCTTCTAGCATCGTAAAATCAAGTATACCGTTCAGCACATCCATAATGAGATCAAGTTGGTGGGACATATCAAGAAGCCGCTTGTCCGAAGTAGAGATACTGGAACCAGCATCCCCTCGCAGTATTCTATCAAGAGGTCCCTTGATCAAGGCCAATGGGGTTCTTGATTCATGAGAGAGAGCTGCCAAAAGATTATTTTTTATAATGTCTTGATGCCTCAAGCGCATTATGGAAGCTTGCAATTCTGCAGTTCGAGCTTCAACTCTCGATTCCAGAGAATGGATTAATCCTTCCATTTCCTTGTTTTTTAGTTCAAGTTCTTTAGCCAGAAACAATGCTTCCTCTTTAGCTTCCGAAGCTTCAAAATATCTCCGTTGCGAATCAAGTAACTTTGCTTCAAGCTCCAATCCATAGTGAGACCGTGCATAAAATCCTTGGATTACATGTCTGAATTTTGAGAAAACAGAAATATTAGCACCCCAGTTTATTTCAACCTCGCAATATGGAGCATCGAATATCATACCTTTTTCCAGTAACACAATCCCATTCTGCTCAAAATTGTTTATTATTTCTATGCCCGTTGCTTTTTGATCATCTACAGAAAACAATCGCCGGCCAATAACCTGTCCCTGTATAAAAATATATGAATCATCATCTTTATAGGTCAACCCGTATCGCTCATAGGCACACAGCACAACATTTTCAAGCAAGTTCTGAGTTCGAATGATTTTATAGGTACAAGTCGTGTTGAATTTAAACGAAATTGCCGCACAGACTATTCCGGTTATATTATGAGCCAACCCTCCGAGAGAGTATGCATTGTAATTGGAATCAACATCCATCCTCGCCTTGCACCAGCTTTTACCAGATTCTGTTATGGATAAATCGGTATATGTCTGAAATGTCTTTGTCAACCGGCAGAGTAAATTCAAATATGCGTCTCTGGGTATCAAAGCAATGATGGCTCTATATGATCCTATCATTTTATTTCGCAATATCGAATAACCCATATCAAAATACATGGAAAGGTTAAAATCATCGACAGAATCTATTATTTTTTTTTGTAGAACAAGATGCTCAAAATAGCTGAACCATTTCTGGTCAGAGCCAGGCTTGAAACAATCAACAGCATACGGAAATTCAAGATTTTCCAGGATACCACCTTTTGATTTGTACCACTGTATGAAGTTATTGATGTTGACTGCTGTTATGACTGGTCGATGCAGCAGCGGATCGTGCTCTAACCCCTTCAAGGCTGATAATACCTTATTCATGTTAGGCATTTTATCATAAACCAGTTATTTCGCAAGAAATTTTAATGGGCCTGATGACCCATTTGAAATCCATGTGTACATGCCATACTGAATCGATGCCGAAAGGCAAAATTCATCAAGTTCCATGGAGGTATCCAAATGAAAAGTTCTCAAGACAAGTATCGAAACCATCCGATCAAGGTGGGTTTGCTTCTCCTGTTCCCACTTGCCATAATCATTACGGCATGCCCGCCTGGTGTAAATCCATTCTCCGGTACCTCTGTCACAGCCATTTCAATCAGCAATGCCACCGATACATATACTATCAGTACTGCGGGTGGAACATTACAACTGACTGCTGCCGTAACACCTACTGATGCTACTGACAAAACGGTTACCTGGTCTGTCTCCACGGGCTCAACCTACGCGACCGTCAGTTCTACCGGCTTGGTGACAGCGGTTGCAAATGGGACGGCTACCATCAAGGCTCTCGCCAATGATGGTTCTGAAAAATGCGCAACAAAAGATATAATCATCAGCGGGCAGAATTCTGTCGTTGATCAAACGCCGTCGGTAGCAGCTCCAACCGCATCGGTAGCGGCTGGGAACATCGTAATCGGTCGCCAGATTACACTATCAACTACTACAAATGAGACGATAATCAGGTATACGCTGGACGGTACAGAACCAAGCGCAGCTTCTACCACATATGCAGTTGATACGCCCATCGAAATCGTGGATGAATCCATAATTCTCAAGGCTAAAGCGTTCAAAGACGGTATGTCCGATTCTGATACCAGTACCTTTGCATATACGCTCGTAAATGGCTTTACCGTCACGACAGACGGACTTCGGCGTTCAATCTCCGAAGGCGTTCCTGGCACCGTGGTGGCACCTTTGGACATGCGGGCGTACGGTCCGCTGTTCGGAGAATCAGGTGATAGGAGTGTGACAATAATTGCCTGCATGGATTCGCTCCTGTTTGGAACCGTTGGCGATCCTTATCTGATGATAACCATCACCTATGACTATTCTGCCACATACTCCACATATCAGTCCCTTCTTCAAATTGGTATTCCATATACTGAACTCACTGAACTTCCTAAAACATTCATGCTAGGTACGGATCAGATCCAGACAGCACTCACAGTAGGAGGCTTCACTATAAATCCCGAACAACTTTCAGTTGAAAGTACATTCACCATAACGTCGCTCGGTGAGGTCGGAGAACCAATCATAGGCAATTTTTCTTTTATGGGTGAATATGACAACTCTGAACCCTTTGAAAGTACAGGGATATTTAGAGCCATTCGAGGAGGAAACGTGCCAATGACTCTTGGCACTTCAGGTACCCCCCAAATGCTTTGTGCAGGTTTAAGCCTTGGTAGCAATGCCACCAATGGTTCTACCTCGTATTACCGCATTCCCGTAGCCGACTGCAATTATTCAGTATTCGTAATGGCTAACGGTGGAATGGGCGGTGGTATTCCGGACACCAGCATCATTATAAATAGTGCTGGTATCAGTAATGAAACATACTCAATCGATTCTTCTGGTAGCGGCACGAATGATCTATGGGCCGGTGCCATCCATGAAACAGACGGCTACTTCGACTTTCACATTACGGACGATATGACAAGCGATGTCGCCGGAGCGGCTTACATGATAATGCTCACTGAAACGTATACTGATACCCCAGCGTTCCTTGCCAGGTATATTGACGTGAGCTCTTTTACTTTAGCGAATGTCGGAGACGGCACCGATGGAACGTACACAAGTAACGAAATTGACAGGATGTTAGGCTACAACAGAAACTATATTACTAGCGCACAAGGAATCAGTTCTGGTGATGAAATCCTCTATGGTCTATCGGATGCGACGGGCGAGTACATTTTCGCCGTGCACCGTTCGTCTACCGGCGACAGCTGGTCGGTTTCTACCATTACTGAAGGCGTTTATAATTTTATGGCTGACCAGGATCCTTATAACATCCCCTGATATTGATCAAAGCTGATTGCGAAGGCTGTATAGAACATTGTACAGCTTTTGCTGCCAGCCCCCTCGCCGCCAGCGCCCCGGTGGAGAACGCTGCCTGCAGATTGTAGCCCCCGGTGTCACCGTCCACATCGAGCACTTCGCCAGCAAAATAGAGTCCGGGTACCAGGCGAGATTCCATGGTTTTAGCCTGCACTTCAGACAGATCGATACCGCCTGCCGTAGCCATGGCCTCGTCCAGATCACCGAGCGAGGCTACGTCCAGCGGGCAGGCGCAAGCCAGCGTACACAGCGTTTCCCTGGAGTTACGCTTGAGGTCTGCCGCCATGGCCGACTCGTCCAGGCCGGCCAGCTTGCAGAACAGTTCAGCAAGACTGCGCGGTAGGCCGCACTCCGCAAGCACGGTCTTGACCAGCCGACGCGGAGTGGCGGCCAGGTGTTCGTCAAGATGCTTGCGGAACGCGTCCAGTTCGGTGTCGGCAAAGCGTACTTCAAGGCGGTCGCCTGACTGGATCCCGCGCGAGGCATCCAGTACGAGCGGCCCCGAAACGCCCTTGTGAGTTATAAGCAAATCACCGCTGTGCGACGACAGCTTTTTGCCTCTGCGACGGACCGTGAGTCCCGCGCCTTTGAACGAAAGCCCCGCGACAGAGCCTAGCCTGAAATTAGCTACATACACCGGAGACAGCGCGGGCCTTGGCTCTACGACAGTATGGCCGAGCGCCGCGGCCAGAGCGTACCCGTCCCCCGATGAACCCGTAACCGGATATGAGGCTCCACCGGTCGAAACGAGCACTGAGTCAGCCTTGATTATTTCCTGCGAAATTTCAATAACAAATGAATCGTCAGACTTGGCAATTGACAAAACACGCCGCTCGCCAACTATCTCTACGCCCAAACGCTTTGCTTCAGCCAGAAGGATATCCAGCACTGAGGCAGCCTTACGGGTGACAGGGAAAACCTTGCCACCTTCTTCCTCTTCAAAGTCCAGACCTCTGGTGCGGAACCATGCAAGAAGATCCATATTGGAGAATTCAAGCAAAGA
>CAXZAJ010000322.1:0-4383 GCA_964293355.1 uncultured bacterium
GCACTTGTTTGATGAGGTAGATGCGTCCGCGTGGGCTGTCCAGCTCGTCGCCCAGGAGTTGGTAGGTCGGGGAGGTGGGGGGGCGCTGGCTTGCGCCCGCGCGAGGGCGGTGCGCGCGGGCTGGCAGGCGCGACGGCGCGGCGCCCCAGCAGTAGCGTCAGGTTGCCCTGCGGGTCGCCATCTATCACCAGCACCCGCTGCCCCTCGCGGGCCAGGCCTGCGGCCAGGTTCAGTGTCGTCACTGTTTTGCCTACGCCGCCCTTCTGGTTGGCCACCGCGACGATATTGAGGCCCAGTTCCCGCAGCGATGGTCCCATTACGAAAGTTCCTTGCGATAGGTAGCGGGGCGGACGTAGGTAAATGGGCAGGTATCCCGGGGCAGGCTTTCAGAATGGCCTATAAAGAACCAGCCGCCCGGCTTTACGACCTTGTAGATGGCGTCGACGAGCTTTGCCCTGGACGGCGGATCAAAATAGATCATTACGTTGCGGCAGAACACCACATCGAACTGCGATCTGAACGGATAGGGCACGGTCATCAGGTTGAGGCGCTTGAACAGGACCATGGACCTGATGGCCTCGGTTACGCCCCAGGCGTCGGCCCCGGCGGCCTGCAGGAACGAGGAGCGGTAGGCCTTGGGCAGTTCCTTGGGTCTGGACTCTCCGTACACGCCTGTTTTTGCTTCAAGCAGGGCAGACAGGGAGACATCGGTGGCAAGGATGCTGGCTTCGACGGTACCGCCGCCAGGCCGCTTTGACATCACGTCCCTGAGTATCATGGCCATGGTGTAGGGCTCTTCACCTGCGGCGCAGCCAGCGCTCCATATTTTTATGGAGGCCCCGGCGCGGCCAGCCGCCTCGTCCACCAAGCCCGGGAGTATATCGTTGGTCAGAACATCGAAGTGGTCACGCTCCCTGAAAAAGTACGAATGGTTTGTAGTTACGCGGTTGATCAGTTCCGACAGCTCCGCCCCGCTCCGGTCGTCCCGGATATGGGCGAAGTAGTCGTGAAAACTGGAATAGCCCAGCTGACGGACCCGCTTGGAAAGCCGGGTGGCGACGAGGCTCCGTTTCTGCTCGGTGAGCTTGATGCCGAAGGTATCGTACACCAGGTCAGAAACGAAGCGGAAATCGCCGTCCGTCAGCGGCAGGATCAGGTCATCCATGCCCTACGCCGATCCTTCTGCCTTGGCGATGGCCTGGACGTCTTCATCCCGCACCAATGTTTCCACATCGAGCAGTATCTTCACGTCCTCGCCCACCTTGCCCATGCCGGAGATGTACCGGTCCTTGCCCGACTGGGTACGGAACTTTGGCGCTTCCTCGACATTGTTCTCGGGGATCTCTATGACCTCTTCGACCGTGTCGACGATGAACCCCAGCATGATGCGGGATACATCGGCGACGACGATGCACGTGCGGTCATCGTAGACCCGCTCCGGCAGCCCGAAGCGCAGGCGCAGGTCCACCACCGGTATCACCTTGCCGCGCAGGTTGATGACGCCCTTGACGTAGGGCGGCATGTCGGGCACCGCTGAAATCCGCTGGAGTTCTATGATCTCCAGGATATGCCGTATGCCGATACCGTAGGATTCATCGGCGATACGGAAGAACATGTACTTGTTGGCCTGGGTGTCCTCGTTCTCGTCGTCATCGAGAAAGAGGTCGTCCCGGGCATCGCGCCTGACGGCTTCTGCCATGGATTCCCCCTTTCCTAGAACTTTCCAAAGTCGTCGTCATCAAGAGCGATGACATCGGCCGGATTCACCGGCTTGCGGCCGGTCTTGGAGGCAGTGCCGGCGGCCAGCGCGGGATGCGCCTGGGGTGCCGGAGCCGCGTCGCGCCTCAGGGTTATGCCTGAACGATTTGCCAGGCTCTGCTTGCCCATCTCGGTCTGCAGCATGCGCATCACGTCATCGTTGGTCAGCCGCTGCTCGCGGGCCGCCAGCTTGAACTTGGCGAGCATCGCCTTGAGCTGCTGCGACTGGCTGGACAGTTCCTCGGCGGCGCTGGCGCTCTCTTCTGCGCTTGCCGTATTGGCCTGGGTAACCTGGTCTATCTGGTTGAGTCCGGTGCTGATCTGGTCCAGCCCCTGAGCCTGCTCTTTACCGGCCGTGGCCACTTCTTCCGCTATGGTGGCAACCTGCGCGGCGCCGCCGACGATGGACTGTAGCTGCTTTGCCGTTACGGCTACCAGGCCGTTGCCCTTGCCGATGTTGCTGATGGCTTCGTCCACCATCTTGGTGGTTTCCTGCACGGAGCCGGCGGACCTGACCGCGAGGTTGCGCACTTCCTCGGCTACCACCGCGAAGCCCTTGCCGTATTTACCGGCGCGGGCGGCCTCGACGTTGGCGTTGAGAGCCAGCAGGTTGATCTGGAATGATATGTCGTCTATTGCCTTGACTATCTTGCGGATCTCCTCGGCGGAACTGTTGATGTCGGTCATCGCGGACACGAGGTCCTTCATCTGCAGGTTGCCCTGCTCGGCATCATCACGGGCGGTCTTGGCGAGGCCGTTCATCTGCACCGCATTCTCGGTGTTCTGCTTGGTCTGGCCGGCGATCTCGGTGATGGACGAGGTGATCTCTTCAAGCGAGCTGGCCTGTTCGGTAGCGCCCTGGGACAGCGACTGGCTGGCCTGGGACACCTGCTGCGAACCGGAGGTTACCTGGTCCACGGCCATGGTCACCTGACCGAGGAGGTCGTTGATCGCCGCGAGCGTGTCGTTGAGAGCCGTCTTGAGCACGTCGAAGTCACCCTTGTAGTCGCCGGTCATGGTGGGGGTCAGATCGCCCTCTGCCATGCGCTTCAGGATGGCTATGGTCTCGTTGATGGGGTCTATGACGAGGTCGAGCGTCTTGTTGACGCCGTCCACGATCTTCTTGAAGTCGCCCTGGTGCTTGGTGGCATCCGCGCGGGTCTGGAGCCTGCCTTCGACGGCGGCCTGGGCAAGCATAGTGGCATCATCCACGAGCGCATTGACGGCGTCCACGCAGACGTTCAGGTTGTTCTTGAGGACATTGAAGTCGCCGTTGTAGTTGTCGGTGATCTTGGGGGGAATGTCACCCTTGGAGATACGGTCCACATAACCGGAAGCCACGTTGAGTGGCCCGATGACGGCGTCCAGGGTCTTGTTGACGCCTTCCACGATGTCGTGGTAGCCGCCCTTGAACTTCTCCTTGTCGCCGCGGGTCTCCAGCTTGCCTTCAACGGCCGCCTTGGTGAGCATCGCGGCCTCGGCGACGAGCAGCTCTATGGTATCGGTCATCGTCTTCATCTCGCGCTGCAAGGCCGACAACTCGTCCTTACCGTCGATCTTGAACTCTATGTTGGTTTCACCCTTGGCCAGCTTTACAGCCGCCGCTATGCACTGGCTGAGCGGGGTAACGATGGAACGGGTTATGAGGAGGGCCATTATCAGCGCTATGAGTGCCGCCGCTACGCCAATGCCGATAATGAGGATGGTAGCTTGCTGTGTCGAAGCCTCCGCTTTGGTTGCATCGGTGCTGGCCAGATTGGACTGGAAATCTCTTAGAGCCTCCCAAGCGGTAAGGTATTCCGCTTGCTCGGTCCGGTACTGGTCTTTGAGCAATCCAATGGCAGGCTCATTGTCGAAGTTATTCGCATATTCCACTATCAACTCTTGCGTAACTATATATTTGTTTCTGGCTGCGTTCATGGTAGCGAGCAAGCGCTTGCCCTCTTCGCTCGTTATCAATTCAGTCAGATCATCAACGATCGCGCCAATCGTGACGCGGCTGGCGAGAATCCGGTCCAGTTCCGTCTTCTTTTCTTCGGCCGTATCCCACAGCAGCATATTCCGGAGAGCCCGGGCGACCAGGTTCACTTCATTGATCGCGTCATTGACCTGCGCAACCTTCACGTAGCGGTCATTGACCAGCACATAGATCGCTGAACTCAGCTCGTTCAGGCGCATGAGCGACAACAGCGCGATGGCGACGATCAGGACGATCATGAGGCCGAAGCCCAGAGCCAGCCTGGCGCTCACTTTCAGATTCTTAAGCATGGTAAATCCTCCTGTTTCTTTTTGGAGCCGGTCGTTCAGACCGGACCGGTATCATTCAAGCACCAAGGACAACAACCGTCCCGTATCGATAATGAAACTGACCGTGCCATCGCCCAGGATGGAACAGCCGGAAACGCCGTCTACCTTGCCAAGGTATTCAGACAGCGGCTTGATGACGATCTGCTGGTTGCCCAGCAGTTCGTCGATGGGCAGCCCCGCCTTGCGCCCGCCGGCGTCGCCGGAGGAGAGGTTCTTCTCCTTCGTAGGGCCGATGCCGCCGGTCAGGATGATGCCGTTATCCTTGGCGCACTGGCGGATGGCGGCGAGCTGTTGCGCGTTGTAGGAGTTGATGTGGTG
>CAXZAJ010000323.1:0-4380 GCA_964293355.1 uncultured bacterium
CTGGCCAGGCGGAAATCAGCCGCCGGCTCAGCGGCCCCCGGCTGGAGCGGCCAGCCCGAGCCCCACCACGGCAACGGGGAGTATCCCCTCACGGGGGCCAGCCGACATTCCGGCAGCCGCCATAGCCGCAAGTGGAGCAGAACCGATGGCAGCCTGCACGGTAGCCTTGGGCAGGTAGCTGATGACAATGAACAGTTTTTCGTCGCGGCTGAAACCAGCCCCGAGCGTGCAGAGCAGCGTGCCCACGGATCGGGCCGCCAAGGCGATCAATATCAGCGCAACCCCGCCGAAACCCGCGTGCAGAGCTGCTCTAAAATTCACCTGCGCGCCAACCATGGAGAACAGGATGATCTCGGCAAACACCCATATCTTGACCAGTTTGCCTGATAGTTCATGGGCCATATGCTCGCGCTTCTCAAGGATCATGAATCCTATCGCCATGACGGCCAGCAGGGCCGCGAACGGAATGTCGGCGGCCTCAAGCCGGTGGCCAAGCTGCACGAGCACGATGGACACCCCAATGACGACGAGCGCCCGCTTGCTGGCCCGTGGATTGAAACGGTCGAAGAGCCGGTACAGCAAGGCACCGATCGCGAGACCCGCCGCAATGCCTGTGAGTATGGACAACGGGATACCCGCCAGCTTCCAGGCGATGTTCACGTTTCCGCCCGTGTAGATGCCCACGAGCACGCTGTAAGCGACGATGACCGTGACGTCGTCAACGCTGGCGCCGGCGAGCACGAGGGTGGGAATGCCTTTGGCCACACCGCGGCGTTCCTGGTTGAACCTTACCATCATCGGCACGACCACCGCCGGTGACACGGCACCGAGCACGCAGCCAAGTATCGCCGATTCCATCCTGGACAGCCCGAGCAACGCGGGGCCGAGAGCGGTGGCCGCGAGCGCCTCGAAGAGGGCTGGCAGGAACGCAAGGAGCAGCGCCTGTTTACCTACCCGGTGCAGCGTGTGCCTGGACAGCTCGAACCCTGCCCGCAGGAGGATAACGATGAGCGCAATCATCCGGAGGTCGGTACCTATCAGCAGCAACGCGGGATCGATGACATTGAATACCGAGGGGCCAAGCAGAGCCCCGGCAACGAGCATGCCTATGAGGCCAGGCACCTTGAAGGCTTTGAAAGCCCAATCGGCGAGGAGGCAGAAGATGATGATTTCAGCGAGGCTTATGGCCATGAGTCATATCCTCAAACCTCGACGAGGTTGATTGGTTCCCGAACCGCAACGAAGTGCCAGGTCCGCGGGCAGGCCTTGTGCAGGACTATCTCGTCGACGCAGTTGATGAATTCAGGGATGCATTTGCAGTACAGCGAATAGTAGACGCTCGGGCCGCGCGTCCCGTCCAGCACGCCGCCAGCTCCGCGGAGTATGGACAGATGCTTTGAAACCGTTGACATGTCAAAGCCGACGGCTTTCGTCAGTTCTCCCACGTTCTTGGGTCCTGAAGAGAGCATGCTCACGATGCACATGCGTGTGGGATGGGCCATGGCCTTGAATACGCGGGCCCGGCTCTCGGCAAGCCGCAGTTCGTTGTCGTCCATCACGCCAGTCTGACCGGGATGACCGCAGGGGGTCAAGCAGAACGGAACGTGGCTCCTAGGGTTCGAACTCCACCCGGTCGCGGCCCGCATCCTTGGCACGGTACAGGGCCAGGTCGGCGCGGGCCACCGCATCGGCCAGCGCTTCGCTGGAGCGAAGCAGGGTAATTCCGAAACTGGCGGTTACCGTGCCGACGATGTCCATGGTCGTCGAACTCAGCACCGAACGGAGTCGCCTGGCCGATTCCAGGGCAGCTTCCACCGTGGCGTACGAGAGCAGGATGACGAATTCCTCGCCGCCCCATCGAGAAAGCGAGTCCTCTGACCGCAAAGCCGCGGCGAAACGCCTGCTCGTCTCCTTGAGGGCTTCATCTCCGGCCTCATGGCCAAAGTTGTCGTTGAGGCTCTTGAATCGGTCCAGGTCTACGAGAATGAGCGCATACGTTTCGCCATAGCGCGCCGACCGTGACTGGGCCTCCGCGAAACGGTCAGACAGGTACCGCCTGTTTCCAAGTCCGGTCAACGGATCGGTCCTTGAGATATGCTCCAGCTCTCTGGCCTTTATGTACTCGCGACGCCTGGATCTGCAGGTCCGCAACCAGATGATCGTGCAGACAAGGGCCATCAGCAGGAAATCTACCCAGAAAGCCGCTTTTATCATCACAGGCAGGGCTTGAGCACGGGATTCAACGCTGACGATGCCTAATGCCACGATAACGAGCGATATCAGTACCGATACCGAGAAGCGGTTTGGCACGAGGGACTGTGCCGCCACCATGATGAGCACGCTCATGGCCTGCAGATAGATGTCGCCGTCACGGTATATGAACATGGCGAAGCCGAATACAGCGATGCCGCACGCAGTCACGGCACCGAGCACCAGTTCTCGCTTGAACAGGGGAACATCGCTCCGGAGGAAACGCGGAGCTGTTACGGCTACAGTAAAGAAAATCAGGCGGGCCAGAAAGAGTGCTGCAACCGAGCTCCCCAGGCCGAGCGTGAGCAGGTCTGGCACGCTGAAACCCAGAAACAGGGTTCCGAGCAACGGGAGTACCAGAGATAAGCTTCTGTACCCTGCATCCAGTTCGTAGGCACGAAAGTCGCGTTCCATGTCGCGTTCTGTGAACCGCCCGAACCGGATGTCCAACTGCTCCGGGGTAATCGTTTCCATTGCACACACTCTAACACGGGCCGGCGGATCGAACCAGCCCATAGCCTATTCAAACGATGAGGCGTTTTCCGGTATACTGGCGTCATGGCCACAGTCGACGACAAGAAGATCATTTATTCCATGTACCGCGTCTCCAAGAAGTACGGTACCAAACAGGTCCTCAAGGACATATCAATCAGCTATTACTACGGCGCCAAGATAGGCGTGATAGGGCTGAACGGCTCGGGCAAGTCCAGCCTCCTGCGCATCCTCTCGGGTGCCGATACGGAGTTCGCCGGCGAGACCAACTGCTCGCCTGGGTTCTCCATTGGCATCCAGGAACAGGAACCAAAACTCGAAGCCGGCAAGACCGTGCGCGAGATCGTTTCCGAAGGTGTACAGGAAATCGTCGATGCGCTGGCGGAATTCGAGAAGGTCAGCGAAGCCTTCGGCGACCCCGATGCGGATTTTGACAAGCTGGCTGACAAGCAGGCAAAGCTCCAGGAAAAAATCGAGGAGCTGGATGGCTGGAACCTCGATGCCCGCCTGGACCTGGCGATGGAAGCATTGCGCTGCCCCCCTGCCGACCAGATCGTCGACGTGCTCTCCGGCGGAGAGCGCCGCCGCGTCGCCCTGTGCAGGCTCCTCCTCCAGAAGCCCGACATCCTCCTCCTCGACGAACCGACGAACCACCTCGATGCCGAGACGGTGGCCTGGCTAGAACGCCACCTGCAGCAGTACGAGGGCACCGTCATCGCGGTAACGCACGACCGGTACTTCCTGGACAACGTGGCGGGCTGGATACTCGAACTTGACCGCGGCGAAGGCATCCCGTGGAAGGGCAACTATTCAAGCTGGCTCGACCAGAAAGGCCGCCAGCTCGAACTTGAAGAAAAGGGCAACTCCGAGCGCGCCAAGACCCTCGAGCGCGAACTCGAGTGGGTGCGCATGAGCCCCAAGGGACGGCACGCCAAGTCCAAGGCCCGCATCACGCAGTACGAGAAACTGCTCGCGGACAGCGAGCGGGAGAAGATACGCGAGACGAAACTGGTCATCACTCCCGGGCCGAGACTCGGCGGCGTGGTGATAGACGCCAAGGGGCTGACCAAGGCCTATGGCGACAAGGTGCTGTTCCAGGACCTCGAGTCCACCGTGCCGCCGGGAGCCGTAGTCGGTATCGTCGGCCCCAACGGCGCAGGCAAAACCACCCTGTTCAAGCTGATAGCCGGCCAGGAGCAACCCGACGGCGGCGTGCTCAAGATAGGCGAAACGGTAAAACTGGCCTACGCGGACCAGATGCGCGAGGGCCTCGACCCGGAAAAGACCGTCTACGAGCAGCTCTCGGGCGGGCTGGACATCATGAAACTGGGCGGCGTACCGGAAGTGAACAGCAGGGCGTACTGCTCGTGGTTCAACTTCTCCGGCGGAGACCAGCAGAAAAAGGTCGGCGTGCTGTCCGGCGGAGAGCGCAACAGGCTCAACCTGGCCATCATGCTCAAGGAAGGCGCAAACGTCATCCTGCTCGACGAGCCGACGAACGACCTGGACGTCAACACGCTGCGCGCCCTGGAGGAGGCCCTCGACAGTTTCGCCGGCACGGCCCTGGTGGTCAGCCACGACCGCCGGTTCCTGGACCGCGTCTGCACCCACCTCCTGGGCCTCGCAGGCGGCGCGGTG
>CAXZAJ010000324.1:0-4374 GCA_964293355.1 uncultured bacterium
GCTTCATCGATTACAGAAAACGGAGCCGGCGTGCCCGCTGCATGGTGCGCGTGCTCCGCCGGCTACACGAAGTTCCTGTTCGACGTGGCTTTCGGCGAGCCCACCAAGGCCACGGTGGTCTCTTCAGTACTGGCCGGCGACCCCGTCTGCAGGTTTGCCATCTGGGTGCCAGCCGTTGTAACGCAGACTCAGGTGGACGGCGTCTCCGTCTCCGGGTAGAGGTAGCGCTTTATCTTGAGCGTGGCCGTCTTCTGGAACGGCTGTTCCTGGCGCACCACCTTGGCTATGCGCGAGAATGACGACAACTTGGCGTTGGTCGCCGAGCGCAGGCCGGTCAGCAACTTTTCTGTCTCCTGGGCAGCCGCGTGCGACGCATCGCGGACTGCGCCCGAAGCGTCCCGGACCGCGCCCATGACGGCCGTTTTCGCTCCGTCAACAACATGCATGGCTTCTCCAACGGCATTTTTGGCACCGCCGAGCAGGGCTTTTGCCCAGTCGTTGAGCACTACCATTGCCACCAGCGTGCCGTCCTTGGCCGCGTACACCAGCGCCTCTTCCACGAGGCCGCTGGAAGCCAGCGTGGATTCTATCTCTTCAGGGTAGATGTTCTCGCCCGATGGACCCAGGATCATCGCCTTGAGGCGGCCCTTTACATGGACCAGGCCCTGGGCATCGTATGAGCCCAGGTCGCCGGTGCGGAACCAGCCGTCGGCGGTAAAGACTTCGGCGGTGCGCTCGGGATCCTTGTAGTAGCCCTTCATCACGTTGGGGCCTCGTACCTGGATTTCACCTTCTACGTCGCTACCCATCGCGGCCACGGTGCCAGCATGTTCAGCGTCGGCAGGCGGTACGATGCGCACCTGCATGCCGTCGAGCACGCGGCCGGTGGAGCCGAGTTTCGTCTTGTGCGGAATGGCAGCGCATACGAGCGGTGCCGTCTCGGTCAGGCCATACCCGATGGCGTAGGGGAAACCCGCCGTAAGCAGGAACTGCTCCACGTCGCGGGCCAATGAAGCGCCGCCTATACCCAGGAAGCGTATGCAACCGCCGAACGCGGCCTCGAGCTTGCGACCCGCGGCCTTGATGGCCAGCTTTTTTGTCGGCCCGAATTTGTAGAGCGGATGGTCGCGCAGTTTTGGCTCAACCTTGGCCCGGTACAGCTTCTCGATTATGAGAGGCACGATGACCATGACGGTCGGCTTGACCACCAGCAATGCAGCGGCCAGCACCGGCGCGGTCGGAGGTTTGTCCAGGTAGTATATGGAGCAGCCCTGCAGTACCGGCGTCAGGAGGCCCATGGTGCTCTCCAGCGTGTGGGCAAGCGGCATAACGGACAGGACGCGGTCTGTTTCCCGCAACGCGAACACGGCCCGCGTCGCTTCCACGTCTGATACGATGTTGCCGTGGGTCAGCACGACGCCTTTGGAGTTGCCCGTGGTGCCCGAGGTGTAGATGATGCACGCCATGTCATTGGCGACGAGTTTGTCCCCAGGCAAGGCTGCGCCGGGTTCGTTGAACGTGCGGTGTCCGGGCACGCCTGCTTCGCGGGTTACGATGCCTGCTGCGTCCATCGCGTCTATCCTGAGCAGGGGCAGTTTCGCGTCCACCTGCGAGAGTTTAGCCAGCGTTTTTTCAGTTGCGCAGACAGCCTTGATTTCAGCATGCGCGGCAACGTTTGCTATCTGTTCAGGCAGAAAATCTACGAGTACCGGCACCACGACCGCACCGGCCATGCCGATGCCGAAATATGCTACAGCCCATTCGGGGCGGTTCTCGCCGATCAGCATCACGCGGTCCCCAGCGGCTACGCCCAGGTCTCCGAGCAGCGCCGCGAACTTGCTGGCCGCGGCCGCAAGTGCGTCATAGGTATACGCGGGCTGTATGGCGCCGTCCACCACGCGGTTGAGCGCGGGCCGGGGGCCGTACGCAGTTGTCGCGGCCTTGAGCATGACGGGCAGGGTCTGTCGTTCCAAATTGACCATGGGACACTCCTTGCGGGCCGGAGGCTATCCACCCGCGAGTTTACAGTACCACTATAGTCAGGTTTGTGCTAGACACAATATCGAATGTTGTCAAAATGCAACTATGCCCGATCGACGATATGCTCTCCTCCGGTTATGGCCGCTAAGGGTTTCAGGTGCCTGGGTTGGCTGTTCGCCATATTCGCGTACGCTCCCCGGTACTGCTCCGGCATCATTACGGCGATAGATTGCATGATCTCATCGGCCACTTCCTGCCTCACCGTCTTGGTCATGGAACCGGCCGGCTCTATCATATACGGCGCGCCGACCCGCAGGTGAAAGGGGCTGCGTCTGAAGGTTTTAAGGTTGTGCCAGAAGTCCTCGGCACCCCAGTGGGCGATGGGGTAGACCGGCACGCCGGCCTTCTGGGCCAGCATCGCCACGCCGGCCTTGCCTTGCTGCAGGATGCCGGTCTTGCTCCGCGTGCCCTCTGGCGCGAGGCCGAGAATGCCTTGGTCACCCACCCACGCCAGGCAGCGGTTGAACGACTCGGTATCCACCCCGTTGCGGTCTATCGGGATGGCATGCCAGATTGATGTAAAATATTTGTATGCGGGACTGGCCAGGTTTTCTTTCTTGCTCAGCGCCGCCAGCTTCGTATGCGCCAGAAACGTAGCGAAAAATGGTGCTTCGAGGAAATTGATGTGGTTCATCACGAGCAGCGCGGGACCCTGCACCGGCAACTTCTTGATGTCGTCTATGTCCAGCTTGCACAGTATCCTGAAGAGTCCGCGTATGACGGCATTGGTAACGGCTATGTCGATCCTCATGGTGACTCCTTGCGCGCAAAGGCATCATACCCTGATCTGGTAGGGAAATGAAGACCTGATTGCTACCAGCGCTCCGCATGACAAGGATGGTCTTTCGGTGCGCGAACTTTTCAGCTGGCTGGAAGGGCTGGAAGCTTGATTCGGCTTACACCAAGAGCTCGCCCGGTGCATTCATCCTGACAGGGCCTGTCCTGTACCCAAACAGATGGTTTGAAATATAAACGCATTATTGATATAATCTAGACAGGCTGGACAGATATCTGAAGGAGGCAGAATATGCAGTGGTCATTGCAGGATGCGAAAAACCGTTTCTCCGAGGTAGTAGAGAGAGCCTGCACCGAAGGTGTTCAACGGGTGACCAGGCATGGCAAGGATGCGGTGGTCATAGTATCGGCAGCTCAATGGGCTGAAATGCAGGGGAATGAGCAATCCCTGGCGGCATTTTTGCTGGAGTCACCCTTGAAGGACGCTGAACTTGACATAGTTCGTGATACTTCCGGCATGCGGTCAGTGGTGTTTTGAATGTACCTGCTGGATACCTGCGTTTTCTCCGAGTTTTCCCGCAAGCAACCCAAGGAATCAGTGGTTATGTGGGCCAACACCATCAAGGAAGCTGATCAGTACCTGTCGTGCCTGGTACTTGGTGAATTACTGCACGGGGTCTTGCGTGTACCGGATGGGTTCAAGAAGAAGGAATTGCAGCACTGGGTGGAAAGCCTGTCGATTACCCATCACAGACGGATTATTTCAGTTGATGGCGATGTAATCCGGGAGTGGGCAGCATTGGTAAGCCGGTTGGAGGCACAGGGCTTGAAGCCGCCCGTCATGGATTCATTGATTGCAGCCAGTGCCTTGACGCATGGTCTGACGCTCGTTACCCGGAACGTGGCTGATTTTCAGGGCATGGGCGTTCGCTTGCTCAACCCCTGGGGGTGAAGGTTTTGGGGTCTGAGCTCTACGGTTTCTTACTAAATATCCCTTGTTTTAAGCAGTCAGGCTCTACGATGGGCCGGTCTCCATAGAAGAGAGTCATACGGTCGCTGGGAAGATTTTCCGTCTGGTAAATTTACCGTTTTTTTTCTGGCGAGTAGAGTTGAACAGTGGCTTGAGGTGTATTTTTTCAAAGAACTGAAATCAGGGGGTTGACCCGGATAGAATTTGAATATGTCTTGACGGCAAACCATAAAAATGGGAATATGTACACATGAAGACTACTATAGATATCCCGGATGACCTCTACAAGAAAGCCAGGATAATGGCCATAGAGCATGGGATCCGCTTGCGGGAATTGATGATCAAGGCCTTGTCCCGGGAACTGCTGATCCAGACTTCAACCCAAGACGAAAAAGTACCGTATTGGAGCGCAGCGGAGCTCCTGCCCAAATACAAGGCTATGGCGGAGAGCGGCAAGCTCGATTCGTACCTCGATTCGACTGAATCGATTTCAGACGACCGAGACCGCGCGTGAAACAGCTGTACTTCGATACATCCTACCTGTGCAAGCTTCGCTGGAACGAACCAGGTTCACCCGAGGTTGCCGCGTGTGCCGGGGTGTGCGATTCGCTGGCATGTGCCTTTCACGG
>CAXZAJ010000325.1:0-4348 GCA_964293355.1 uncultured bacterium
TTGCCCGTATGATCCTCCTCTTCGAGGAAGTGGAGGCGTCCCGCCATGTCATGCGGAACCGCCGCCCAGCTGTCGTCCAAGGCTGCTCCCGGACCGATCTCGCCCGCGGCATTGGCCAGCAGGGTTCCGTACACGTCCACGGCCACGGCCAGCGGCGTTGCAGGCAACGAGTGCCCCGCGATCCGTGCCAGTTCTGCCGGTACCCTGGCGGGCGGCACGAACAGGTCCGGTTCTCCATCGTCCGTCGAGCGTTCTATGCCTCGGTCGGCCACTACGCGCCTGAGTTCTTCTATCAGCGTTGCTGAAAAGTCAGATACCAACGCCATGGAAGGCCTCCGGTCTGAGGTACTGCTCCAGGAGCGACTGCTTGTCCGGCCCTTGGCCGCCGCCCCCTACCAGGGCTTTCCGGTAGAGCCTCACGAGCCGCTCGCCGTAGACTGCTTCAGACCAGGGTTCGAGCGCTCCCCGTGATGGCGGTTCAAGGTTGTCGGCGGCCTGGTCCCAGTGCTCCACCCATGGATTTGCCGAGATGAAGGCTCCCATGCCCCGCCTGTCGTTGGCCAGCGTCTCCAGCACCTGGGCCTGGGCCAGCTCGTCGAGGCGCCCGTAATCGGGGCCGGCGTTGCCAGCTTCCAGGATGGAGCCAACCACCGCAGAGCCGGTGCAGGTTTCCGGCCGGCCATAGGCTTGCATGGCTTGATCCACGACTGCTGTGATCCGGCTGGCAAAGGCCCCGGCGTCGAAGAATCCCGCGGGCACCACGATGGAATCATAGAGTGCCGGAAAGGTAAGTCCCGCGCGCTCGAAATCAGGCACGACGCGCGGCAGGCGCCGGCCCAGCGTGGCGCGCCCCCGCGAAGCCGGCTCAAGGAACGACATGCCAAAGCCTTCCTTGATGGATGTCGTGAGCACCGCGCAGGCCTCCGCGTAGAGTTCGTCGAGGCCGGCTTTCAGGCCCATCCCGAACACGACCGGAGCGGCCAGCCGTAACACGACCTCGCGCCAGGCATCGTAGTGCGGCAGTTCCCTGGGGTTCAGTGGCGGCAGCGTTATGCCCACGCGGCTGCCCGGCCGCGCGAACAGCGACAACAGCACCGCCTCGCCGAGGTTCTTGCGCCGTATGCCCCGGACCGGGCAGAGCAGCAGGCCGGGACTGCCTGGCCTCGCCGCAGCCTCCGGCCGGGCAGGACATGGCACCGGGTTGGGCAGAAAAGTCACTGACCCGGCACCAGCCTTCAGCAATGCCGCGGCGTCGAACTGGTTGATGGTGGCCCAGTGCGCGGCCTGTGGATACGGCTGCCCGGAGTACACGTCAGGCCGCCAGTCCTCCGCCAGATCATGCACATGCAGCACCAGCGGCCGCCCGGCCGCGGCCAGTTCCGCGAGGGCGGCAAGCACCGAGGAGTTCTTGCGTATCGTCGGATTGTGCACGTGAATGACCGTATCGGCACCGAGGGCGTCTGCTTCCCTGCGTACCGCAGCCACGATGGCTGCAACCCTGGCGGGATCCGGCTCGTCGGGGCAGTCCGACAGCCCCGGAAGCGGCTCATCGTACGCGAGCGCCGGTTCCACCGACACGGTGCCGCTGAAACCCGGCTGGGCCTCTCCGGAGAGCACAGCAGCATCCACGCCGAGCGTCGCGAGGGCGGAAAGCTGGCGGCGTATCACCGTCGTCACGCCGCCGGGCTTCAGGTGGTAGTGGACGATCAGCACTCTCATGCAGAGCCGGCCCTTTCAGGGAATTTGGCAATATATTCCGGCAGTTCGATGATGGGCCGCCGCTCCACGATCTCGATGCGGCTCTCCTTGCGGCGGTATGCGCCGCCTTCCAGCTCGAACTGTATCATCGTCTTGTACAGCTCACCGGCCATGCTCGCCTTGCCGGAGGCACGGAGCTTGGCTATGAAGGTCTGGATGATGCCGAACGACATGCGGCCGAGCGCCACCGTGGTCTGGTTGCGGTGCACCCGCTTGTCCAGGTCCACCTGGGCCATCGCCCCCATGCCGAACCTGTCGTGGATATCCATGAGCATGCTCGTTTCAACGCCATAGCCAATGGGAAACGGTATGGAATCGAAGCATTCCCTGAACCCCGCGTACTCGCCGGACAGCGGCTGGATGAACTGGGCCAGATCCGGGTAGAAGCTGGAGAACAGCGGCCGCGTTACCAGCTCCGTGACGCGCCCGCCGCCCGACGGTTTGACCGTCTTCTGGTCCAGCGCTATGGGCCTGTCGTAGAACGCCTTGACGAAGCGCACCTCGTTGTCTTCCAGCAGCGGCCCCACGAGGCCATAGACGAAGCGCGGGTGGATGTTCTTGATGTCCGCATCCACGTAGACGATGATGTCTCCTTCCAGCACGTACAGCGCCTTCCAGAGGTTCTCACCCTTGCCCTTGAACGGTTCCACCGCGGGCAGGATGTCCGTGGCCAGATAGACCCTGGCGCCGAATTCCGTGGCCACCTCGCGGGTGCGGTCGGTAGAGCCCGAATCTATGACGACTATCTCGTCCACCAGTTTGTAGCGCAGCTGCAGCTCGCTCCGGATGATGACGATTTCCTTGGCTATCGTCGCTTCCTCGTTGAGCGTAGGAAAGCACAGGGATATCTTGAGCCCGCGTTCTTCCTTGCGTTTGACCAAGGCGGCGATATCAGAAAATTCACTGTGGTGAAAGGTCCGCTGCGAGAGCCAGTCTCCGGTTTCATGCATCGCGGACCTCCTCGTCGGCCAGCCGCATGATGCCCACGATCTGTGCCAGCCCCGTGTACAGCGAACGCAGGCTGGCGCTTGCATTGTCCTGGTGATAGTCGTTGCCGGTCGCGACCCCGATCGTTATTGAAGGAATGCCGCGTCTCAGGAAATAGTACAGCTCCGAGACGCTCGGATAGACGCCGGGCTCCAGCCCCAGCTCCCCGAGCACCGCTACCGCGGCCTGCGTCAGCGGATGGCTCCAGCCGAGGCTCTCGGCTCCCAGCTCGGCCGCTACGTCGTACTCGATGTCCACCCGGCGCTCGTACCGCACCAGGTCCAGTATCGACGCCACTTTTGCCGACAGCGACGCGAGCGCTTCGTTGGAGGTGCTCCGCAGTTCTATGCCGATCCGTGCCGTGGTTGCCGGCGTGCCGTACTTGTAGCCGCCGCGGATCATGCCAACCGTAACGGTAGTCTCGGGCTTCTGGGGAAGTTCCAGCGCCAGCAGCCGGTCTATGATCTCGTTGGCCACGATGATCATGTTGGGAGGAACGGCCCTGGCGCCCGGTCGGCGCTCGCAGATGATGTCCGCGCGCACGACGGCCTCCGAGAAGTAGTTGAGGCGGCCCAGTTCACCGCCCTTGATTATCAGCGCCGAGCCGGGCTTGACCGAGAGGCACTCCAGGAAGCGCTCCATCAGCACGAGGCTCTTGCTGGCTCGCATGGTGTTTGGGATGCCGGCGAGCATGATGGTAGACCTGAACGGCCGCTCCTGCCGCCTGAGCACGTCAGGCAATGACATGACGGCGGCAGCGCCTATGGCGTTGTCCATGAGGCCTGGCCCGGAGATGGTGTCCCCCGAGATGGTGTAGTGGATGTCTCCAGGCGGGTTATAGAGTGAATCGAGTTCGGCACAGACCAGGATGGGCGGCCGCGAAGGATCGGTTCCTTTGATGATGCCTATGGGGTTGCCGAGCGGGTCGGTGGTGCATTCATCCACCCCGAGCTCGGAGAGGCGGTCAGCGAAGAAACGGGCGCGCACGCTGTAATCCACACTGCCCATCTCGTCGTCGCTCTGCCACGTACCGGCGTAGGATGGAACCTCGCCCAGCATCACGGCATTGCCTATCAGCAATTCCTTTATGGACTCAAGCGACGTTTCAAGTTCGCGTGTTCCTGCGAGTATTTCTTTCATTCGTGACTGTTCCAGCAGGTACCTCCTTATGGGTTCCTAGTCCGCCCCGGGCGCATCCCGGGCAGGCCGTCTAGGATCCAGTATACAAGATGGCGACGATGCTGGCAAACAAAGCTTTTCCGCGCTACTATTGCCCCATGCACGGATTCGACCACGCCTCCTACCAGTCGCTGCTCTTGGCCCATGACGGCGATACCCCCGTTCCCTTTGAAAACCTGCCTCTGGATGCTCCGCGGATCGAGCACGCGCTTGGGCGGGAGTTCCTCATCGTCCCGGAAAACTCGCTGGAAGCCCTCGCCTCGCGGGTCTTCAGCGACATACAGTTCAGGCTGCGCTCCTCCTTTCTTGCCGAACTTGCCGCGGTAGCCTATGCCCCGGACTCCGACGGACGAGACCGCTACGTGGCCCCCACCCTGCTGGAGAATGCGCGCATAAGCGCCGCCGGCACCTTTCCCGTCTGCCA
>CAXZAJ010000326.1:0-4336 GCA_964293355.1 uncultured bacterium
TGTTGTAGGCAAGCGCTTTGGCCGGAAGGGTGTGCTCGGGCAGATAGGCGCTGGCACCGCGGTGTGCGATATTGATAACCTTTTCTCCGGCAGAAGCGTTCATAGGGCCTCCAAAAAGAAGAATCGAGCAGATCAACAATGTAGCTCTTTTCATAAAAACCTCGCAGATTGATTGTGTAGAAAGTATAACAGGCGAAATATTTTAATGCACTCATTTACTTATTTCCAGTCTTGCTCTCTGAGAAAAAAACGTATACCAGGCGGTATACCAGGCGAGGATCAGTAGACGCCGGTGATTTCTACGTCGGACCAGAAGGTGGTGTATGCGCTGATGTTGCCGGCCGCTTCTTCAAAGATATTCTGGAACGAGTAGCGTCTTGCCGCGGCCACGGTGCGGCCATCGGGAGTTATGCGGTCGACGGTGGCAAGGCCGCGTGAGAACGCGATATGCCGGTCATCGAGGTTGCCGAAATAGCGTGACAGGTCCGCAAACGGCGGATAGAAGTTGCCAACAGTGCCGCCGGATGCCAGAACCGGGTCTACCGGTATCCAGCCAAAGCCATAAATATAGAATTCTGTCCAGGTGTGGCGCCAGGCTCGCCTGGAATCGTCAACCAGGACACCGGCAACCGGCAAGGCCGGAACGCCTGATGCCCGCAGCATCGCCGCATAGAGTATGGCCATGTCCCAAGAATCAGCCTTGCCTGCCGCCAGAGCTGCCAGCGGGGATTCCGATATGGCCGCGGCGTCGTAGCGGACGGTTGCCTGCAGGGTTTCGAGAGCGGCTCGGGCTATGAGGTAGTGATTCTTTTCGCGCCCCGCGGCTGTTTTTGCCAGTGCGGCAATGGCCGGATCCGCGACTGGTACGAGTGCGTCAGGCTTGATGAATGTCTCATAGAGGCGCGGTACCGGAGAAGGCGGAGGTTTGATCCTGTCAGCCTTGACTTCAGTTTCAATGCCAAAGACCTGCACGACATGATCCTGCCCCAGCGATGAGAGCGTGTCGGGAGCCAGATCGACGAGCCGGTAGGCAGAGAGGCCTCGGTAATCCGGCAACAATGGTTCGGTTGTGCGTCCGAGAGCCTTGACGCCGCGCTGGGAAGGAGCCTCAACCGGGAATGGCATCCAGATATAGAGAGAATTCTGTCCGGTTGACTGAACGCGCGATATAGTCACGAACGTCGAGAGCGCATAGGTGCGCCTGCCGGAATAGCTCTTTGTCCCTGGGGCATCGCTGACCTGAAAATACCTGACTGGGCTCATGCCTTTTGCAGTCCGTACGGCAATACCGCCTGTAACGGCTCCATCGGGAACCCGTACGCGCAGTTCCTTGTCTGACCAACTTTCGTACTCACCTGAAAAATCCTGTGGGCTGACATACCCGCGACCGGCTTCATCAGTGGTTATCTGTATTGCGGATTCACCTGTCCAGGTAAATAGGACCGCGGAATCTCCCCTGTTCGTGCCAAAGTTGAGGCCTTTGATTGATACCAGAGAACCGATGCTGCCTGAATCCGTTGAAAGCGATTCAATGGAAGGCCCAAGTGCGCGGGAGCCAGCCCCGGATGGAGTAGACGGCAGCAGCGCTCTACTCATGAACATTCTGGCATTGGATCGCCCAGCCTCCGTTACCACACGAACGAGACTCGATTCAGCATACAGGGGAACACGAAGTTCTATGCGGCCATCAGCCCATGAGATATAGGATGATGCTGTGGGAGTAGCTCCGTCGAATTCCACACGGCTTTCTCCACGCTGGCTGCCAAAATGCTTCCCTTCGATCAGGAGCAATCCGCCAGGTTCGCCGATGGGTGGATCGATGGAGAGCACTACTGGTTTATTGGCTTGAGCCCGCATGATGAGCAGGATGATGGCGGCGGCAATCAGCACTATGGTCAGCATCAATAAAAAGGCCACCGGCCGGCGGCCTTGCCTGGGTGCGCGAGGTGGAGACAAAGCGAATCTCACGGCTTGGCCTTGTCCTTGGCAGGTACTGATGCAGCTTCAGCGGAACCCTGACCGGATGTTGCCTCGGCCGGGAGGACATACTTGTCCATGATAAGTTCCACTCTGAGTGGAGACCCACCTTCAATTTTGGCCCCAAAGGGATAGAACAGTACACGTTCACCAAAGCCTACGGTCAGCGTGTCCACAGTAGTCCTGTAGCCAACGCCAGCCTCGCCATCCTTGTACCAGACCTGCCCCTGAACCACGAGCATCAAGCCACCTTTTTTATCTTTGTAGGGAGTAATGGTGATGACGATGGCAGTTTCCTTGCCTATCATTTTCACGGAAACAGAGGTGCCTGGTATGGTGTACTTGATGTCCCTGGCTTCCCATGTCGGGGCTTCAGCAGTCTTGCTGACAGAAGCGTAGATGGACACAGTCAGGGCTTCGCCGATCAAGGCGGCTGGAATACTGGCAAGCGAGCCGGATTCGGGTGAAATCTCGGGGAGGCGCGCCGTTGGCGGCGCCGTTGGCGGCACAGTCTGAGCCCATGTCAAAGTGGGAAAAAGGGTCGTCACGGCGAGTGCCGCTCCGGCGAGCATGGTACCCGCGAGCGCGCCGCGCCTCACTGGCGACTCCCAGCCTGGAAGTCAGCTTCGCGCACTATGAACGGATCCCCGGTAACGGAACCGAACGCCTCGGCCGGCAGGGTAATGTTGATGTTGACGGATGAATTCTGCTTGGAGATGTACTCGATTATTGACTCGATGCCCATGCCCGAGGTTGCCACAGGAGTAGCCTCGAATGCCCGTTGCACAGCCATGCGGAGATCGGCGTTACGGCGGCCACTCTCGGCGAGGGCAAATCCAAGCACTGCCAAGACAAGAGCCGCGGCGGCGGCAACCGGAAAAGGCACAGGATACTTCCGGTTCCAGAAGGCACCTGAGCTCGCTGCCCCTCGCAACGTTGCAAAGCCGAGGCGTTCCTCCACTCTTGCATGAGCGGATCCAGCGGCAGCATCGATCAAGGCGGCATCCGAGGCCAACAGGGCGTGCGTTCGCTTCATTGAAGTGACAACCCCGGAACAGGTAGTGCACGTTTCGATGTGACGCTCAATAGTCTCCCGCCATGGAGAAGGCACCTCGCCATCGGTCCAGGCGGATAAAAGCTCACGGTCGGGACACATCGTTACCATCCTCCCGCATCATCTCGGCAAGAGCCTCGCGGGCCCTGAATACCCTGACTTTGACATTGCCTTCGGCAATCCCCATCACCCGGCCAATTTCCCTGTAATTCAGCAGACCGTACTCCTTGAGCACGAGCACCATCCTGAACTTTTCAGGTAGCCTGTCCAGGTACCGGCGCATGTCGTTCGTTGCCTCGCCTTTCAGGGTCTCGTCTTCCGGCGATTCCGAAACGGCATCCATTTCCTTGAAGTAGCGCTGGTACACCTTCTGCTCACGGCCTTTGCGCTTGATCCAGTTGAGGGCGTTGTTCTTGACAACCCGGATCAGCCAATACTTGGCATCGTCCCTGGTCGGAAAGATGCCCCAGCGCTCTACAGCCTTGATGTACGAGTCATGCACCACATCCTCGGCAGCCTCGTCGGAGTTGGTTATCCGGCGGGCCACCCTGAAGAGCATCGTGAACGTCTCGTCGTACAAGGCCTTGAAGGCCAGGTTGTCTGCGCTGCTCCTGCTGTTAAACAATCCTCGTCCCCCGTCCGTTACGCCGTTTTCGGATTTCCGGAGGCAATCGGGGCTGCGCCTTCAGCGAATTTCCAGGAAGTGCCTGTCGGGCCGTCTTCAAGCAGGATGCCCCGGGCCTTGAGTCCGTCGCGTATCGCATCGGCGCGGGCAAAATCGCGGTCCTTCTTTGCGGTGACCCGTTCGGCTATCAGCGCTGCTACCTCTGCAGCCAACTGGGGATCGACAGGAGCGGCTTCAGCCCGCTTGAGCGCGGAAAGCCCGAGGCCAAGCACGCGGTCCATGTCGAACGCCGCTCCAAGGGCATCCGCGGCTGGTACGCCCTGCTCGCGGAGTATGCCCCAGAGTTCAGCGATGGCGCGCGGCGTGGACAGGTCATCCTCGATGGCGGCCCGGAAAGCATCAAGCCTGGCTTTCGCGGCAGGGCAGAGTGCCGCGACCGGCGTTGGTCCCGCGCCGTCGGCAGGTACTTTTTCGCGCAGCGCCAGCACGCGTTCCACGAGTGAAGCCCGAGAGGCCTTGGCGGAATCGAGGGCCTCATATGAAAACTGCAACTGGGAGCGGTAGTGGCCGCCCATCAGGAAGTAGCGATAGTCCAGCGGATCGTATCCTGCATCGACGAGGGTCTTGAGCGTAAGGAAACCGCCCTTGGACTTGCTCATCTTGCCAGCTCCAAGTATGAG
>CAXZAJ010000327.1:0-4311 GCA_964293355.1 uncultured bacterium
GTTTTCTATGCGATACGCGAGTGAGACGCCATCTGACATTGACGCACCCGGTGAAGTAACAAACGTGAACGTCTGGCTGATGACACAGAATGAGGAACGATACTCGATACGAACCCCACCTGAAGCTTCCTTGGCTACACTGATCCGGAAATCTGAGGCCTCGCCAAGCTTGTACGTCTTCTGGTCAAAGCTGAGCGTTGCATACGTTGTCCTGGTCTCTTCATCGTAGAGAAGCGGAACGTACCGTGATTTTGTGACATCGGACAGATAATACAGCGAAAACCGGCCTGATTTCTCATCGATGACCAGCTTCATGCGCCCGTCTTTTATTTCAAGTCCAAAGGCCGCTGTCATGAATATGAAAAGGGCAAAACCCAGGAGTAGAAGCCTTTTCACTTGGAGCCTCCCTGCGAAGGTCGGGCAGCAAGCCGTTCCAGATAAAATTGCATTAAAACCAAGGCACGCTCCTTCATTGACAAGAGTTCCTGGTTTGCGGCAAGGCCCGCATCAACGGTAGCCGACCCTTCCTGTGCTTCCGCAACAGGTACCGTGGACGCCGTTTCTGACTGCAAGCGCTCCAGTTCAGAAACACGGGCATCTTTTTCCTGCAACCGCTTGGCCAGATCATCCATGGCTAGCCTGAGGCTGGCTACCTGATCCTCAAGTGACGCCTGGGTCTGAGCCACACCGCGTTTCGCTTCACCGTAGCGTTTCTGGTATACTTCAAGCGCCTGTTCGTATGCCTTCTCCCGGCGCTGGAACTCCTCGATGATGCGCAACGACTCTTCATGGCTCCATTTGAGCAGGGTCAGGAGTTCATCTTCCCGATACTTGAACTGGATGAGGCTCAGCCGGTACTTGGCGGCTTCAGCCTTGACGCTATCGGGATACCGCTCACCGATAGTCCGGTACAGTTTCTCGGCATCCTGGAGACGCCCCAGCGAATAGAGGCTCTCAGCCGACCAGAAAACCGAGGCGGGAACGTGTTCGCCAGCAGGAAACGCCGTTATATACGACTGAAACATGCTGACTGCGCGTTCGTAGTCCTTCTGAAGGAACGTTGCCCTGGCTTTATGGTACAGCAACTCCGGTGTCCGTTCATGCCCCGGAAACGCGGCGAGGAACGATTCCATAGCCTTTTCCGCGGCAGCGGGATCGCCGGAAGCCAAAAGGGTCATGGCCGACCAGTAGGCTCCTTCGGCACGCAGTGTACCCGAATCGGGATCGAGGAACAGCGCATCGAATATCGACAATGCTTCGGCATACCGGGCGTTGGCGAACAGCTCTATGCCGCGGCGCAGTTCATCTGCCGGTTTCATCGTCGATCCGGTTGCTCCAGTTACCTGTGCAAGCGCTGATGATACCGCAATGACCACAACGACAGCGAACGTAGCAATTCTTTTCAGGTTCATGCGTTCGTTCCTTCCTTCGATATATTGTCGGCGCTTAGGCGACAGGACTGGAGTCTGGACGGGGCAAGCCGCAGATCTGACGCACCAAGGCAGCCTGGTCGGTGGACTCGAAGAACGCACTCCCCATCACCAGCATGTCGGCACCGGCCTCAAGTATCCCGGGTGCCGTGGAGGTGTTGACTCCACCATCGACAGCGATGTCAAAAACAAGCCCTTCCCGTTCACGGAAAGCGCGCAGTTCAGCCACCTTCTGGACGCACCGCGGAATCAGTTTCTGTCCCCCGAAACCCGGATTGACCGTCATGACGAGTACCAGATCAACGAAGGGCAACACCTCGGAAATTACTGAAACGGGAGTAGAAGGCACAAGCGAGATGCCGGCCTTCCTGCCCGCGGCATGAATCCTGTCTATGAGTCTATGGGCGTGCACGCAAGCCTCGATATGAAAGGTGATGGCATCGGCGCCGGCCTTGATGAAACCGTCAACCAGGGATTCCGGAGCCTGGGTCATCAGATGGGCGTCGAAAAAAAGCCCTGAGCGCGAGCGCAGATCAGCTACCATTTTAGGCCCGAACGTCAGGTTGGGTACAAAATGGCCATCCATCACGTCAAGGTGTATCCAGGTCGCACCGGAAGCCTCTACCATATGCAAGGCAGCTCCCGCGGCTGAAAAATCGGCGGCCAACAGTGAGGGCGCCACAATCGTTGTTTTCATGCCGGGATTCTAGCACGGCGCCGGGCTCCGCTCAAGGCTGGTGCCTGTATTATTGGCGCGGGAGAGAGAGATTCATTGACTTATTTGAATAATTTCATGTACAATAAAAACAATACAACGGATATCCGAGGCACATGACACGATCCACAGGCGTGGAAGCGCTTATAGCAGATGCATACAAATTTCTCTCGGATCTCGACATCGATTCCGCGCAAGCCTCAATGCAGAGTGCTTTGGAGCAGGATTTCGAGGACGCCGAACTGCTGTATGCCATGAAGTGCGCCAGATGGTGGTCTGATTCCATAACCAAAGCAGAAACCCTTACAGATCCGTTCGAGACAGGTGAATTTATAATTGCGCGATGGAAGGCCTTCAGGAATTTCCTTGCCAAGCTTGGAACTCCCCACGAAAGGGCTTGCTCCGCCTTCAAGCAATTTGCCTTCGGCACGGCGCTTGCCAAGTATCGCTCTCTGGCAACTGACGGAGAAAGTGCTGATCCAGAGCTGGTACTCAGGCTCGGCAAGGCCAGCAAGGGTCATGGCGACTATGAAGCTGCCGTCCGGTACCTGGAAGGCGCTGCCAAAACCAGACGCGACGACCCGGCCATCCTGGCGGAGCTTGCAGATGCGTACGCATTGATAGATGAACAACGCGCCTCAAAAGCGCTCTTCAGGGAAGCATTTTTCATCAATCCCCAGCGGATCGACATCGAACTTCTCGAGTCGAGCGCCTTCACCCGGCTCGCCGCCAAGGTGACTGAAATCGGCAAGGAGGGCATCGAGTGTGCCGAGTGGATACCGGTGCTGGGAGAGCTCCTCGGCGTGTTTTCAGTAAAACGGGAACTCAAGCCAATCGAGATAGGTAAAATCAAGCAGTCGGTATATGAACTCGAGACAGAACTGGCGGCGGACGGATCCAGACGGGCAATACTCATCCCGAGGCTCATCAACCGCTATTTCTGGCTGATAGACCATTACATGAACCGCAAAGAGGACAAGTCTAAAGTTGATGAACTCCTCCATAAGATAAAGTTACTAGACCCCAACGTGTACAAGCAATACATAGCCTGATCCAGGAAGAGGAGACCGACATGGCCGATTCGCCTATAGCCAAGAAACTGCAAGAGATGCTCAACGAAGAGAAATGGACGCGAGCGACCTTAAGCGGCTACACCGTCAACCAGATCAAGGAACTCGACAACCTCTTCCATGAAGCCGCTCTGGAAAAGTCCCTCGACGAAGTCCGTGATCTCTGTGCCGACCACATCGGCCACAGCAAAAACAGCATAGCCGCCCTCTACCTGTCGGGAATCATAGCCCTCTCGCGGCAGCAGATCGACGATTCAAACATGGTCTCCCTGATCAACATCTTTGCTGACAACCGCAGATGGAACATCGTGGAGTATGTCTGTCAGCGGATCCTCGAGTATGGAGAGAACCGCAATGCCCTCGTGCGGCTTGCGGAATGCTACGAGAACGACGACAAGATCGACGACATGTATGCCACGTGGGAGCGCCTGGTCCGTGTCGACTATGATGAAGCCGATATCGTCAAGCTTATCGCCGAGAAGAAGGAAAAGGCCGGTGACGTCGACGGCGCTGTCGACTATTACCGCAAAGCCCTGCACCGCTACATCAACAAGGGCCTCTTCAGCAACGTCAAGGAAATCTGGAACAAGCTGATAGAACTTGCGCCTTCTGACATAGACTTCTTCAACCATGTCCAGAGGAAAATCGCCAAGCAGATAAGCGAAGACAAGGCCGCGTCGCTGCTGACCGACCTGTACAAGCACTACAAGGCTACTTCCGACTGGGATACCTCGATTGACATCCTCAAGACGGTCATAGACTACGACGACAAGAACGCGGGCATCCGCAAGGAAATCGTCGAGTGCTACAAGGCCAAGTACGCGGAACATTCGCATGTCGACGAGTACATCAGGCTGTCGAACCTCGCCCAGTCGTACCGCAACGTACACGAGGCCATAGCCGACTTCGAGAAGCACATCTCGTTTGACGTGGGCAACTACGTATACCACCGTACCTGGAACATCGGCCGCATCAAGAGCATCAAGGGCGACGAGATATCCATCGACTTTGCCAAGAAGCGAGACCACCGCATGGGCCTCAAGATGGCGGTGGAAAGCCTCGTTACCCTCAAGAAGGACCATATCTGGGGACTCAA
>CAXZAJ010000328.1:0-4307 GCA_964293355.1 uncultured bacterium
ACGCCTCGCTGCCTATACCGGACAGCTTGCTTTCCACGGCATCAGTGATGGTGGCCGCGGGATATGGTACCGAGAATATTTCATCCAGTGCGCTTGCCAGCCGGGCACGCGGGGCAGCGCGGTCGGCGGGCAGGTCCTTGGAGCCGTCCGGCACCCAGATGTTGTTGACAGCGGGGCTGCCGAGGGCCGCGCCTATCGCGCTGGCAATCCTGCGGGACGCCTTGCCGTGGCGTATCCAGAACTCGCGCACCTTCTTGTCGGCGCTGGACAGCGTAAAACCGGAGTCTGCCATCGGGTGCGAGAAGAATGACGGATTGAAGTCGAGACCTATCTTGCGGTTCTTGGCCCAGGAAATCCAGTTCGAGAAGTGCTCGGGGCCGAGTTCGTCTCGTGATACTTTCTTTCCGTCGGTTTCAGCGTAGAGGGTATGCAGATTGAAGCGCTTGGTGCCAGGCACCATGGAGAAAGCCAGCTCCGCGTCGGCTCGCAGTTCATCCGCGTTGCGCGCCCGGCCCGGATAATTGCCGGTGGCCAGTATGCCGCCGCCGGAGATGCCGTCAGCGCCTTCAAAGCCGGTCACGTCGTCACCCTGCCAGCAATGCAGCGAGAGTGGCAACTTGGCGGTGGAACCCATTGCCGCGTCGGCATCGACGCCCAACCCGGCGTATCTGGCTTTGGCGATCTGGTAGGCCTTGTCTATGGAATCATTGTCCTGGCAGGTTTTCATGTCATGCTCCTGTAGATATTTTCGAGCGGTAACGCTCGACTTCCCAGTTGTTGATGAAATCTATCTGGTCGGGCGTCATGTACCGCGGGCCGCCGAAGGCTTCCGTGTACGCGGCGATCTTAGCCGCATCCCTGAAGAGGTCGATGGCGAGACCGGCGCTCTTTTCGTTGGCACCGATACCGAACACGCCGAGGCCCTGCACGGCGGCGAGCTTGGGCGTGCGCCCGTGCCTGGTCACGAAATCGGCATAGGCCTTCTCGAGTTCCGGGCCGGAGCCTTCGGCGAACAAAAAATCACTGCCGGCATACACGATGTGGTCAGGGCTGAACGGCTTTGCGAGCACGCTGAACGCATCACGGGAAGAAGTCAGCATGGCCAGTTCCTTGTCCACCGCATGATGGACGACAGCCAGGCCTTGTTTGCCGGCCAGAACAGAGAGGAGTGCCTCAGCCTTTTGAGCCTTGGCACGCAAAGCAGCCTCGGAATCAGCATCGAGGGCAAGCGGCGAGAAATCTGCGCTCCGCACAATCCTGGCGCTGATGGCAGCCGTGACGCGCTGGTAAGTCGCGTCGATGCCGGCTACCGAATCAGCGGCAACGAAAATGCCGTGGTTCTGGAGCAGGATGAATCCTGGTTGCCGCCCTTTTTTTTCAGTATGGACGTTCCAGGCATCCTTGACGGTTTTGCATAGTATGTAGCCGGGATTAGTAGAGGGTATCCACAGGCAGTCGTCGCCGAACAGATCGTGAGCGGCGCGGGCTCCCTGCGCGGAGCAGGTGATGCCGTTGACCAGGGCCGGATGCGTATGCACCACGAAGGCGAACGGCAGCAGGTCGTGGAGCAGCGTCTCCACGCTCGGGCGCTTCTTTTCCTCGCCGACGCAACGCGCGGCCATCATGTCCTCGAGTACGGCGCTCTCGCGCTGATCCTGGTCTTCAGGGTACGATGACGTCCAGATCGCGGCAAGCTTCCTGCGGTCCATCTTTACGAATCCGGCTTCAGTTATCGTATCAAGAGACGTACCGGAGCCCTTGATGTACAGATTGCCCGCGGTCTTCCAGGAAGTGTTACCGCCACCGGCTACAACGTAATCAAGGTCAGCGCCGTAGCGTCTCGATACGGCTACGAGTTCGTTCATGCTCATGGTTGCTCCCGTATCACGAGGCCAGCGATTTGACCGCGGCTATCATCGCCATCACCATCGCAGGCGTCGTGTCCGCCTGGATGATGTGCGCTGGCGCCATCAGGTAATTGCCATTCTTGCCCATCACCTCATAGCGTCGCCTGATTTCGTTCTGTAGTGCCTGCTCGTCGCCGGACGGCAGCAGCACCTGCTGGTCAATGCCGCCAAAGAAGGATATGCGCTGCCCGTATTTCTGTTGCAGTTCTTCAGGGTCAGAGCCGGGAACGTTGGGCTGCACCGGATTGTAGATGGAAAATCCGATTTCTATGAAATCGTCAACGAGCGGAGCAACGGCACCGTCCGAGTGGATTATGAACAGCACATCCGGGCGCAGCTTCTTGAGGGCAGCTATCATGCGTGCATAGCGGGGCTTGAACTCGGCGCGCCACATGTCAGGCGAGATGAGCATCGAGGTCTGCGTGCCCAGATCTTCGCCAAACCAGATGGCGTCGACGCCGGCTTCTACCAGTTGGGTGGCAAGCCCCAGGGTCCAGGCTTCGGCCTTGTCGTTGAGCGCATGCACCCACGCCTCGTCCATGGCCATCGCTATCATGTATTCCTGCATGCCCGTCAGGTGCCAGGCAAGCTCAAAGATTGAAAGCTCGCAATCGCCGATGATGAAATAGTCACTCTTGTACTGCGCGATGTCACGCCTTGCCTTGACGAAGCGCCCTGGCGCATAAGCATCCGGGAACGGATAGCGCTCTATGTCTTCCAACGATTCAGCCGTAGCGAGCGGGCAACGGACGACTTCCATGTACAGCGGCGTCGGCCGCATGTGCAGGCCAAACTCGTTCTCTGTTACTTCAGCGTCGATTTGCTTTGGCATAAATCCATCGCGTACCGTGCCGCCCACGACCACGCAGTCGCTGCCCATGGCGGTGCGCACGGCATTGGCTGAAATGCGGTAGGTAAGGTCCTCGTAATACGATGGCGCATAATCCGCTGGTATGCCCAGCGTTTTAGCGAAGTGGTCGGTGAGACTCCTGCACAGGTCAAACTGCACGGGCGGCCGGTCAGGTAATCCCGGCAGTACATGGAATGCTTTCAGTACTCGTTCTCTGCTGTTCATCGTATGCTCCTGCTTCAATCCATGTGAAAGACTTCGCTCAGCGGTACCGAGACCGGTGAGGAATCCGGGGTGGTCTCCATGACGTCCGCCATGTAGGCCCACCAGCGTTGCACGATTTCAGTGTCGCCGAGATCCTGTGATCCAGAACCGCCTTCGCTCTTCTGCACGGCAAAGAGGGTGTTCGTCTCCTCGTCGAGGAAAATCGAATAGTCCTTGACGCCAGCATCAGAAAGCAGCCGCTTGAGTTCCGGCCATATTTCGTCATGGCGCTTTTTGTATTCGTCCTTCATGCCCGGCCGCAATTTCATCTTGAATGCCTGTCGTTCCATATGCTGTCTCCGTAGTTCTGCGCGCTTACGCGTGCGCCGCGTCAGGGTTTGCGCGCTGCTGTTGCCTGAGTTTGCGCCAGGCCTTGGCGGTGTTGAGGAAACCCGGCAGCAGCACAGCCACGATCAGCAGAGTTCCCGTCGTGATGATCATGGCCTTGGCCGAAAGGTTGACCAGGCCCATGCCGTACTTCAGGTAGCCCACGAGGAAGACCGCCATGAGCACGCCAAAGAGGTTGCCCTTGCCGCCTGCTATGGACACACCGCCAAGCACCACCAGCGTTATAACTTCCATATCATAACCGAGCGCGATGTTCGGCCGGGTGCTACCGATCCGGGATGTCAGCAAGACGGCGGCTATGCCGGAGAACAGGCCCATCAGTGCAAAGTTGATGAACCGTATGCGGTTGACCCTGACCCCGCAGAACCGTGCGGCTTCCTTGGCGTTGCCTATCGCGTAGACCTTGCGGCCGTATCTGGTCTTGTGTAGGACGAAGCCCATCACCACGGCTAGTACGAGGAAGAACACCAGGCTGAATGGAATGAGGGAGCTGCCGCCCACGTACCCCTGCCCGAAATAGGCAAACGATGCGGGGTACTTCGTGTACGCCTTGTCGCCCAGGATGGCCTGCGGAATCCCCCTGAAAATCGACTGCGTCGCGAGGGTCACCGCGATCGAGGGCATGCCTACCTTGGTTATGAAGAAGCCGTTGAAGAGCCCGGATGCAAACCCGACCGCCAGGCCGATCAGTACCAGCGTCACCGTATTAGCGCCAAGGCTCGAGGCGTAGCCCATGGCGAACGAACAGAGCGCGATTATGGACGCCACCGATATATCGATGTCACCGGACATGATGATGAACATCATCGGTAGCGCCATGATGGCCTTCTCGGTAAAGGTGAACGTCGTATTGGGCAGGTTAAAGCCATCGAGGAAATACGGTGTGATGTTCATGAGAAACAGGAACACCAGAAGGTGCAGGAACCCCAGACTGACTT
>CAXZAJ010000329.1:0-4288 GCA_964293355.1 uncultured bacterium
GCGGCGAATTTTCAGCGGCCGGTTCCAGTCCGGTTGTCTCGGCTGGGTCGATGGATACGCTGGACAGCGTCGAGCGCGGTGCCATAGAGCAGGCCCTGGCCGCCTGCGGCGGAAACCGGACCAAAGCCGCCGGGGCCCTGGGGATCAGCCGCAGGACGATACTCTACCGGATAAAGCGGTACGGGCTGGAGTGAACTGCCCGGAAAGCGGGTCGTTCACCGCCACCTTATTTGAGGTTTGCCGCCAGCATCCTGTACGAGTCGCCGGTCCAGTGATCGGTAAAAGGCGGTGCCTTGGCCGCTCCCGCGCCGATTCCGGTAAGCACAGTCATCTTGAACACGCGGCATACGCCGGGTTCATCCTGTTCACTGGCGCAGAAGACGGGCAGGCCCCACTGGATCGGCTGATCGAAAATGTCCAGCTTCGTTACGACCCATGCTCCGGAGACGCTGACCGCCAGCAATTTTTCAGCGGGATAGGCGCCCGCATAGTACGTCTTTACCGCCGTCACCAGATTGGGGATGGTGCCGGGGCCGGCAAAACCCGTCACGCTGGCCGGGAAACGGGCGGACGCCAGAGCCGTCTTGACGTCTGCCTGGGATTTCTTGCGCCTCGCCTGTACCGATGTCAGCGCCTGGGCAATTTCGGTATCCCTTGGGTTGAACCGTTTTGCCCGGGTCAGTTCAGCCTCGGCTTCTGCGTATTTTGAGTCACGTATGGTGTCCTGGAAGAAATCTGCGTTCGCGATCGATTCCATGGCATCCTTCATGATCTGCTTGGCTTCACGCCCGGGGCCGGCCTGGATCCAGGACAGGCGATCCAGCAGCTTTTTGTACGCCCAGCTTGGGTTTTCATCGGGACGCTTGTTCGCTTCGTCGTACATGCCCTTCTTTGGATCCTTGGGCGTAAGCGCGTTGATCTTCTTGTCCATGTCGTCATTCGGTTCGCCATAACTGCCCGAGAATGTTTTAAGGAACGTGAGGATGCGCGGTTTGTCGTTTTTGAGCACGTCGGCAACGAGCGAGAGCACCTGGTCAGTCTGATCCTTTGTGTAGGACAGGTTCTCCGCGTTCGGAAAGAAGCGGCCGGTCTTGGCGGTCAGGTCCTGCTCGAGCTTTATGATCATGTTCCAGTCGTCGAGCACCTGCTTGGTCTTGCCGGAGTCGGCCGCTGCAGCGCTTGCGGGTGTCGCCCCCGCGGGAGCC
This sequence comes from uncultured bacterium, assembly GCA_964293355.1. Classification (GTDB taxonomy): domain Bacteria; phylum Spirochaetota; class Spirochaetia; order Treponematales; family UBA12059; genus SZUA-370. Next base: position 1,206 of record CAXZAJ010000329.1, read on the forward strand.
GGGGTTGCGGCCCCAGGCTTGCGATCGGGGGCCAGGTACCGGTACTTGCTGTCAAGCGTACCCAGTTCGCTGTTGGTCGGATCGGCGGCCCTGGTCTGCGCTATCAGATTCATGGCTTCATCCAGCTTGGCGTTTCTGACGCTTGCGTCGCTCGCGTTTTCCACCGCCCGCAGCGCAGCCTTGGCCTGCTGTACGAGGGTCTTCACATCCGTGGCGCTCGCGCCGGTAACCATGCCGCACAGCAGGATGCCAAGCAAAACACATCGTGAACGCCTTGATCTCATCATCATGTTCGCCTCCCGGTATTTTTGTGCTGAACCGCGATGCAAGACTCAGAATTCAAGCCTATGTCGATGAAGCCAAGCTGTCAAACTTTTCAGAGCAGCTCCCTGATCACGTCGAGCACGGTGCCGTCGCGCCATTCAACGAGCGCCACGACGCGGTCGCCGAAGCGCGGTTCATCGGGAACGCCGGTGATGGCATGGACCTGGTGCATCAGGTCGCCGAGGCCGACCAGGGGCAGGCCCGCTTTCAGTGCACGCTCCGCGAGGTCGACGCGTTTCGGGTTGATGGCGATGCCGCGCTCGGTGACCACCACGTCGACCACTTCGCCGGGGCAGGACACCGTGGTCACACGCTCGCGGACTATCGGGATGCGCTTGCGGAAACTGGGCGCGGTTATGATGGAGCAGCCCGCGCTCGCCGCGGCGTCGGTGTGGCCGCCTATGCCGTGCAGAAGCAGGCCGTCGGAATGCGTGTTCACATTGACGTTGAAGTCCAGGTCGATTTCGGTGGCGCCCAGGATGGCGATGTCCAGCATGTTTGCGGCCGAGCCGGCGGCCCGCGGGCCGTACGAGTCGAACGGCGTCGATTCGATGTGGCGGGGATTGTCGCGGCAGGAGCGCACCGCCTCCAGGTCAAAGCTCTGGAGGTCGACGATGGAGCCCAGAAGTCCCTCTTCAAGGAGACCCACGAGTATGCCGGTAGCGCCGCCGTGGGCGAAGGACGCCTTGATACCGCGCGCGCGCATGCGCTCCGCCAGGAACACGGTAGCGGCCAGAGAAATGCCGCCTGCGCCTGCCTGGAACGAGAAGCCTTCGCGCATGATGCCGGTGGCCTCGATGAATCGCGCCGTCAGTTCCGCGATCAGGAGCTGGGTCGGGCTTTTCGGCAGGCGCGTCGTCCCGGACACGATTTTTGACGGGTCGCCTATCGATTCTACTTCGAGCACCCAGTCGACGTTGCCGCCCGCTATCGAACGCGGCGCGCAGGGGTAGGGGACGAGCCCGTCGGTGATGACTGCTACCCGGTCCGCCGAAAGCGAATCGGGCACGGGATAGGCCAGCGGTCCGCAGGCAGATTTGCCCAGCACGCCGTTGGCGTTGCCCAGCGGGTCCGCGCAGGGTGCGGCTATGAATGCCGCGTCGATGCGCAGGTCGCCGTCCTGGATGGCCCGCTGCCGACCGCCGTGCGACCGGAGTACCGACATGCCTTGCATCTTGCCCCGGGAGCAGGCGATGCCGACAGCGCCGTTCATCGAGCCTTCAACCCGCTCTATCACGCCTGATTCGATGTACGGCACGAGGCGGTCGTGCACCGGGAACAGGGCCGTCGGCGCTATGGTCAGATCGCGGACGCCTCTGGCGGCCAGCCGTGCGACAACCTCGTTGACTACGGCGTCGCCGTCGCGCAGGTGGTGGTGGAACGATATGGTCATGCCAGAGCGCAGGTCCATGCGGTCCAGCAGCTCGTCCCAGTTTTTTGCCAGCTTGTCGGGGCGGCCCCTGCCGGGCGCGGTGCGCGACGGGCCTCCGGTGGCCCGTTTCGGCGCGGAGGCGGCCAACGCGGAATCAGCGTAGGCTCCGGCAAAGGGCTTGAGCGGTCTGCCGTCAACGGAGACCGGCACCTGGCGCCCTATCGAGTTGGTAGTCCAGTCCATGTCAGTTTCCTTTTTCAGCGTCTGGAGTGCCATCGACCAGTCCGACGAGGCGGCGGGCACGCGCGGCGACCGGTGCGTCCACCATTCTGCCGTCCAGCGACACGACGCCCAAGCCTTCTGCGAGCGCTTCGTCCAGCGCCGCCACGACGCGCCTGGCCTCGTCCAGCTCGGCGGGGCTCGGGGCAAAAGCCGCATGAGCGGTAGCGATCTGGCGCGGGTGCACGAGGCCCACGCCGTCGAAACCCAGAGCCCGCGAGGCTGCGCAGTAGGCTGCGAGGCCGGCCGCGTCATCGACGTCCGAGTACACGGAATCATGCGCCTGGACGCCCGTGGCCTTTGCCGCCATGACGACGTTCTGCCGCGCCGTCAGCGCTTCCGATCCGGCCGCGGTCCTGCGCGTTCCGATGTCGCGGGAAAAGTCCTCGGCGCCGAAACAGAGCGCGGCAACACGACTGGAAGCGCCCTCTATAGCCGGGGTAGCGATGGCCGGGGCCGCGATGACGCCGCGAGCCGTCTCGAGTATGGCCATGATGAGCGTACTTCCGCGTTCCCTGCCCGCCGCGGTTTCGATCCTGTCCAGTTCGGAGGCCAGCGCTTCGATGTCGCTAACGGATTCGCATTTTGGCAGCAGGATAGCATCGGGCAGGCAATCAGCGAGCTCGGCGAGGTCGTCCAGCCCGAACGGCCCGGCCAGCGGGTTGATGCGGACGACGATTTCCGATGTCCCGAAGAAATGTCGGTGGGCTTCAAGGACCCGCCTGGCCAGGATGCGCGCCTCGGCCTTGCGCGACGGCGCCACCGAGTCTTCAAGATCGAGGATCAGGCAGTCGGCCCCGAACAGCCCCGCGTTGGGCAGCAGGTCCGGCTGGTCCCCGGGGAGGTACAGCCTCGAGCGCCGCCGCCTGTCGCGGCCTTGCCCGCGTATGCCCGCCGCCGGGCGGGTCGCAGCGTCTGCCGCGGTACCGGCGGGCGGTTTTACGGCGGTCCTCTCGCACCCCGCCGCCCGGAGCGCTGCCTCGACGCGGGCCGCCACGACGAAATCGAGGGCTCCGTCGTCGTCGATATTCAGTACCCCGCTGGCTACGCAGAATTCCGCCGCGGCCGCCCTGGCTGCCGCCTCGGTCGCCCGCCCGCACAGCGGCGT
>CAXZAJ010000330.1:0-4271 GCA_964293355.1 uncultured bacterium
ATTGGACATCGAGAAGGCTTCAAATTCGGGAACGGTGAACGTAAGGACGTTGGCGTCTTCCAGCACGACGGCATTCTCTTCTCGGGGATAACGGCCGAGGGCGCTCTTGACGCCAAAGAACTCGCCAGTCTGGATTATCTCTCGTATGGGCTTGCCGGTCTCGATATCACTGTAGTTCAGGCTGACTTTGCCACGCTGGAGGACGAATACCCTGTCTCCCTGGTCTCCCTGGAAGTAAATAACCGAGTTTGCGCGGTATGTCCCTACCTTGGGCATCGTTTCCTCATTGATACTGAATTACGGCCAAGGCCTGAAGCTGTCAGCCGCTTGCCCATTATAGTATATATCAAGCTATCAAGCCATGCCGATTGTCAACAATCGAAAGGCAGGTAGTCAAGACGCTTTTTAAATCCCACCGCGGTCCTGATGGCGCGGTACAGGGTAGCCGGAGTACCCTTCGCCAGCATGGGGCGGCCGCCGACTGTGACCTCCTCATAGACTGCATCCTTGGGTATGAGTTCACCAAAGCGTTTTTCAGCGAGCACGGGCACGCCGTCCACCGAGAGGAACTCAATATCTTCCATTGATGCGGCTGCAAGGTTTTCGTAGGGTTCACTCTTGAGGGCCTTGAGGACGAGTATGTCGGCGTTCATGCCTGGTTCGAGGGCGCCTATGCGGTCAGCCATGCGGAAGGCCCTGGCCGGATTCTTCGTTACCATGTCGAACAGGGTCTTGGCCGGCAAATCCTCGCCGTACAGCTTCTGGTAGGTCATGCGGGCAAACTTCATCTCCGCCAGCAGGTTCGGAGAGCCGGTAGCCGTGGAATCGGTGCCGATGGCCACGTTGATGCCGGCTTTGAGTATCTTGCGTATCTTGCACGTGACATTGAACATGAAGTAATTCGACGCGGGGCACCATGAAATGGATGCACCAGCCTTGGCGGTCTTCTGGATGTCTTCGTCAGAAAAACCTATGCAGTGAATGAACACATCATGGTCATCGAGACAGTGGAGCTTCTCGAGGATGCCTATGCCGTCCTGGGATTCCGGGTCAAAGCCTTCCTCCAGATGGGTAATGTGCGGCCAGTCGTTGGCCAGGGCTCTGGCATGCTCGATTTCTATGCCTTCTCCCCAGTGCAGGTCAAAGGAAGAGCACTCATGGGACAGGCAGTATTCCTCAATGGCCCGGATGGGCAGGCGAGGGAGGTAGGGCCCATTGATTTCATGCGGAAAGTGATCGTTGGCGGTTGCCACACCAGAAAACATATTTTTATACGAAGAAAGGAAATACATCTGTTCTACGTTGATATTGGAGCGTTCGTCAAAAACCGGAGAGGATTTGAGGTCAGCGTCCCAGGGAGCCCAGTTGAGGTAAAATTTGTCATCCTTGGGACCAACGCGCGGCAGGTAATTGCCCCTGAAATGATCATGTACATTGATCAGGGCAGGATACACGAACGATGAGCCTTTGAGGTCGAAAACCGGGCCTGACACGCTATCCTTCGTCAGCTTGTTGCCGTGTACCGCGAGTGAACCACGAGTCCGTATGCTATCACCGCTCGCGATATCGGCGTTCTTGATCGAATAATCTGTCATTCAGTCCATCCTTGCCCCGGGGGATGCTAACCGCGCGCATGCGTGGAAAGATTCCGCCGATTCCACATATTCGGCTCTTATTATATTTCGGCGGGAACGTCAAAAAGATTGACACCGAACGGTCGATTGTACCATCCAAACCCATTATTGTATGAAAATTATGTTGCGTGTGTACAATTTCCTGTTGGCATAGTAGAATGAAAATTCAAACGTTCAGCATTCGATGTATTTAAAACGCCATGAACGGCGCACTTTTAAGGAATAACTGCATGATCAATATACGTGAGTACGAGCTTGTATCACTTGAAACCGGTGCTTACCGGGATATCGAACTCGATATCCTCAAGGAAACGCTGGCGACATGGAAAGAGAATCCAGGCAAGCCATTTGAACTCATCGAGTTGCGTGATGGATCGATACTCGCGGGCTTCTGCCTGTACTACCACGCTCCGAATACCGAGTATACCTTTGATGTGCATACCTTCGTCGTTGGCCGGGACTACCGGAACAAGGCCGTGGGTCCCCGCTTGATAGAGTTGCTTGAAGAACGCCTCCTTGAGACAAGAAAGTACGCGGTCATACGGATGGAGACCTCCAAGGTCAAGGAAAACGCCATAGGTGACGAGTTCTTCCAGTCCATTGGATTCCAGACCATCGGTCATATACCTGGCTTCTATGATGCCGAGAACGACTATTACATCTATGTAAAAGCCGTCACGAGCATACAGCTCAAGCAACCTGATCCAGCCGACAAGCCGGAAATGGTGGACGAATAGGCCATGCTGATCGCCGCGATCGAGGCGGGTGGCACAAAGTTCGTGCTGGGCCTGCTGGAAGGATCCCCCGGTGGCGCGGCAGGCAGCGGCGCGCCGGTAATACTCCAGAAAACCCGGATCCCGACTGAGGATCCCGCGAGCACGGTCAAGGCGGCCGCCGCGTGGTTTGAACAGGCGTTCCGGACACGGGGACGCGCGGCGGTCTTCGGCGTCGCGTCCTTCGGGCCGCTGGCGGGCAGGTTCGGGCAGGCGTCCTGGGGGCGTATCGGCACGACGCCGAAGCCAGGCTGGGCCGGATTCGACCTTGCCGGCGAACTGCGGCACCTGGTCGGACTTGAGCCGGCTATGGATACCGATGTCAATGCGGCCGCCCTCGCGGAGGGTCTCTGGGGCGCCTCCCGCGGGTTTTCTGACCATGTATACGTTACGGTAGGCACCGGCATCGGCGGAGGCGTCGTGACGAACGGCTCGCTGCTGCATGGGGCCGGGCATCCGGAGACTGGCCATGTGCCGGTGCCGCGCGAACCCGGAGACGAATACCCTGGACGCTGCCCGTTCCACGGCGACTGCCTGGAAGGCATGGCCTCCGGTCCGGCCGTGGGTGAGCGTTGGGGCATGCCAGCCGAGAACCTGCCGGCGGACCATCCCGCCTGGGACCTTGAGGCACGCTATCTGGCTTCTGGCTTCCTGCCCTTCGTGCATGTGCTGGCTACCGAACGCATCGTCCTGGGTGGCGGGCTCGGCTCGGCGCCAGGGCTGATCGAGCTGGTCCGCGCTCATATGCTGAAACGGCTGGCCGGCTATGCGCCGCGCCTCGACGTGCCAGGGGCGATGGATGCGTTCATCGTTCCACCCGGCCTCGGCGGCGATGCGGGACTGCTCGGCGCGGCCGCGCTGGCAATGTACCAGCCGGGATTACCGACACCGGCCTGATTGCAGAAATTCCTCCACGCCGCTCTTTTTCTATACCCCAAAACATCGGCAGGGGTTATAGTCTAACAAATCAAGTAGCCACGGCTTATAAAAGTTTTCCAACGAACATACAACAGAACTGATTGGAGGGCTTCCATGAGCCGCAGATTGTTGCCGAACGCGACCATACTGGTAAAACTTATCGTACTCAGCCTGTTCATGGTAGCCATGTTCGTCGTCCAGTACAGCATCGGCTCGACAGGGCTGGTGCGCTTTTCCGCTTCTCTGGACGAGATACAGAATGTGCATGTTTCGATGATGCGGGATACCGCTCGCTTGACGACCCTGACATATGAAATACAGCTGAACCTGTACAAATCAATAAACTACAGTGAGCAGCGCTATGATGAGGCCACCGTGGTCGCCATGATCAGTGGCACCAAGGACATGAGATCAACGGGGAGCGACCTCATCTCCCAGTTCAGTAGCCTTGAGGGTATGTCTGATGACATGATATCGCTCATTACCGTGCTCGGCGAAGCGTATGCAGAGTATTCAAAATACCTTGCGTCATCACTTTCGTTCGTCAAGGACGACCCCGCACTGGCTCTCTCGTCGATGCCCGAGACAGAAGAAAAATTTGCGCTGCTGATTCGAGAAATTAAAACGCTGGATCAAGCCGTACGAATGCGCGGTGATGCCGCGACAACGCAGGCAGTAACCGATACGCGAACATTCCAGCGGCAACTGTTGCAGATAGTAATCATGGCGACCGTTATCCTGGCCGCGCTGGTCGCCTTGACCGTTGTATCCATGAGGATACCGCTCAGGCGTCTCATGGCGCTCCTGAAAACCATGGAGGACGGCGACCTCAGGTCGGCCTCGGGGCTCGGCGGCAAGGATGAGATGGGCAGGATGGGGTCGAGCATTGATGCTCTGACGGCAGGGCTCAAATCGCTGCTCGGCACGGTAAAGGACCGGGTCGGCG
>CAXZAJ010000331.1:0-4204 GCA_964293355.1 uncultured bacterium
GGACCCGTACCTACTAGTTGCGCAAGCTGCAGCGCGAGAATACGCGCCTGCGCATCATCGAGGAGCGTCGGCGTATCTACCGCGACATGCACGATACGATCGGCGCTAAATTGACCAACATCTTCTTCTGCAACAGCGTCGCGCGCGACCTGGCCAAGGACGGGCCGGAAAGGCTCCGCGAGTTGCTCCAGACGGCGGAGTCCAACTGCCTCCAGGCTGTCGGCAGCCTCAAGGGCATCATACTGGGCATGAGCGACGACGACCGCCGCGCCAGTTCATTCTCGCTCGCTGTTTCTGCGGGAGTCAGGAGCCGGCTGGAGGCGGCGGGCATCGCGTTCGACTGCGTCATCAAGGACAAGCACGCCATCGAGGAATTGCCACCGGTGATGCTCGACGAACTGGAAAAAGTAATCGAGGAGCTTGTCAGTAATGTGCTCAAGCATTCCCGCGCTTCCGGCGTCAGGCTCAGGTTATCCATAGGGACTACGGGGCTGACCTTCCGATTCTCCGATGACGGCCAGGGTTTCGATCCATCATCGTCCAACCCCGGTTCCGGCCTTGGCAACATCAGGTACCGCATAGAAAGCCTCGGTGGAACGCTCCGGATTGAAGCGGCATCGGGAGTGGGTTCACGGTACCACATCACGGTACCCCCGTCAGCGCTGCAACTTCAGGCCGGGTCTGCCCGGACGGCCCAGGAGGCTCTGCCTTGAGCCTTGGCCGTATCATGCTGCCGCCGGCAGTCGCCATAGTCGAGGACCAGAAGGAAGTCCGTGAAGGTCTCGTCTACCTGCTGGGTCTTGATCGCCGGGTGCGCGTCGTCGCCAGCTTCGAACGCGCCGAGGATCTGCTCGCCTGGTCGGCGGTCAACGTCGTACCTGATATAGTCCTCATGGACATTCACCTGCCTGGCATGGACGGTATCGAGGCGACGCGGGCTCTACAGAGCGCGCACCCCGCGGCCATCGTGCTGATCCTGACCATCTTCGAAGAACCGGATACGATACTCGCGGCCTTCCGGGCCGGCGCAAAAGGCTACATCCTTAAAAACACCAGACCCGAGGCGCTTCTGGAGCAGATACTCAGCGCCAGGGACGAAGGCTCGCCCATCAGCCCCACGGTAGCCAGGCGCCTGCTCGATGAGCTCAGGCGCGGAGGGCAGGGTGCCCCGGCCGCCGATTACGGCCTTACAGCCCGCGAGCGCGAGGTGCTGCGGGACATCGTCGACGGGCTTACCTACAAGGAACTCGCGGAGAAGCACCATATCGCAGGCTCCACTGCCAAGAAGCACATGCTGCACATTTACCAGAAGCTCAATGTATCGTCCAAGGCAGAAATCGTGCGCAAGGCCCTGGACGAGCGGCTTGTATAGCCTGTACCCAAACATCCATAGGTAAAATACACCCTTTGGTGCATATCGCGACTCTGGAACCTGCCGTACACTCCAATTGACGATCCGTATCCCTATGGATGTCGGACTATCCCACGAGTTTCCGGAGGCTTCCATGGCTACAGAAAACGCAAAAAAGAAAGGTGCGCTCGACTGGTACTTCAAGTCCAACCTGCTTGCGCGCATCCTCATCGGTCTCATCGCCGGTGCCATCGTAGGTATCGTGCTCGGCTTCTTCCCTGATTCCGTCAAGCCCTTCGTAGACAATACCAAGTTCTTCGGTGACCTTTTCGTCAGACTGCTCAAGATGATCGTAGTACCGGTCATCCTCTTTTCGCTCATAGCCGGTGCCGCCAGCATCGCCCCGTCGCGCCTCGGCCGCGTCGGCGTCAAGATCATGGTGTACTACCTGTTGACGAGCGCCTTTGCCGTCACCATCGGCCTCGTGTTCGCCAACATCTTCAGGCCCGGCCTGAACTTCAACATCGTCGGCGATGCCGCCATCAAGGGCAAGGATGCGGTCACGCCCACCATCCAGCAAATATTGCTGAACATCGTGCCGACCAACCCTATCGAGTCGCTCAACAAGGGTGATGTGCTCCCGATAATCTTCTTCGCGGTCGTGTTCGGGCTGGGCATCTCGTATGTCAAGGATTCAAAGAACGCCAAGATAGCCAAAGGCGCTGACACGCTCTTCGATGTCTGCAACGCCGGCGCAGAGACCATGTACAAGATCGTTGGCGGCATCATGCAGTACGCGCCCATCGGCGTGTTCGTACTCATCGCCACCGTGTTTGCCCAGCAAGGCGCCAAGGCCATAGGCCCCCTTCTCGTCGTCACGCTTACCGTATATCTCGGTCTCATCGTGCACCTCGTCGGCGTCTACGGCGGACTGCTCTCGGTCTACAAGCTCGGCTTGGTCAAGTTCCTGAAAGGGGCCAACGAGTCTATCATTACCGCGTTCGTGACCCGCTCCTCCGGTGGAACGCTGCCGATAACGCTGCGTGTCACTGAAGAGAACCTGGGCGTACCGCGCACCATATCTTCGTTCACGCTGCCGCTCGGCGCCACCATCAACATGGACGGCACCGCGATCTACCTCGGCGTCTGCGCCATGTTCATAGGCTACGCCACCGGCAATCCGCTCACCTTTAACCAGCAGCTCACTGTCGTGCTCACCGCCACGCTGGCATCCATCGGCACTGCGGGCGTTCCCGGAGCCGGCGCGATCATGCTTCTCATGGTCCTCGAGTCCATCGGCCTCAAGGTCACTGAAGGTTCAGCGGTAGCCGCCGCCTATGCCATGATCCTCGGCATCGACGCCCTGCTCGACATGGGCCGCACCGCGCTCAACGTAACCGGCGACATGGCCGGCTCGGCTATCGTAGCCAAGACTGAAAAAGAACTCGACATGAGCAAGTGGGCCAAGGCCAAGGCCTGAGTTCCAGGCAGGAGTGCATAGATGGGTAACGGGTCGGTGATCGTCATAGGCGGGGGCGTCGGGCCGATGGCTGGCGTGGCATTGCACGCCATGATCATACAGAACACCCTCACGGACGGTACCGACCAGTCCCATCTTTGTGTCCACCACTATTCTTGTTCCGAGCTCGTACCTGACAGGACGGCTTATCTCCTGGGCCTCGCCCCCTCCGGCGGGGCTCGGGAGTCTTCTTGTGCATCGGCATCCGCAACCGACCCCGCACTGGGCATGGCCCGCGTTTTCGAGCTGGCTACCCGCGCCCTCGATGGTCGGTTAGCGGTCGGCGGCGTACCCTGCAACACCTTTCATGCTCCGGCCATCTTTGACCGATTCCTGGCCAGCCTGGAAGAAAGCCGTTCTGGAATACGCATGGTCAACATGCTTGCAGAGTCTCTGGATTTGATAGGTGCCAGGCTTGGCTACAAAATCGGCCAGCATGGCGATGGCGAAGTTATCGGGGTGCTCTCTACAACCGGAACAAGGCTTTCTGGCGTGTATGATGCCCTGCTCTCAAAATCCGGATACCGCACCCTGTATGTGCCGGAGTCCGATCAGGCTACGCTGCATGCCGCGATCTATGATCCCCTGTGGGGACTGAAGGCAACCGCGGCGCCGAGCGCGCGGGCCGTCGAGACCGTAATGGCCATGGCCGCAAAGCTTGCAGATTCCGGCGCGGCTGCTGTGATGCTGGCCTGCACGGAACTGCCGCTGGCCCTCGGCGGCGCGATGTTCCGCGGCGTGCCGCTGGTCGACCCCGTGCTCGCGCTGGCCCGCGCGCTCGTCAGGGAAGCCGCGCCTGAGAAGCTTAAACCGTTACTGTAATCTTGATTAATCAGTGCTGCTCATCGACATCGAGCCGCTTGCGCCTGTTATCCAGTATCGTTCCCTCTGCACACGCGGACATCTCCAGAACGCAAGGCGCTATGAGCCGGTACTCGACCAGGGTACCACGCTTTTCATCGTCAATGAGGCCTGCGCTCTTCAGTTGAGACAGATGCTTTGAAGCGACCGACTTGTCTATCCCTACCTCGACGGCAAGCTCGCAGACGCACCAGGGCCTTTCCTTGAGTTTTTCAAGCATGCATATCCTCATCGGGTGGGCAAGAGCCTTGAACATTTCTGCTCTCAGTTCATAACGTCGCATTGTTCGTTCATCCATTACTTATAGTTGCAATGTTTCGAAACAAAAGTCAATCCAGTGCTTGACATTATTCTGCAATGTTTCCATAATTTGAAACAAAGGTGCCGTCTCTCGACACCTGACAGGAGGTCATATGAAAGTACAGATACTCGGAACCGGTTGTCCCAAATGCAAACTGCTCGAACAACACGCC
>CAXZAJ010000332.1:0-4201 GCA_964293355.1 uncultured bacterium
AGGGCGCAGCGGAGGCCCCGGAACAAAAACCGGGAGAGGTTGGGGGGGAGGACCGGGAGCTCCTTGGCGGGAAGGGGAAGGCCGCCCAGCCGGTTTCCAAAGAGGATGCCGATGTCGGTAAAGATCCCGGTCAGATGGGTAGTCCGGATTACTGCACCAGAATACGTAGTAGCCAAGGCATTCTGGAGTCCGCTGGCCATGCACAGGAGCAGCTCACCAGCGTACGGGGCATCGTCAAAGATGCGCCATGCTATCAGTATGGCCAGGGATTCCATCAGCAGTGAAATGCCGTAGCGCCTGCCCAGGGTAAGGTGGGAATCGCGGATTATGAAGCCGCTCACGACCGAACCGGCCGTAAAAGCAAAAACAAGCAGGAACAGATGGAACGCGAGGTTGTAGTCACCCTTGGACAGCGCGACCACCATGTTGGAGGAGGTACCTGAATGATGGGTAGCCGCCTGATGCAGGACGCTCTCCAGGACAAAGACATTGGTGCTACCGGCGGCGAAAGCCAGGAAAAAGGCACCCAGACCTATCCATGTGGGCAAAGCAGAAAGCATTGAATTTCCTCCGCGAGGCAAGCATTGGTGCATGCAAGCATTCTTGAATGAACGCATTCTAACGCGGATGGCTAAAGACAATAAAGCCCTTGCACTGACCAATCGCACCTGTTCGCCACTATAGCCCACGTTGGGATACGGGGGGTATTCAACCCGCTTCCCCCGCCGCTTTGACGCTTGAGAATTTGCCCCGCTCTGTCCTCCATGAAGTACGAGGGGTATTAAGATTATTATATAATTACAGTCCTCCAGTGTCAGCCTTTCGTTTGCTTATGTTCCATTGGAAGTCCAAGTTGGGAGGGGATGCATCGGAGTACCCGATCAGATAAAGCTCCGATGAGTCCACCGCCACCCCCGTCACACAGTCATTGCCGGACGTGACATCGATGGTGAGCTTTCCGCTGCTGCCAAAAGCCGGCACGAGCGCTCCTGTTGACGCCAAAAGCTTATAAACGAGCCATCTTGGATCCGTTGAAGTCGATGCATCGCTTCCTGCCAGATAGATGTTACCGTCGTAGATGGCGAAGCCGCGGATGCTTTCATTATTGGGACTTGGATCGAGCGCGACGACGCCATTTGATCCAAAGCCGGTTACTAGTGCACCGGTTGAGCTGCTCCGCTTTTCAACCCGCCACGAATAACTTGGGTCATTAGTCCTTCCAGCCAACACGATGTCGGAGCCTGAGAATACCATTCTCATAACATAATCATCGGTTCCTGCAATCTGGAGTTTCCCGTCAGAATCGAATGAAGTGACGAGCGCTCCTGTTGTGATGAGGCGCTTCTCGACTCTCCAATTCCTTGTGCCGCTGCTGTCGTCGTATCCACCGATGTACAAATATGTACCATCGGTGAGTATCGATTTTGCAAAAGCGGATCCTGTTCCCGCCCTGGAAAGAACCACTCCGCTTGAGCCGAAGCCTGCAACTAGCGCTCCAGTAGTCTTGTCTCGCTTTTCTATCCGCCATTCAATTAAAGAATTGCCCGTATCGTATGTTTGAGTCTCGACACAATACATATAGTTACCGTCCACAGCGATGGCCGAGCCGTAATCGTTGCCAGCAGTTGGATTGACGGTGATGATACCATCGTAATCGAATGCCGTCTCGAGAGAGCCTGTGGAAATAGCCCGTTTTTCAATCCGGATAGAGTAGTTTCCAGCCGATCCTTCTTCTCCTATATGGTAAAGATACGTGCCATCGCTCGCGAAATCGGAGAAGTTGGTACCGCTGATGGAAGTGACGATGCCGGTCGACGAATCACCCCATCCAGTGGCTAGTGCACCGCTGGCCTTATGGCGGCGCTCGAGCCTCCAATGCGAGTTTCCATCGTTTCCTCCCACATACAGGTAGGATGTATCAGAAAATACAGCTTGCGGAATGTCCAATGAAAAAGACCCCGAGCTTATGTTATTATTGATCATGTATGTTACTGTCCAGTAGGCATACAGCGTGTGGTTGGCACTGTTCGTCACATAGGAGTCTGTTGTGATTCGTGTGCCGGTACCGCTGGTTCCAGTCCACCAGCCGCTGAAGATAAAGCCACTCCTGCTGGTTGCCGCGAGAGTACCATATGGTGAACCATACGTAACGATTTTACTCGTTGGCGCTGCGGTGATACCACTCTGTGCGTCGAAGGTAACCGTATACGTATTGCCGCTCCATTTCGCATAGAGTGTATGTGTTGCCGTGGCGGTAACGGTGGTCAATGCTGATATTTGGCTACCAGCGCCTCCCTCTTCCGTCCACCAACCGCCAAAGGCATAGCCTGTTCTTGCCGTACTCGGGAGCTCGCCATATGTCGCGTCATAGGTTACGGTTTTTGAACTCGGGTCGGTAGCGCTGCCGCCTTGGGCATCGAAGCTGACCGTGTATGAATTGACGGACCATTGAGCATACAAGGTATGATTTTCTGGGGCGACGACATCAGCGGTGCTTTCTACCAGGGTTCCGCCAGTTGAGCTTGTATACCAGCCCAGGAAGGTATATCCGGTACGGCTCGTAGAGGCTAGGGCTCCATAGTCTTGACCGAATACCACGTCCTTTGTAGCAGGGCCGGCGGAGGATCCTCCGTTTGCATTGAAGGTGACCGTATACGTATTGCCGGTCCATTTCGCATAGAGGGTTTGTGCCGCCGTGGCGGTAACGGTGGTCAAGGCCGATATTTGGCTGCCGGCACCTCCCGCTTCCGTCCACCAACCGCCAAAGGTATAGCCCGTTCTTTCCGAACCCGGGAGCTCGCCATATGGCTCGGCATAGTTTACGGTTTTTGAAATAGGGTCCGTAGCGCTGCCGCCTTGCGCGTCGAAACTGACGAGGAAACTGCTTTCTCCCCAGAATGCATACAAGGTATGATCTGAAGCGGTAGACACTTCCGATGTCATGTCAATAAGGTTGCCTGCACCGCCCAACCCGGTCCACCACCCCAAAAATATATAACCATCTTTGCTTACTGCCTGCAAGCTTCCATACTCGTCATTGTAGAGTACGGTTTTGCTACCTGAGCTCGGCGTGCCGCCTTGGGCATTGAATGTTACCGTGATCAGCGGCGCCGCATCCCATCGGGCATATACGGTCAGGTCATCCATTATTTCCGTGCTGGCGGTAATCTCAGAACCTCCGCTGTCGGGTTGAGTCCACCAGCCGTCGAAAAAGTAACCTGGCTTTTTCGGAGCGGCGGGAAGCGTACTCAAGGTTTTGGCGGGCAAATCTATCCGCATGGTCGTAGGGCTGGCCAGTGTTGTTACCCCTTCGCCACTGTCGAAGGTAACTATGAAATGGGTCTTGCCTATTTCGGAGAAGAGATCGTCATTCGGGCAGGAAACAGTGAGAAAGCACAAGGCCAAGTACATCCCGCCGGTAAGGAAACGACTGGCCATATTCCCGAAAAATCCGTTTTTCGTATTCATTCCATCCACTCCATTGCCATCCTCGCCCCCACCGCGCCGGCGCGATCTTCGGAGACGGCAGCCTGTTCTATGTACGTGTAGGCGGAGGCTACACGTGGCGCAACCTCTTTAAGCTGTGCATACCAGGCGAGCGCGGACTTGAGGTTTTCGCGCTCATACTCGCTGCGGGCTGCGCCGGCAAGGGCTGCGGGATTTCTTGCATCCATCTTGAGCGCTGCCTGGTAACCGGAAAGCGCGCCGGAGTAGTCAGCGTGCAGAAATCGAATATTAGCCACGTTGACCATGCAGGATACGTCCTGTGACTTTGCGCCTGCGGCGAACTGAGCCTCTGCCTGATCGTAAAGCCCGTAGTTGGCATAGAGCACGCCAAGCTTGTTGCGGTTGGCAGGCGTGTCGCGCCTGGCCAGTGCATCCTTGAGGCTCTTTTCCCTGTCGGCCATTTCACGGGTGGTGAAACGTTTCCACGATTCAGTGTAACGGGACATGATGAGGGCCTTGTCCGGAGCGATGACCCGAGCGTCTTCTACAGACGCGGTCGGTTCGTACAACGTCCATGCTTCGCGTACTGGAAAGATTGCCGCCTGGTTCCGGACGAGTGCTTCCTTCCATTGACGGACGCCTTCCTGCCATGCCTTGAGGAAACCGTCGTGAACCATGGTAATCTCGACCGGTATCCATGCCTTGCCTTCATGGATGAGGTAATCGCCGGCGCGGGGGAAGTATCGTGATATCG
>CAXZAJ010000333.1:0-4190 GCA_964293355.1 uncultured bacterium
ATAGCCTTTCAGAAGAAGAAACCCTTCCTACGGCCTGATTCAGGCGAGATAAAAAGCTTGATCAGATTTTCCTGCGCGATGATTGTGGGATGACTCCGGGACCCAACGCAAAATTCATATATAGCCTTTCAGAAGAAGAAACCGTTCCTACGGCCTGATTCAGGCGTGGTAAAAAGCTTGATCAGATTTTCCTGCGCGATGATTGTTGATCAGACTTCCATACCGAAACATGAGCCTACGAGTCTGGCGGTGTCCAGCATATGATGGTCCAGCGGTACGGTCTTGGTCTTGTCGGCCACTTCTGCCAGAGGTACCGACGTAACGCAGGCGTCTTTCATGGCTACCATCCTGCCAAACCGTCCGCGAGCCAGCAGTTCTGCCGCGGCTGTACCAAACGTCGTGGCAAGCACCCTGTCGTACGGGCTTGGCGTTCCTCCACGCTGCAGGTAACCGAGCACGGTTACACGGGTTTCCATACCGGTCGCAGCCTGGATTTCCGCGGCTACCCGGTAACCGATGCTCGGATAGGGCATTTTTTCACGCAAGCGCCTGCGTTCCTTCTTGGGAAGCAGGGCCTCTTCTTTTGAAAGAGCTCCTTCAGCAACGACAACGATGGAGAACGCCTTGCCTTCTGAACGGCGTTTTTCTATATCACGGGCAACGGCAGCTGCCTCATAAGGAATTTCCGGAATAAGGATGACATCGCCGCCACCGGCTATACCGGCATAGAGGGCCAGCCAGCCGGCTTTGTGACCCATCAACTCAATCACCATCACCCGATTGTGCGAATGCGCGGTGGAGTGCAGACGGTCTATCGACTCGGTGGCAATATCGACGGCTGAATGGAATCCAAAGGTAACGTCGGTTCCCCAGATGTCGTTGTCTATGGTTTTGGGCAGACCGATTACATTCAGCCCCTCTTTTGACAGAAGGTGCGCCGTCGTATTCGTTCCATTGCCGCCAAGCACGACCAGGGCGTCGAGACGCAGGCGCTCAACGGTCTCCTTGATCAGCTCGGGCTTGTCCTGCCCGGCTTCGGCGTCAGAAACGGCTCCGTCATCACGACCCTTGAACGGCTTTTCGCGCGACGACCCCAGTATCGTACCGCCCCGCGTCAGGATTCCTGAAAAGTCTTCCGGAGACAACGCACGGGCGTCACCCTCGATAAGCCCCCGGTATCCATTTGAAATTCCGACGATTTCCATGCCGAATACGCCGGAGGCGGCCTTGGCGACCCCGCGGATTGCCGCATTGAGCCCGGGGCAGTCCCCGCCGCTGGTAAGTATGCCGAAACGTTTGACGGCGCTCTTGGGCATGACTGCCTCCAACCACTCTGGTGATGGGGGCGCGCCGGGCGCAACCCCGGAATATCAGCGCCCGAAAAAGCTCGGGCGGTTACCGAATCGCTGTATTTTCCCTGGATCACGTGACGGTTCGTCCAGAGTCTTGATTACCTGCCGCGCGAGGAGATCGGGCTGACCGGATTCATCCCTGATGGCGCTGAAACGGACCAGCGGCGTGCCGGCGATGAACAGCCCCTCCGCCAGGCCGGTCAACGCTCCGGAGGCCATGGCTCCGAGCGGTCCTCGGTCCGCATGGACGAGCACGAGCACGATAGAGCCGCCACCGCGCTCGGCGAACCGTTTGGCAGCCTCGCGTATGAGCTCGGCATACCCCGCGGCCCATTCCAGTACGGCACGCTCAATGGCGCGGGGAGTCAACACGGTGATTCCGGTGGCATCGGCGGGTGGATCGGCAAATATGACGAGCTCGTCGAGCAGACCGCCAAGCGCAGTCTCGGCCTCCATGAGCGCGGCCCTGGCCGAGGCGAATGATAGAGGATTCCATGGAATACTTACGGTTTCCGAATCAGGGGCCCCTGTTTCAGCTCCTTCGGCCTTTTCCGGCCCAGCTTCCACGAGGTGCAATACCGATGTATTCCGACCGGTCACTCGTGCTTCAGTCACGAAAGCCGAGACGCGCAGAGATTCCGCAGGAACCGCCAATGTTGTCTTTTTCACGGTGCCAGTGTACTATGACCACCGATCGGGCGCAAGGCAGGTGCTGACGCCAGCGCCCGCTGAACGGAGTGTCAATGAAGCTTGCGCTATGCCAGATCGACGCCGTCGTCGGTGATTTTCCAGGAAACATCGACAGGATACTCGCGGCAGTACAAGAAGCCGTCACCAGCGATCCATCCACAGCGCTGGTCGTGCTGCCAGAAATGAGCATATGCGGGTATCCACCTATGGATCTGCTGGATCAACCCAGCTTTGCCGAGCAGGACGAGTCGGCTTTCAGACAACTACAGAAAAATTTACCCCGGAACGTCGCCGTGGCGGTGGGGCACATCGGCAGAAACAGTACCGGCCTTGGCCACCCGCTGACCAACTCCCTTTCTGTAATCCTCGATGGCACCGTCGTGTTCGAACAGGCCAAGACGCTTCTTCCCACGTATGACGTCTTCGACGAGGCACGTTATTTCGAACCCGCCACAACGCGTCGGGTCTGGGAATACCGCGGCGTCCGCATAGGCTTTGCCATCTGCGAAGATCTCTGGCGGGAAACGGCCCCTGTTTCCGGCATGCGCTACCAGCTCGATCCGCCGCGTGAACTGCTCGATGCCGGGGCGGACCTCATCATAGTCCCTTCATCATCACCGTACCAACTCGACAAACTGGCACTCCGTGTAGGTCTCTGCGCCGACCTTGCCCGGTCCGGGCATATACCGGTGGCATACTGCAACATGGCAGGCGCCAACGATTCGCTCATTTTTGACGGGCGATCCTTCATGGTCGATCCGACGGGAAACCTTGCTGCGCTCGGCTGTTTTGGAGAAGGGTTTCTCCTCGTCGATACCGGAGCACCAGCACTCGCACAAACACCACAGTTTCCCGATCGATGGGACGAAGCCGAGCGGGCTCTGGTGGAGGGCATCCGCGGCTACATGCGCAAGTGCGGCTTCAGGAAGGCACACCTCGGATTGTCCGGGGGCATAGACTCGGCCATCGTTGCGGTGCTGGCTGCCAAGGCAATCGGTGCCGAGAACCTCACCTGCATCATGCTGCCATCACGATTCTCCTCATCCGGTTCCATCGGTGACAGCGTGGGACTGGATAAAAACCTGGGATGGAGACTCGAGACCATATCGATAGAAGGCCCCTTCGCGAGTATGCTCACAACCCTGGAACCTCAGTTCGCCGGCCTTCCCTTCGGCCTTGCCGAAGAAAACCTGCAGGCACGAATCCGCGGCGACATCCTCATGGCCTGGTCAAATAAATTCGATTCGATGCTGCTGACAACCGGCAACAAGAGCGAACTGGCTGTAGGCTACTGTACCCTGTACGGAGACATGTGCGGCGCTATCGCACCCATAGGGGATCTGCTCAAGACAGAAGTATTCGCGCTCTGCGAGCGCATCTACGCCCGGGAAGGCATCCTGCCCCGCGCCATCCTGGACAAGCCTCCATCGGCCGAGCTCCGCCCCAACCAACTCGACCAGGATTCGTTGCCCCCCTATGAACTGCTTGACGCGATACTCGAGCTTTTCATAGAAGAAAACCTGTCCGCATCAGACATCATCGCACGGGGCTACAACGAGGTACTCGTCAAGAGGATACTGACGATGACGGTCCGGGCCGAATACAAGCGCAGGCAGGCTGCGCCTGTCGTAAAGGTTTCGTCACGCGCGTTCGGAATGGGCAGGCGCCTGCCCATCGCACGCTCAGTATACGAAACGCTGTCACCGTGAAGGCACGGAGTTACGTCATACTTAAATACACCATCGTAATCCTGGCCGGGCTGGTACTCGTCACCGGAGCCCTTTTCATCAAAGCGCCCGATCCCGACGCGCTGGCCATGGCGACCATGGTGCTTCATCCTTCAGAGGCTTCCCCCGCACCTTCGGCACAGGAAGTGGCACAGGAAGTGATGCCAAATGCCGACGCAGCCTGCGCGGAGGCAACACGGGCCAGAGAAAAGACTTTTACGGTCCTCGTGGCCGGAGACATACTGCTGGCCCGCACTCCCGGCAAGCGCGCTGAACAAAACGGCTTCCGCTACCTGTTCAAGGATGTCAAGGAACTCGTCTCATCCGCTGACATAGCCTTTGCAAACCTCGAGACGCCCGCCTCATATGTCGGGGCACCCTACCCCGGCAAGCCAGAGAACGTAACCTTCAGGTCTGATCC
>CAXZAJ010000334.1:0-4171 GCA_964293355.1 uncultured bacterium
CCTGTTTGGCGCGGGGGACAAGGGTGGCAGGTGGTGCCTCACCGGCATCATCTTGGCCAGCAGTCTCGTGGAAGCATTCTATGTACTGCGCTGGTTCGGGGCCCTCGCCTTTGGCGAGCCCGGCGCACTTGCCGGAGGCAAGTGCGGATCAACTGACAGGCTGAAATTAGGTTTGAAGGCCGGAGGGCCGGTTGTACTGGCGGCGTTGCTGGTCGTGGCCGGTATCTGGTCGGGCTGGGAGCGGGGCCTCGTGGATCCGCTGCTGTGGGCTCCACTGGCAGCCGCCGCGCTGCTCTTCCTCGGCGACAGGCTCCCCGGCTGGCTCAAGGCCCTGCTGTCCGTCGGCGCGGCGGCCGGGTTCGGCGTTCTGGCGCTTGGCCGCCTCGGCGGCCTCAAGCTTCTGTTCGCGATCATGCTGCTCGGCGGCGGCGGGATGTACTCCCTCGCGGGCATGTGCCGCCCTGGCGCCCGGCGCGGCCTCCACCCGCTGCTGTCGGCCACCACGCTAGCGCTCGGCGCCGTCCTCATCGCCCGCAGCCCGCTGGAGTTCTTTTTTGCCTGGGAGATGATGACGGTGGCAAGCTGGCTCCTCGTCCTCCGCGGCAGGAATGGCCAGAAGGCGGCGCTCACCTACATCGTATTCGGCCTCGGCGGAGCCTTCCTCCTGATGGTGGGCCTCCTGGCCGGAACCCAGTCGGCATGGCCGCTGTACCTTATAGTCGTGGGTCTCCTCGTCAAGCTCGGCGCGCTGGGCGTGCACGTCTGGCTGCCGGGCGCCTACGCCGAAGCCAACGACGAGGTATCCGGATTCCTGAGCTCCTCGCTGTCAAAGGCGGGCATCTTTGCCATGATGGTAACGCTGGCCGTCTACTCGAGCGTTCCCGGCGTAGAGCCGTTCTCCTGGCGCATCCTGGGCTGGATAGGACTGGCTACCGCGCTCTTCGGCGCTTTGTACGCGGTCTATCAGGAGGACATCAAGAAGACCCTGGCCTGGTCGTCCATGGGACAGATAGGCTACATCGTACTGGCCCTGGCCATACACGACGAGGCCGGCTGGACCACGGCGCTGTACCTGGCGCTCAACCACTTCATGTACAAGAGCATGCTGTTCCTGGCGATAGCCGGCGTCATACATGCCGTGGGCACGCGGAACATGTACGAGATGGGCGGACTCATCAAGAAGATGCCCGTAACGTTCATGTCGGTGCTGATGGCCATCATAGCGCTGTCCGGCGTGCCTCCGCTCACCGGCTTCGGCGGCAAGTGGCTGCTGTACTCGGCCCTCATCAACAAGGGCTGGTACCTGGAGGCGGGCGTCGCGTTCTTCTCAAGCGCCGTCGCGTTCCTGTACCTGTTCAGGCTGATCCACACGATATTCCTTGGACAGCCCAAGACGGCGCAGCAGCATGTCAGGGAAGCGCCGCTCGCGCTGCTCATCCCCCAGGGATTGCTCATGATCGCCCTGTTCGTATTCTCGGCCTTCCCCAACCTCATGCTCAAGCCGATCATGGACGTCACGAGGACCTTCTTCCCGACGGTACTGAGCCTTACCGGTTCCGTGCTCACATCGCCGTTGGGATACTGGGACGGCACCCTGACCATGGTCGTGACCATCGTCGTATTCATGCTGTGCCTGGGCTGGCTACTCCTAAACCTGCACAATCCGCAGTCGGTAAAGCAGTTCAACATCGTGTTCGCTGCCGAAAGGCCCTTCAAGCCGGAAACCACGCACTTTGCCTGGAACTTCTACGCGCCGTATGAAAAGGCGCTCGGATTCCTGACGAAGCAGCGCGGGGAACGCTTCTGGGCAGCCTTCGGCACCGGCATCAATGCGCTCGGCGGCATGGCGCGAAGGCTCTACACGGGCAACGGCCAAACCTACGCCCTCCACGTCGTGCTGTACGTGGTGGTGCTCTTCCTGATCATGGGGGCCCTCTGATGGAACCAACGCTACTCGTGCGCATAGGCTTTGCCTTCATCTCGCTGTTCGTCATAACGAACTACGGGCTGCTTCTCATCGGGTCGATGGCGCGCATCAGCGCCAAGGTTCAGGGCCGCGTGGGCCAGCCCGTCTGGCAGCCGTACATCGACATCATCAAGAGCTCGGCCAAGCGCAACTCCATAGGCCACGGCATCATGTTCTACCTGGGACCGGTGTTCCGCCTGGCGGGCGGCATCGGCACCTACATGTTCATCCCCGCGGTCTACGGCTCGGCCGTGTTCATGAACTTCTCCGATTCCGGCGACCTGCTGCTGGTGATGTACTTCATCTTCTTCGGCCAGCTGGGCATGGCCCTGGGCGCCGGCGAGGGCGGACACCCCTACAGCGCCCTCGGCGTCAGCAGGGGACTGGCGCAGATGACGGCCTTCGAGGTGCCGTTCGCGCTGTCCATCATCTCCATCGTCATCCAGTACCGCACGCTGGACATCACCGCCATCGTGGCGGCCCAGCAGGGCGGCTTCATGAACTGGACGCTGTTCACCAACCCCGTGGCCGTGGTCGCGGCCATGATCGCGTTCCTGGGCATGTCGATGCACAACCCCTTCAGCATCGTCATAGCGCCGCAGGAAATACCGATAGGCCCGCCCACCGAGTACCAGAGCAACCTCCTCGGCATGCTCCAGACCAACCGGGCCATATTCAACGGCGCCAAGCTCGTGCTGTACATGAACCTGTACTTCGGCGGAGCCACGAACATCGTGTCGATGGTGATCAAGACTTTCCTGATCTACTTCATCAACATTTTCGTGGGTCAGGCTTTTCCACGGTTCCGGGTGGACCAGTCCATCCGGTTCTTCCTCGGCGTACCGACGCTCATCGGCATAGCCTCGGTACTCATCATGGCACTGTAGGAGGCGCACGACATGAGCGACAAGAAACCGAAACTGGCGCCCCTGGCCAACGAGGGCCTGCCTCCCGAAGAGCGCGGACTCTTCTGCGACGCAGCGCCCCGCGAATACGAGGCCGCGAAGGGCTGGGTAGAGAATTTCCTTAATTGGGCGCGGGCGGAGAGCCTGTGGATACTAGGCTTCGGCACCGGGTGCGGCGCGGTGGAATTGCGCCCCCTGATGACCAGCCGCTTTGACATGTACCGCTTCGGCATCCAGGGCAGGCCTACGCCCCGGCAGTCGTCGGTCTTCGTCATAGGCGGCTACGCCTCGGTGAAAACCCTCAAGCGCATCGTACGCAGCTACGAGCAGATGATGGGCCCTAAGTTCGTCGTCGCGCTGGGCTCCTGCACCATCAACGGCGGCATGTACTGGGACAGCTATAACACCATCAAGCGCATAGACCAGTACATTCCCGTTGATGTTTATATCACCGGCTGCATGCCCCGGCCGGAAGCGCTGCTGGCCGGCTTTCAGGAACTCAAGAAGATAATCAAGTCAGGCAACGCAGAGGGGCAGAACATATACGCCCGCGACTTTGAATGGTACAAGGCAAACCAGAAGAAGGTCATAAAAGACTGGAACATGCCCGACTACAACTGGTAGGAGACCGTAGATGAACGAACTGGCAACCGAGCTGGCCGCACGCTACGGCGCACGCGACTGGCATGATCAGAGGAAAGACCTCGCATCCATATGGGTGGACCCGATTCGGATCCACGACACCCTGGCCTGGCTCAAGGACTCCGCGGGCTATGTGCACCTGTCGTTCCTGACGGCGATTGACAACATCGAGCGCAAGGCCTTTACCATGGCCTACACGCTCAAGAACCACGAAAAAGGCCACAGCCTCATCGTGCACTGCGACATCGACCGCGACCATCCCTTCATCGATTCCATCCATCTCCTCTGGGGTCAGGCCTGGACCTACCAGCGCGAACTCAAGGAATGGTTCGGCATCGACTGCCCGGGAAGCCCGCGCAAGGACGAGGAATTCGTGCTTGAAGGCTGGGACGACCTGCCGATGATGCGGCGGGACTTCGACTCGCTGGCCTACAGCCAGGCCACCTACGAGGACCGCCCCGGACGCGAGACCACGGACCCGGCCGCCCACATGAAGCAGAAACTCTACCCGGAGGCCCCGCTATGAAGCGCGGACAGCAACACATCATTCCCCCCGCGGAGCGCGCGACGCCCGACCTGAGCTCCGGCAAGTACCTGGTCATGTGGCAGGGGCCGCAGCACCCGGGCATTACCGGCAACATGTCGCTCAGGCTCGTCA
>CAXZAJ010000335.1:0-4168 GCA_964293355.1 uncultured bacterium
CCCGGGCTGAAGCGGTGGAACGCCGCGGCGGCAATTCATTCATGGACCTCTCGCCACCCGAGGCTGTAATCCGCTTCAAGCAGGGTTTCGGCCGCCTGATACGGCACTCGGACGACAGGGGCGCCGTCGTCGTCCTCGATGTGCGCCTTCTCACAAAGCGCTATGGCAGCATGTTCGTGTCCTCGCTGCCCAAAACAAAAACCAGCTTTGGCACGCTCGTTCAGATCACCAACGACCTGCACACGTTCATCGGTAGACCGTAGCGCTGACCGAGGATACAATAGCCGCATGGCACTTTATATACTGGAAAACACCGTACAAAAATATGACTGGGGTTCCACCACTGAATTACCCCGCTTGTTGGGCAAAGACAATCCCTCGGAAGAACCATGGGCTGAACTTTGGATGGGAGCCCATCCCAAGGCTCCGTCAATCGCTGTAGATCCATCCAGCGGAGCCAGGATTCCACTCGACACGTTGATAGCCGACGCGCCGAACAGCGTACTCGGCAACTCGGTAGCGGAACGTTTCAACAACACACTGCCGTTCCTGTTCAAGATCCTTTCAGCGGCTAAACCGCTATCCATCCAGGCCCATCCCTCCAAGCGAAAGGCGGAACATGGGTTTGCACGTGAGGAATTCGCGGGCATTCCCATCAATGCGCCTGAACGCAATTATAAAGACGCCAATCACAAGCCCGAGACGGTCGTGGCTCTTACCCCATTCGAGGGACTCTGCGGCTTCAGACCCATCGATGATATCGTAGCCAATATAAAGCTGCTGGCTCCCCAGGAGTGGCAGCGACTCGTCGGGCGCCTGGCCAATGATCCGGGCAAACTTGAACTCTCGGTTTTTTTTCATTCAATGATTTCCCTAACTGGTGATGTAATACACAAACGGCTGAATTATTCGCTTGCAAGAAGCAAGCGCATCGTCGATTCGGAACCACGGGGCAGCCCGACGAACACGTTAATCTCATGGGTAATAAAATTACTGGAATCGTACCCCGGAGATGTAGGAACGTTAGCCCCCCTGGTGCTCAACCTCTTCAGGCTTGAACCTGGCCAGGCCTTGAATCTCTCGGCTGGTCAACCACACGCATACCTGTGCGGAACCGCTGCCGAGATCATGGCCAACTCCGACAACGTGCTTCGTGGCGGGCTTACAAGTAAATATCGGGATGTCCCGGAATTCATATCGGCACTCGAGTTTGACAGCGGAACCATCAAGCCGATTGCTGCAAGAAAAATGAAAAAGGGTTTCTGCGCATACCCGTGCGATGTTCCAGATTATGCCATAGCTAAAGCAATCATCGCGGGCGTGCTCGAAATTACTGGCAAGCCTGCTGTCCCGGAGATTCTCCTCTGCACGGACGGAGCGTTCGAACTCGTTACGAAGGACAACCTGCGGATTGCACTCCCCAAAGGCACATCCATATTCGTTACAGCGGATGAAAAACAATATTCACTCACAGGCAACGGCACCGTATTCAGGGCGAGCGTGCCTTCATGACGCTGTGGGCTGATGCGGATTCATTGCCCCGTGAAGTAAAAGACCTCATTGGTCGTCGAGCCGGTTCATCGGGAGCCGAGTTTCCCATCAGGGCTGTCTTCGTCTCCAATCGTCCCATGCCGTTGCCACCGGGCAAGAACCTTCAGGCAATAATCGTGGGTCGGGCCGGAGCAACCGCCAGGCCAACCACGGCAGATGCTTCAACAGCAACCTGTGACAGCGCCGATGATTACATAATGTCATCAGCCAATTCTGGCGATATTTTAATAACAAGAGATATTCCACTGGCCGAACGAGCGATAGCCAAGGGCATTACAGCCCTGAATGACCGGGGAAACTTGTGGTCAGCGGATTCGGTACGGGAGCGGGCCTCGCTCCGCGACCACATGGCGGCCCTGAGGGAGCTCGGAGTCGCTCCACCTTCTCCCAAAAACCGTAGTTTCGGGCCAAAAGAAGTCCGGGCTTTTGCCGACGCGCTGGACAGGGCCCTGCGCATGGCAGCAGCCGCTAGCGTACATAGCGATCCAGCAGGAACTCGTAGCGCCACGTAAGCAGCTTGCTCTTGCCGAGCGTTACAGGTGTAAAACGGATAGGTGACGAAAGCACGGCCATAAGCCGCGCCATCTGGGTTGCATTGAGCTTGGCGACAGGCGCCTTGTTGTACAGCTTTGAAGCGGCCTCGATGCCGAACACCCCTTTGCCCCACTCGGCCCAGGAAAAATACAGCTCCAGGATGCGTTCTTTGGAGAGGAATATTTCCAGTTCAAAGGCAACAATCACCTCAAGGTACTTCCTCAGGTAACTCTTGAACGGAACCAGGAAAAGGGTTCTGGCTGTCTGCATCGTGAGTGTAGAGCCACCATACATTGGTCTGCCTATCAGCTGGTTCACCTCAATGGCCCGTTCAAAAGCCTCAAGATCGATGCCGTAGTGTTCATAGAACTTGTGATCTTCTATTGTTATAAGCATGCGTCTTGCGGTTTTTGGTATATGTTCCAGAGCTGTGGGCAGGGGCTTGACGATTACCCAGCCATCGACATATTTACGGTACACCGAGAGGGTTGTGGCAGCCGGATCGACGAAGGCAAAACATGCCACCAGTATGGTCGTAACGCTTATATACCAAATATGAAAAATCAGTAGAGCAAAAACCACCGACCTGCTTACCTTGAGCAGCAGCGCACGGTACCTGACTACGGGCTTCGCGGTCTGTGCAACAAGCGGCAGAGTGCGTATTCGCTGGATATCCAGGCTGCAAAGCGCTTCCTTGGGATCGGTGGCAAGAAGCGGACTCAGAGCCAGTGCAGCGTTACTTTGCATGGCTTCAGTAGTACGCTTGATTGCCCTGCGGTATAGAAATACTGTCAACATCACTTGGTATTGTACATGATTCTGCACTTTAAGCCTAGTCATCCACCGCAAAGGCAGACATACAACTACATATTTACGCAAACAGCTGAAGCACCCGCTCCCAGACCACTGCTTTTCTCTTGACAGGATATGGTAGCACTCCTAGGCTATAGCGGCTTCAAGGAGGTCGATATCATGAAACGCCTGAGAGCGATTGCAGTTGCCCTGACTCTCGCAGCGCTGGTTCCTCTGTGTGCTGACGAGACTCCGATTACAGGCCTGCATAGATACCGTCTGGACAATGGGCTCGAACTGTTTGTGCTTGAAAACCATGCGGTACCTCTTACCCGCATACAGATAACGTTCCGCTGTGGTTCCATCACACAGGAACCGGAAACAGCAGGCCTGTTCCATCTCTACGAGCACATGCTCTTCAAGGGCAATTCAAAATACAGGACTGAAACGGAATTCTCGGCAGCCATGACTGAACTCGGTGTTGCTGAATGGAATGGTGGCACCTCCACAGAATATGTTACCTATTACTTTACGGTGCCCTCAAACAAAACCGAAGCTGGCCTCGAGTTCTGGTCTTATGCCATGCGCGAACCTTTGTTCGATCCGGCTGAACTCGCCGTGGAGCTGGATGTCGTAGTCAATGAAATAAACGGCTATCTTTCTGATCCTGACCATGTCTATTCGGCGGCCATGGACAAAACCTTGTTTGGCACCTATCCATGGCGCCGGGACATAGGAGGCAACGAAGCAGTCGTCCGCGCGGCTACCGTCCAGAAGCTACGTGACATCCAGTCAACCTACTACCTGCCCAACAATGCCGCACTGTTCGTCGGAGGGGATGTTGACCCCGAGGCTGTCTACGCAATGGCTGCAACATGGTATGGCCAATGGAAGGCCGGTGCCGATCCATGGGAATCACCTGCGGCCGCTCATCCCCTGCCCGGCGTCCAGCAACCCGTATATCTGGCATTTTCTGACGAGTCACTGCCTGAAGGCATTGCTTATGTCGAAATGCGGTATCGCGGTCCTGATGTGATTGCCGAACCGGAACCAACATACGCCGCCGATGTATGGGGTTACCTGATACAGTCACCAAGCGGCCGTTTCAAGACCACCATATTCGATACCGTGCCTTCGTTGTACGAAAAGGACTATATCGGTGGTTACTACTACACACAGCGTGACGGCGGCCAGGTCTCATTCTATACGTACGCATTTGTAGATCCGGCATTGCCCCTGGCCCAGCGAGCCAGCACCCCCTTCAAGAATGCTGTCGTTTCCGGTGGAATCA
>CAXZAJ010000336.1:0-4128 GCA_964293355.1 uncultured bacterium
TCAAAATATCACGACACTCCCACGGCCAAGGCCCACTCCGAATCCCTGCCTACCCCCGAGGCTCCGGCGATCGAACTCGACCCCAAAGACCTGCACAGCTATGTCAAAGGCAAGGAAACGGTCAAGGTGGGCGGGGGTACGTACCAGACCGAGCGCATCGAGTGGACCTTCTATGACGAGGAAGAGAAAACCACCTACAAGTACACCTGGTGGGTAGATCCCAAGGCACCCGGTGGCCTGGTCAAGTACGAGTGGACCAGGAGCGGTTCAAAGGAATCGGTCAAGGGTGAACTCGTCTCTCTGAAAAAGGGTTACAAGACCAAATTCGCCTCGTTCTAGCGGGCTTGGATCTCGCGCCGGGGGCGGCGTCGCTTGCTCGCGGCGCGATCTCCGGCGCCCGGTTCATGCAAGAAAATAGAATAAATACTGCATAGCAGCCTTCAATTGTCCGGGGCGGCTTTTATATCGTATACTGAGCCTTCCTTCGTCGCGGAACTGTGGCGCGTCGCGCCTGATGGACCCGCGGTGGAGCGCCCTAAAAAAGGAAGGTCCAGCATGCACAAGAAAACGATCGTTGTCGCCCTCGGCGGCAACGCCCTCATCGAAGAGGGGTCAGAAGGGACGATCGAACAGCAGTTCGAGAACACCCGCAAGAGCATGGCCGCCATAGTCGGCCTCGTCAAGGAAGGCCACCGCGTCGTCCTTACCCACGGAAACGGCCCGCAGGCCGGCGTCCACCTGATCCGCAACGAGGCAGGCGCCGCCCAGGTAGCCCCCAGCTCCCTCAACGTGATCGTAGCTGACACCCAGGGATCCATCGGCTACATGATCCAGCAGTCACTGATGAACGCCCTGCTCAAGGCAGGCGTCAAGACTGACGTCGTCACCGTCGTGACCCAGGTCGTCGTCGACAAGAACGACCCCTCCATGCTCAACCCCACCAAGTACGTCGGCCCCTTCTTCAAGGCCGAGCACCTGGACGCCTGCAAGGCCAAGGGCTGGATCATGAAAGAAGATCCGGGCCGTGGCTTCCGCCGCGTCGTCGCCTCACCGATCCCGGTGGACGTCGTCGAAAAGGCCGTCATCCACGAGCTTCTGGACACCGGCAGGGTCGTCATCGCGGTAGGCGGCGGTGGAGTACCGGTCTGCAGGTCCGCTGATGGCATGCTCGAGGGCGTGGATGCGGTCATAGACAAGGATAGGGCGAGCGCCCTGCTCGCAGGCCTGATCAAGGCCGATGAGCTGCTCATCCTGACTGGTGTCGACAAGGTCGCCATCAACTACAAGAAGCCTGACATGAAGGTGCTTGACTCGATGACGGTTGCCGAGGCCGAGCGCTACATGGCCGAGGGACAGTTCCCCAAGGGCTCCATGGGCCCGAAAATCGAGGCTGCCATAGACTTCATCAAGCGCGGAGGCAAGATGGTCGTCATCACCAGCCTCGAGCAGGCCCAGGCCGCCGTAGACGGCTCCGCCGGCACTCGCCTCGTAAAGTAAAAACTCCAGCCTGATATAAGAAGATGAACCACAGAGGCACAGAGAAGATGAGGTAAGACAAGAAGTATAAGGATGAAGAAAGACCAAGAAATTCGCAACGAGACACAGAGAAGATGAGGAAGAGGGGAAAATTGGGAAAGGAATAGAAACAAGGATAAGGAAGGGAGTCGTGTACTTCCTTCCTTATTCTCATCTCCCCCTTATTCTTCCTCTCTTCCGAAACTCGTTTTTCCCCTCATCTTCTCTGTGTCTCTGTGCCAAATTTTCCTATCTTTTCTGTGTCTGTGGCAAGAATTGAGGTTTTGAAGAGGGAATAACCATGAAGCCTGAGTGGATCGAGGATGTGGGGTTTGTTCCAGAACTGGTCAGTCTCTTCATACGGTGCGCTGAGCCAGTCTACATCTGCCAGGGCGAGCTGCTTGAGGGACGCGCAGACACCATCTCGACCTGGAGCCAGGAATTACCAACGTTGCTCGCCGATTTTTTTACCCAGTCGATTGGATCGGGTACGGCGGTCAAGGGAGGCAGGCGAAGCGGAATCCTGGCAATCAGGAACAATGACGCGGTACAGGGATTCGCTGTCATGGAAATACGCCGATTCCCGCACAAGCGGCCCCATGCCTTTCTCCACGATATCGTCGTTGATCCGCAAGCCAGGGGTTCAGGCATCGGTACGGCCATCATGGAGAAGCTCAAGGATGAACTGCTTGGAGAAGGCATCGATCGCCTGTTCCTGGAAAGCGGAAACGCGAACTACCGTGCCCATACGTTCTTCGAACGGCAAGGATTCGAGCGGATCTCGATTTCCATGATGGCAGACCTCGGAAAAGCTTCCCGATCCTGATCGAGCCCGTTTTCCTTCGCGGGCACCCTTCCATCGTAAACTTGACGGTCGATATCTTATATGGTACCTTTCCGGACAATCTTTCCTAGCAATTGAGGATAACGATATGAACAGTTTATTTGCGGGCCTCAGCCTGTTCCAGGCAGCCCCCGCCGGCAATTCTACCGGTTCCATGATCTCGACCGTCGTCATGGTCGGCGGCGTCTTCGCGGTTTTCTACTTCCTGATCATCCGCCCCCAGAACAAGAAGCAGAAGGAAGCCCAGAAGATGATCGCCGCCATCAAGAAGGGCGATAAAGTCGTCACCATCGGTGGAATCCACGGTACCGTCAGCTCCGTCAAGGACAAGACTGTCGTGATCAAGGTTGATGATTCAGCAAAGCTCGAGTTCAGCAAGTCAGCCATAGCTACGGTGGAAGCCCGCGGCGAAGAATCAGAGATTTCCGCTGCCGACAGCAAAGAAACCTCAAAGTAACGCACTGCGTCTCCGCTCATGGGCGGAGACGCGATTCCTACCCCCTTTCGACACCACCGGAGTCAACGCATGAACAAAACCAAAAGATTCATCATCGTGCTCGTAGTGTTGGCCGTCGCGTTCGCCTTCCTCTTCCCTTCGATACAGTGGTACGCCCTGACCCCGAAGGAAGACCAGGCGCTAGCCCTCGGTTCGCGCGAACAGATACGCGATTTCGCATGGCGCATGGCGCGTGCGGACGTAACCGAGATCGAAGGTCTCGCCACCGATGCCAACACCCTTCCTGACCGTTTTGACCCGATGGTCAAGCGCGCAAAGAAGATATACAAGGATCTCGGCCTCAAGACACCGGAAACCTGGAATGCCAAGGCTTACCTCGGAGCCTTCGACAGCCGGACCGATGCCATCGCCGAGCTTGAAGATTACTACCGCACGCACGTGTTGTCCCTCAAGAACCTGCATGGCAGCGCCGTACAGCTCGGTCTTGACCTCTCTGGCGGCATGTCGGTCATCATCCGTGCCGATCTGGAAGCACTTGAAGCCAAAATGGGCAAGTCGCTTTCCCCGGCTGAGCGCGACGATGCCGTTGTGCGGGCCCTCGAAGTGCTCAACAACCGCATCGACAAGTTCGGCCTCACCGAGCCGGTCATCCGCCGACAGGGTGAAGACCGCATCTATGTTGAAATACCGGGTGCGGCCGATCCCGAGCGCATCAACGGCATCATCATGGGTCGTGGCAAGCTGGCCTTCCATATCGTCGATGACGAGGCTACCAACTCGCTCATGACGTACCTGCAGACGAATCCGCTGGCCATCAGCGATGACCTCGTCCTCAAGGATCCGTCACTGATACCCGCGGGCACCATCGTCCGGAAGTATTTCACCAAGGACGAGTACGGCCTTGACCAGTGGAATGGCAGCTATATGGTCATAGCGGCTGAACCAGGACTCGATGGCAACCACATCGAGAGTGCCACCGTTTCTTCCGGTCCCATAACCGGCCAACCGGAAGTGGTCTTCAGCCTGGGCAACGAAGGCGGAGAGCTCTTCTACGCCCTTACCAGCGCCAATGTTGAAAAGACCATGGCCGTTGTCCTCGACGACAAGGTCCGCACCGGAGCCCGCATCTCGGGACCGATCCAGGCCAACGTCAAGATCACTGGTTTTGACGCGACTGAGGCAAACAACCTCGCGCTGCTCCTGCGCTCCGCGGCCCTGCCCGTAGAACTGGTCGTGGAGACACAGCAGGCCATAGGCGCCTCGCTCGGCGGGGATTCCATCCTTGTAGGGCCCAATGCCGTGGTACTGGGCC
>CAXZAJ010000337.1:0-4123 GCA_964293355.1 uncultured bacterium
AGAACGCCCGCAGCTCTTCAAGCTTGCGCTGCATGTTAACCGCCGACAGGCAGGCGAGGTACGCATGGTCGTCGAAGTGGAGGGGAGCGCCCCAGAACGCCATGATGGCGTCGCCCTCGTACTTGTCCACGGTGCCGCGGTTTTCCATGATGATGTCGGTCATTTCCGATAGGTATTCGTTGAGTAGCTGCACCAGCTGTTCCGGCGTGAGCTTTTCTGAGATGCCCGAGAAGCCGGCGATGTCGGAGAAGAAGATGCTTATCTCGCGCGACTCGCCGCCCAGCTTGAGCGCGTCCGGGTTGGCTATGATCTGCTTGATAACGTCCGTGGACAGGTACTTGGAGAAGGCGCCGTGGATGAAGCGCCGGCTCTGTTCTTCGCCTGCGAACTTGGCCACCATGATGACCAGTGCGGGCAGTATGAGCGCCAGATTGAGGCTGACCATGTCCAGCCAGAGGTAGGCATAGGAGAATGCCAGTATGGCCGCCCCGTTGACCAGTATGATGGCTGCCGCGATGCCCGCATAGGAAACCTTGGCTGACCGCCCGTGGATGAACAGCGCCAGAGCGAGCGCCAGCACCAGCACGAGCGCCATGGTTGCCAGAACCGGCACCCTGGTGATGAAGCGGCCCTGAGCCAGCGTGTTGATGATGGTGGGGTAGGATCCGACCATCCAGTACATGTTGTCCAGCGGCGTAACGCCGATGTCCTGGGTGCCCGTAGCCGTAAGCCCCATGACGGCCACGGAGTCAAAGAGGTCTTCCACCTCCATTTTGGACATGAGGGCGATGATAAGCTGCCTGACCGACTCGACGCTCTCAGGATCCACCGTCTGTCCGGCGGCGGCCTGGTCCTCCAGCGCCTTGAGTTCGGCCTTGCTGTCGTCAAGGTAGCCCTGGATGAGTGCCCGGTAACGGGTCATCTTTTCACGGTAGGCGATGCGCAGGGGATGCCTGCGTTCGGCATCGGCGGCAGACTTGATGGCTATGCGCAGGCCGGAAATTTCGTCGGCCAGCATGGCCCGCTCTTCCTTGCCTGACATCATGTCCTTGAGCATCAGCTGAAAGTCAACGCTCTCCGCGTTGGAGGGATACTCCAGCAGAGCGTAGGCGGACAGCTGCCGGGCGGTGTGGGTAAAGTCACCTATCCAGTCTATGAGCAGCGTGCCGTCCTTGTTCAGGGGTATGCTGATCTGCCCCTTGCTGCCGGTCTCGGGGTGCACCGCGTTGTTTATGACGAGGCTTTTGCCCGGATTGACTTCTACGTCGTCCAGCCCCACGCCGCACATGTCCAGGAACGTGACCAGGGCCAGATGGTAGTACAGCCTGCCTTCAAACGTGCGCACGAGGCTGACCCTGCGCTGGGTGCCGTCCGCGTCGGGGTCGCTGTCTCGATACCCAAAGAGGTTGGCAGCGGCCACCAGGGGTGGTATGGGGTACTGGATGCCCTTGCGGTTCTGCACGGCAAGCTCTGCGAACTCCGCTTCGCGACCCGCGGGAATGGGCCTCGTCGCCTTTTCCTTGAACAGCGCGATGGCCTGTTCGCGTTCCAGTGCTTCCTCGGGGGTCTGGATGGGATTGATGGGCGATTCAGAGAACGAATACGGCATGACCGTGCCGGGGTAGGCCGCGGTGGCCCGGGCCAGTTCCGCGTCGCTGTCTATGAACGCAACGCCGAGGTCCGCGCTCTGTATGGCCTGCCCCTGGTCCAGGGCCTGGGCCAGCAGGCTGTAGCCCCGGGGATCCACCAGTGCCAGCGACCGGTCCATGAACTGGAAGTCGAACGCCAGGTTGGCGAGCCCCACGGTGTTGAGCTGGTCAACGATGCCAGCGTAGTAATGCCGCGGCCACGGATAATGGCCCAGGGTGGTGATGCTGCTGTCGTCCACATTGAGGAGCACCAGGCTGGACAGCACGGGCGGCTCCGGCTTGAGCCTGAAGCGCAGGTCGTACAGGTAGTTTTCAAGCTGGTCATGCGCTGGAGTGAGCATGAAGACGATGGTCAGTATGGCCAGGCTGCCGGCCACGAGCAGGCTTCCGGCCAGGCCTTTGGTCAGCTTTGCCAGTCGTGCCAGCAGTGCTTTCATGGTTTCCTCCAGCGGTTGTTTCAGCGCATGTTCTTAGAATGACAGACTCAGGCCTATGCTTGCGGAATACTGGACGGGTTCACTGGTCGCGCACGCCGCGCCTGGTATGAACACGCCACCCGAGGCGGTGACGTTCAGATCAGACAGCGGGCCCCAGCGCAGGGTGGCGTCGAGGCCGTGGCCCACATCGAGAACGGGCAGGGCGGCTTCGCCGTCGTTTATGACGCCGTTAGCATCATGCTTCATATAGTAGAAATACTTGAGGCCAACATTGGTCCTGCGCATCCAGGCTGGGGCCGATTCCAGCGGATTCAGGGTGATGCCGGCCTGGATTATCTGCAGGTTGCCAAAGTCAGGCCTGAGGACGCTGCCTGAGCTTACCGAGCCAAAGCCCTGAAAGCCGTTGTCCTGCCCCGCTGTATTGCCCGCCGCAGAGGCGGCTGAAGTCCTGTCTTGATCGCCGGAAGCCAGCGCGTACGAGACGGTGGCCGAGGGTGCCATGGGCGCCTTGAAGAACATCGTGTAGCCGGCTCGCCCGGCAAAGGCCGCAATTGCCGCGCTCGATGCTGCCAGCGGACTGGCGCCACCCTGGTACCAGCCTTCAAGCTGGTATTCGCCGGTAAACAGCACGCCTTTGGCCTGCGCTCCCGCGTACCAGCTCTGGTATTGCGCCGCCGCATCCGCTCCGAGGTCGTACTGGTAGAGGCCCAAGAGTGATAAACCATGGTTGCCCAGTGTCGCGGTGGCGCTGCCGCCCGCCATGACGCGCCTGGGGCCGTTCTCCACGTCCCAGGCGCTCATCGTCCAGCTGGAATAATCCGGCCGCACAAAGCCTGAATACAGGCCGAGCGCGTTGACCGAGAGCAGCGGCGAGACCCACTGCACGTCCAGGCCGTCTCCCGTGCCTGCAAGGAC
This sequence comes from uncultured bacterium, assembly GCA_964293355.1. Lineage (GTDB taxonomy): Bacteria > Spirochaetota > Spirochaetia > Treponematales > UBA12059 > SZUA-370. Next base: position 3,002 of record CAXZAJ010000337.1, read on the forward strand.
CAGGCCGGACCCCAGCGCAAAGGACTTGCGGCCAGCATGCACGGTAAGACCCAGATTACTCAGCGACAGCCGGTAATACGCGGAGTCGATGTCCCAGAGGTGCGTAAAGCCCTCGCCCGCGGTGGGCTGCGGATACAGGGTAAAGACCATCGTGTCCTTGATCTTTGCGTACAGCTGACCCTTGGCCGGCAGGCTCATGCGCAGCCACAGGTTAGAGCCGACCGTGGCCAGCACCAGATTGTCTGAACCGCCAAGCTCAGCCACGGCTGAAGGGGACACCGAAGCGCCCCAGTCCAGCACCCACGGAGCCTTGACCGGCTGCGGGCCAAAGAAGTCAGCATCGGACTGGGCCTCTGAGGTGGATTGCGCCATGACGAATCCGGCAGTCGTGACGGTGAGCAGGGCGAGCACGAGCAGTTTTTTCATCAGGATTCCCCGTATTTCGTGGCCAGGGATGCGATGAACTCCAGGAGTTCCGTTCCCGTCATCACATCCGCGCCGCTGGCGGTGCCGGTAAAGATGCCCTCACCCATGAAGGCCCGCAATGCGTACCGTTCTGTGGGCAGGATGAAGTACAAGAGCGACCCGCGGAGCCGGAGCGCCGTGGCCGCGACGTACGCAGCCTTGCCCTTGGTCAATACTTCGTCGCCCTGGTAGCGCTCCAGAGCCTTCTGAAGGCGCTCATCGAAGCTGGAATTTTCTGGCAGCACCTGGCCCACCGAGGGCAGCATGAGCGCCAGATCGTCGATGCTGCACCTGGCCTTGTTCCCGATGGTTATAAGCTCGTCAATGCTCTGCGCTCCCGCCAGCGCTACCGAGCCCGCCAGCATGAGGGTCGCCATGATCGTTGAAATTTTCATTGCATTGCTCCTGGGCGACCAAGGTCAGGGATTGGAACCAATGGTAACATCAATGACAAGGGTGCCATGCGTCGGGGCGTTGAATATCGTGTCCACGACGGCCAGCACCTGCTCCAGCACCGGGTCCGCTGCCGCCGCCGCCGCAGGTTGCTGCGATTCAGTAGCGCCTGAGAACACAGAGCCCATGGACGGCACCGCGCTCTCCTGCAGGGCCGCCGTTACGGGCAGGGGCGCTGGAGCGGTTGTTGACTGCGAGTAGCCC
>CAXZAJ010000338.1:0-4119 GCA_964293355.1 uncultured bacterium
TCTCTCCAAAAGCCAGCGCCAATGATACGAATAAGAAAGCATGCTATATTATACATATCATTTGCCATATTTTCAATATGTATAAAACAGTTGTATACATATTTACAGTATATCAGTCCTTGTATGTCGTAAAACTCTTTACCAGTGCCTCAAAGGTATCGGGCGCGTACTCGGTGAATGCATATTCTTCCACAAAGACGCAGTCAAACAGGATCTGTTTCTGAGCAGCGTTGATGTCTTTGCACCACGCCTTGAGGCGGGCCATTTTTAACGGTACGTCCAGGTCTTCAAGGCCCTTGGTCTCGACGATGAACAAATGCCCCGGGTCGGTTTTAACGATGAAGTCGGGGTAGTAGTTGGAGATGTCTCCGTTGGCGTTGACGTAGTCGATCTTGAAGTTGACGGCGAAGAAGTTCTTTGTCCACGAGAGCACGTCGGGGCTTCGTTCCAGGAACGAGGCGAACAACAGTTCCAGATGGCTGTCACCGACGATCTTGTTGAAGATGCTTTTCTGGGGGACGAGGAATCCCTGGCTCTTGACGACGAAGGGCCTGGTCTGGCGGAGCTTGATGAAATCCCGGATCTCCGCGCTGCCCTTGTCGTGCACGGTCAATTCATTGATCTTGCGCTTGAAGGTCTCTATGATGGTCTTGGCGGCTTCGAGCTCGGAGAGGTTGCGCAGGGTGTTCAGGTCGTCAATCTCGATCACGCGGTCAAAGAGATGCAGGGTGATGAATTCCTTTACTTTTCCATAGAGAACGTCATAACCGGAGACCAGCCTGAGGTCTTTCATGATTACCTGGGAGAAGTAGCCGATGACGCTTCGGTAGTCGGTTACGGCGCTGGAGTCGAGCAGGGTGGTGTGGTTGATCTCGCCTGAGGTGATGTCCTTGAAGACTATCTCCCGCTTTTCAGAATCTGAGAACTGGCGGTAATGAACTGGCCGCGTTCCGAAAGTGCCTGGGTTCAAGGCTTCAAGCTGTTTGTATTCACGATAGATGCGGGGCGTGAGGACGGGAATCTCGATGTCGAGTGTGTCGATGTCCTTGTGGGTATTTTCGGTATCCACTTCGATAATGATAGGAGCCTTGGCATCGGTACCGGCGCCCATGGGCTTCCGTTCCAGCTCCACGCCTTCACTCTGGATTGATTCGACGAAGTCCATGAAGGCGTCAGTGCCGACGACGCTGACATATTCTGTGGCGTCGGTGCCGGGATACATGCGCCGCAGGCCGCGGCCCAGGGTCTGCTCGGGTAGAATGTTGCTTTGCGCGGCGTAGGCCCGGAGTCCCACGATGGTGGTGACGTTGCGCACGTCCCAGCCTTCCTTGAGCACCAACACCGACACGATGACCTTGTAGGGGCTTTCCAGGCTGTCGATTTCGTTGGACGCCTTGCGCAGCCTGTCCAGTTCTTCCTTGCTTTTGCCTGAGTCGGCCTCGGAAATCTCGCCGTTGTTCTTGGTGTGGATGACGAGGACAGCGCCGGCGAGTTCCGGATAGGTGCCTTCAAGGTATTCGGCCACGTCGTCGCAGTTCTTGGTGTCGTCGGTCATGATGAACAAGACGGCTTTCTTGCCCAGCTTCTCGTGCTCGTGATGGGCCTTGCGCCACTCCTCCACGCCCAGGGCTATGTAGTCGGCGTACTTCTCGGTATAGCGCGAGCTTTGCCGTTCAGCGAGTTTGGCCCGGCTGGCGGAATCGGGGAGCACGGGATGCTTGACGACATTCTGGGTGATGGCCTCGACCAGGGGGTAGTCGCAGACGGTCTGAACGAAGATGGCGCCGTTGTTGTGCTTGGGCGTGGCCGTCACGTCGATTTGCAGTGAGAGGAAATGATCCTTCTGCTTGAGGCGGTTGTGGATGTCCTGGATGGATTTGAACCAGGCCAGGCGGTTGTCGTGGATATGGTGGGCCTCGTCGTTGATGATGATCAGTTCGTCAATCTCGCGGACGATGACGCCCAGGTCGATCTTTGAGTCGTTGGTCTTGCCCATGGGTTTCTTGCCCAGGAAATAGTCTTCAAGGTTGTCGTCGTCAAAGCTCGGCTCCACGTCGTTGCCGGCGTAGATGCGGTGGATGTTTGTCAGAAAGAGGTTGCCCGTCTTGCGGACTATTGAGACGTCGTCCTGGATATGGACGGTGACCTGAAAGTCGTCCTGCCAGTTCTGACCTTCGTAACCGTTGTCGGGCAGCAGCGGGTCGTTCCAGAAGATTTTGAGGCCGTCAAAGTCGGCGCGCAGACGGTCCAGGACGATGATGTTGGGGGCTATGACTAGGAAATTGGTGGAGAGCCTGGAACCCTCCTCGTAGGTCTTGTGAAAATAGCACCAGGTGATGATGAGGCTCATCACCTTGGTCTTGCCGCTGCCTGTGGCCATCTTGATGACCAGACGCAGCCAGTCTTCGTCGAACATGCCAGAAGAAACGGATCCCGAGGAATCGTAGCGTATCAGGTCGTACCGGTCCTTGACCTGGGCCACCTCATAGAGGTAGATGATGGTTTCAACGGCTTCGCGCTGGGCAAAATAGTAACGGAACGGTGCCATGGTCCCGGATTGTGGAACGAGGTGTTCGGTGTCGAACCACCAGCGCAGCAGGGCCCTGGACGTTTCGGTGGCTCCCTCGTACCGGCTGTCGCGCCACCGCTGGACGAGCGTGCGGATTTTGTGGACCAGGGGAGGGAGGAGCTTTTCATAGCTGGATTCCCTCAGTGCCTCATCGGCCGGGAACCAGCGGAATTCCGGTTTGAGTTCCTCATACGGGGAGACTGGGAACGACGGGTGGATGGCCATCAGTCGGCCGCCATGATTTGTTCATGATTGGCGAGATCTATGCACAACTCTGCCACCCGCTGCAAGTTGGCCGAGATCGCGTCCTGCTTGAAGTAGTCTTCAGCGAAAGGCTGATCGGAAGGCCTCGCATAATAGGCGCGAATCTGTTTGACGCAGCGCTCTACGCTTTGCTTCTTGCTCAAGACAATATCATCGGTCATGGATTGTATATCCTCTTGGTCTGGATGATCTGTCCCAGAATTTCAGCGCGTTCCTCGTTCAGTTTCTGGTACAGGGACAGGGTCAGCATCTCAAAATCATCGACCGCATGCTGGCTTGCGGTACAGAGCAATCGCCCGGTATTGATGATCTCGTTCTGAAACACCGTATTGACAAGCCGCAGATTGACCAGGTCCACCTGTCGCTGCAGCAGCGTGCCCAAAGCGGTCCGGCAGTCTTTGAACATGAGGCTCCCCGCCTTCTTTGCGGTCTCGATCGGCAGCAGGAGGGCCACGTCAACATCGCTATCGGCCCGTTCATATTCTGTACCGTAACTGCCGAACAGGTAAATGGCCTCCACATCGGGATAGTGTTCCTGAATCGTGGCGACCATCGCTTCGTGGTTCATACCCCCACCTCCACGATCTTCATTGTATCATTGCCAAAGATATCTATCACCTTTACGGCGATCTTGTAGCGCCTGCCGGGTTTGACGTCGCGGTAGGGCGTCACGAGTTCCAGCCCCCGGTCTTTCTTGGTGCGGAAGCTCTGCCATTCGTTCTCGAAGATGAAGTCGCCGGTCCAGGTTTCTTCTATCTCTCCGGTAACTTCGTTCTTGCTGCGCACGATCTCACGGCGGTTCTCAAAGTCAAAGTCTACGCTCCAGTAGTCTATCCAGTCTGACCACTTGTGGGTAAGGACTTCCCTGGTGACTATGCCGTGGCTGTCCTTGAGAACCTTGATTATCTGGCCGCCCTCCACGACTATCCTGTTCTTGCCGTTGCCCAGAACCTCGGCGACGCTGTCCACGCTGTCCTGGCTGTAGAAGACGGAGAAATCGGTGAGCTGGACGGCGATGGTGTTTTTCTTGACCAGGGGCGTGACTTCGATGTAGCTGACATCATGGAAGACGATCTGGTTTTTCTCTATGGCCCGTTTGTCAAAGACCTCACGGGGAATGTACTTGAGCCCCAGGTCTATGCCCTTGGTCTTGGCTTCTTCCTGTATGTTGGGGAACAGCCCCATCTCGAATTCGAAGGCGAGAATGTCCACGCGGCTGATGCGCTTTTCGCGGCACTCAAGGATGATCTCTTCAACGGACAGGCGGGTTACCGGCAGATTGACGG
>CAXZAJ010000339.1:0-4118 GCA_964293355.1 uncultured bacterium
CCCCCGCGGGCCCGCTCCCCCCGCCGCCGCAGGTTGCTGCGATACAGTAGCGCCTGAGAACACAGAGCCCATGGACGGCACCGCGCTCTCCTGGAGGGCCGCCGTTACGGGCAGGGGCGCTGGAGCGGTTGTTGACTGCGAGTAGCCCAGCCCCGCCGGCACCGGCTTGGTGCCGCCCCGATCAGAGGCTACGGCCACGGTTCCTGTTTCCACCGCTACGGCCATGCCCTGTTCCGGCCCAAAGGACACCGTATACGAGGTGCCGCGTACGCTGGAGGTCGCCACCGGCGTCGTTACCTCAAAGCTGGTGCGCAAGCCGGAAATCTGCTTTACCGACGACTGCACCGCTCCGCCCTTGAGCGAGACGCCCGCGCTCGAGGCCTCGGCCGTCAGCGTGGCCGCGTTGATCTTGACCGTCGTCAGCGACTTGAGCGTGAGGCTGTTGCCGTTGATGTCCAGCACCAGCTCCGAGTTGGCCCCCGTTACCACGGTGACGCCCTCCGCCAGCTTCATGCCCAGCGTAACCGGCTGCGCCTTGCCGCCGATGACCACCCCCACCGTCCCCTTTGACGACTTGACCGTTACGTCAGCAACCAGTGGCGCGAGGGCGAGGGTGAAGAAGAGGGATATGAGAAGAGAGCGTTTCATGGTGCCTCCTGCGTGCGTTCTGCAGCCGATCATTGGGCAAAATCCATTGCGTCGATGTCGAATTCCGTACCAACGCCCAGATTCTTTATGACGATGGTGACCTGCTTATCGGCTCCATTGGAGAAGACGAGCTTGCGATCCAAGCCGTCCGTGACCTGCGCAGCTATTAGTGCATCCCGTACTGTCTGGTTGATTGGCACGCCCGTGATCAGGAGCCTGAGCAGGTCCGCATCAGAATTCTTGTTGAAGTCCCAGATCGTATCGATATCGTTGCCGTTGATGGCATCGTTGAGTTCGAACACGAAGGTATCAGCCCCGCCAAGCCCGAAGAGGTGATCGGAGCCTGCTCCACCATTCAGCGTGTCGATTCCTGCACCGTAGGCAGGATAGTCGGTGAGGATGGTAGCGCGATTATCGAATACATAGGTGTGGATGGAGCCGGTGTCATTGTACCTGTGCTCGGCAGTGTTTCCGTCTTCGCCGACGTTGCCAAGTCCATAACTACTTGCGCCCGCTCCGCCGGAGCTGCCTCCGAAACCACCGCCGCCACCATGACCGTTGAATGAGCCATACGATGCACCACCTGGCCCGGTGGCAGGAGCGATGGATGTTGCGCTATTGCCGCCTGGCGTCGTTCCGGAGCCACCGGTATTCCCAAATCGGGCAACCAAAGGCGCGACGGACCCGGCGTACCCGCTACCGCTGCCGGCTCCGAGTCCACCGATCGCCCCGAGATAGGTACCCAGGTTGCCTCCACTGCCGCCGCCGCCGCCGCCGCCGAATCCACCTTTTCCAGCGTTCCATGTGTCCATGGTTCCGTCAAAGCCATCGCCGAAGATGATATCGTTGCCGGTACCACCATTGATCGTGTCCGCGCCACCGCCACCAAGGCCAGCACCGGTACCTGTATAATCGTTTGTTCCGACACCTCTTCCACCCTTGCCGCCGCCTGAGCCATCACCAAAGATGATGTCGTTTCCAGCGGTACCAGCCAATAATGGATCATCACTGCCGCCGCCTGCTCCGCCGGCACCTCCATAATTGGTGGTACTAACGCCATCACCGCTTGCGCCACCGCCACCGCCGCCTGAGCCGTCACCCTGGATGTACTGGCCGGCAGCATAGTCGGTTTCGTCAGCGCCCCAGATGGTTATGGTTACTACCCGTGGGATGCCGGCTGTAGAGATTGTGAAGGTGTCGGTTACGTTCACTCCGACAGCAAGTTCGTCCACTATGGTATTTGTTGTGTCTAGCGTGTATGACCAAGCTCCTCCACTTGCTACCGAATATGAACCATATGTAGAGTTTCCCGAGCTTGCTGTAAAGGAGGCTGTAGAACTGGCCACACCGCTGCCAGTTGGTATACCACCATTGTTTTTAGGACCGGAATCGAGGACCGAGCCGGTGAATTGGCCAGAGATGATTGCGCCATAAATTTCGAATTCGTATAAAGATACGCCGGCGGTGCCAAGGGTATTGTATGCGATCATTCTGATGTATCGCGCACTTTCAGGGAATCCAGTCGTGATCTCAGCAGTTCCATTAGTGGAAGTATTTCCAATGAATTCATTGTCGGTCCATGAACTGGCGTCAACAGACCACTGAATTTTATAGTTAGTTGATCCAGCTTCAAAATAAAGGACTACTTTCCCGATGGAGTAGGATTGCCCAAGGTCGACATATATATACTGTCCATTTTGTGGATCAACTGGTGAACTGCCAGCCCAACGTGTTTCCATGTCTCCATCGACTGCATGTGCGGCTATATAATCATTGGTCGCTGAGTATTCTGTAGAGGATGCAATAACTGGTTTGCTGAATGAAATAAGAGTGGCATCTATCCACTTTGCCCAAAGTGATACATTACCCGTTGTTCCATTTTGTATTGATGTTATTTCAATTCCTGAAAGTAATTCGTTGTTGAACCAACCCGCAAATGTATAGCCTGCTCTGGTTGTCGGCAATAATTCAATCGTTGGCGACTCAACTGTATAAGTATTGAGTATTATACCTGTACCATTGTTTGGATATATTCAATATTGTAGGTAATTATAGACCATTTTGCATACAAGATGGTGCTGGCTGTGCCCATGGGGTAGTCGTCTTGGTCTGCATAGGAAACCGCTCCGTCAGATGTAAGCGCCCATCCTCCAAACGTATAACCTGTTCTGATGAAGCTGTTTGCGGATAGTGCCGCGGTGACATCGGTGGCGATGGTCTGATCCGCCATTGTTTCGGTACCGCCGTTTGCATTGAAGGTCACCGTATTATTGTTGGCCGTCCATTTTGCATACAGGGTGGTGCTGGCCGGGCCCATGGTGTACGGGGGGGTATTGGCATAGGCAACCGCTCCGACAGAGGTTAAGGCCCAGCCCCCGAATGTATAACCAGTTCTGCTGAAGTTGTTTCCAGATAGCGGTGCCGTTGTATCGGTAGCGATGGTCTGATTCGTCATCTCTCCCGAGCCGCCATTTGCATTGAAGGCTACCGTATTGTTGCTGGCCATCCAGACTGCGTACAGGGTCGCGTCGGTCGTGCCCATCATGTAGTCAGCCTTATCGGCATAGTTGGCGTTTGAGGTTGCCGATGCTGCCCAACCCACGAAGATGTACCCCACCTTGGTAAAACCACACCCGGTCAATGCAGCGCTGGATCCGTATGCGATGCTCTGGGGATCCATAATGCCAGAGCCGCCATTGGGGTTGAAGCTGACTTTGTAGACCGCGCCGTCGAGGCTGAAGGACAGCTGGAGTTCCTTTCCGGCCACTATGGTAACGGTCTGGGATTGGCTGTACAGCACGGTGTCGGCTTCGTTGCGGGCAGAGATGGTTACAATGCGGCCGGAGCCGGCGGGAATGGACATGGTCAGGGTCGTGCTGGTGGCATCGTAGGGCACTGGTTCTGAGGTCAGCTTTTCCATCCCGGGGCCGTCAACTTCTACAAGAAGGGTTTTAATGGCTAGCTTGGGGTCGATGAAAGGGGGAGCCTCGATGCCGGCCCGTGGCGCGCCTGAGAAGTTCAGGGTGATGGTGCCGCTCTTCGCGTTGCCAAGGGGGGATGGACAGGAGACGAGGAGGGCTGACAAGGCCAGACAGACTGCCAGTATCCGGGTCGTAACGTATTTCATATGCCCTCCTGTATAGAAACAGGAAGAGTATATAGTGGATATTTTTGACATGCAAGATGGGGTGGAGATATTTGGCTTGAGGTGAAAAAATGGGACCAGCGGGGCTCGAACCCACCACCTACGGCTTAGAAGGCCGTTGCTCTATCCAGATGAGCTATGATCCCGGTATCGGGACGGGGAGATTCGAACTCCCGATATCCAGCTCCCAAAGCTGGCGCCTTACCGCTAGGCTACGTCCCGCAAGGCTATTGTATAAGCCGCGCCGGCGGCCCTTGTCAATTGAGGGAGGCAACCGGAGGCTGGCGGATGGCCGGCTTTTTCTTGACAACAGCCTGAAACGGTT
>CAXZAJ010000340.1:0-4102 GCA_964293355.1 uncultured bacterium
CAAGCCGCAATCGCTCGCCGATGTGCCCACCTATGTCCTCATTCCCTCGTTCATCCTTTCAGAGCTTACGATTGCCTTCAAGATAGGTATCCTGCTGTATATTCCGTTCATCATCATCGACATGGTCGTGGCGTCTACCCTCATGTCCATGGGTATGATCATGTTGCCGCCCGTAATGATTTCCACCCCGTTCAAGCTTATCCTGTTCGTGCTGGTGGACGGCTGGAACCTCATGGTCAGGCAACTCGTCGAGTCCTTCATGAGGAATAGCGTATGAATGTAGCAGAAGCCGCTGCGCTGATGACCGGTGCCGTCCTCGAGATACTCATTCTGGCGGCTCCGATACTCATCACGGCGCTTGTCGTCGGATTGATCATCAGCATCCTGCAGGCCACGACCAGCATCCAGGAGCAAACGCTGACCTTCGTTCCCAAGATCGCTTCCATAATGCTTGTGCTCGCCCTGCTCGGAGGCTGGATGTTTACCCATCTTGCCGAGTATACGCGCCGTCTTTTCGAGTTGATCCCATCGATGGCTGGCTGATGGGTACGAGCACGTGCTGAACGAAATCCTGTCAAACGCCGACCTGTTTTTCATCATTGCCGTGCGTATACTCGCGATGATAGAGACCGCTCCGCTGCTTTCAGGCGATGGAATCCCCCAGGTTGCCAAGGTCGGCCTTGCGGGCTTTGCCGCGTCCGCTGTCTTTCCGTGGGTCAAGGAAGCCGGTTACCTCATGCCCACCACCGGTGGTGCGTTCGTCGGCATCGTCATCGGTGAAGCGATGATAGGCATCATCATCGGCTTTTTCCTTACCATGGTGTTCAACGCGTTCACCACGGCGGGGCAGTTCTTTTCTCTTCAGATGGGTTTCGGCGCGTCGGAAACATACGATCCGCTGGCTCAGATAGAAATCCCTGTCGTCGGTCAATTCCTCAACCTCATCGCCATGTTCGTGTTCGTTTCCACGAGCGGATTCCAGCGCCTCTTTCTGATAGGCGTCAGGGGGAGCTTCCAGGCCTTGCGCGCTGCAGATCTGCTGTCCCGCCGTGCTGACTTTCTGGGGTATGTAGCGGGATCGCTCAGCGCTTTGTTCCAGAATGCCCTGATCCTGTCGTTTCCGGTATTCGGCACGCTCATCCTCGTATCGGTCTCCACGGGGCTGCTTTCAAAGGCGGCTCCCCAGATCAACCTGCTGACAGAAGGCTTCCCGATATCCATACTCGTCGCGTTTTTCCTCATGGCAAGCGCGATGCCCTACATGATAGAGGCGTTCTCCGGACTCATAGATACCGGTTTCGAGACTGTCGCGGGTATCGTACAGGGTTCAGCCGCAAGCTCAGGACTCGGACCATGAGTGATACCCTGGAGTTGCTTGACTTGAACCGCGTCCATCTTCAGTGGTTCGCGCCTGAAGATGAAGGCAAGACAGAAGACCCGACCGAATACAGGCTAAAAAAAGAGCGTGAAGAGGGAAGGGTTCCCAAGAGCCCAGACCTCGTGGCCGCAATTGGTCTTCTGCTGACCTCTGTATCCCTGTCCATCCTCGGGCCATGGATCTTTACATCGCTCCGTGACATGACCCGCTGGTTCTTCATGGTTTCAATTGAACTGGATCCCGTCACGGATGGCGGGCGACTCGGTGGAGCCTTCCTGTTCTACTTTCCCCGGATCGTGCTTCCCATCGCCATCATCGCGATGGTTGCTGGTGTTTTTGGCAACGTCATGCAGACAGGGTTCCTGTTTACCACCAAACCGCTCAAGCCGGACTTCAAAAAAGTGGTGCCGAAATTCGGGCAGTATTTCAAGCGCACGCTCTTCTCCGGAGAGGCACTCTTCAATCTCGCCAAATCGCTGTTCAAGATAGCCCTCATAGGCGTGGTGGCATACCTGAACATCACCGCGGAGATGCCGCGGTTGACCAGGCTGTTTTCTTCGACCATATGGAATTCTGTAGTTTTCATTGCCGGTATCATCATGCGCATCATCATCGAGGCGGCCATCCTGCTGCTCGCGCTTGCGGTACCCGATTACATATTCCAGCGCATACAGTTCAAGAAGCGTCTCAAGATGACCAAGCAGGAAGTAAAGGAAGAGCGCAAGATGTTCGAAGGCGATCCCCAGATCAAGGGCCGCCTCAAGGAACGGATGCGCGAGATCATGTCCAGAAACATGACGGTCAATGTTCCCAAGGCCGATGTCATCGTCACTAACCCGACGCATTACGCCATCGCCATCGAATTCGATCCTTTGAGCATGGCCGTTCCGACAGTAACCGCAAAAGGGGCAGACGAGATGGCCTTCAGGATCAGGACGCTGGCCAAGGAGAGCGGCGTTCCGATCATGGAAAACAGACCGCTTGCCAGAGCCCTCTATGCAGAAGCAGAAGTCGGTGATGCGATTCCGGAGGCGTACTACGATGCCATTTCAAAAATCCTTGCCCACGTGGCTAAAATCGACAAGCGCGTAGCCGCCAAGTACGCCTCTATGGGTACGTGATCAATGCCGTGCCGGTTTGCCACGTTGTTGAATCCTTCATTATAGGGTAGCATGCGGTATAAACATGTCGGATAACAGGCGCGTACTCAGGGAAACATTCACGACCAACCTCTCGGACTACACCGTAGCGATAGCGGCCATTTCCATCGTGATGATGATCATCATCCCGCTGCCGACGGTGCTCCTGGACGTGCTGATGGCTGTGAATCTGGCTCTGGCCATCCTGATACTGCTCCTCGTGCTGTCGGCGAAGCGAGCCGTGGATTTCTCCATCTTTCCTACCATGTTGCTCGTGACGACCATTTTTGGCCTTGCGCTCAACATAAGCTCCACACGTCTCATCCTCACCAAAGGTGCGGACTTTGATGGGCGCATCATCAAGGCGTTCAGTACCTTCGTCGTGGGTTCAGGCGGTTCCGAGGGTTTGGTCGTAGGATTCATAATCTTCATAATCATCATTGCCGTCCAGGTCATAGTCATAACCAAAGGCGCTACCCGAATAGCTGAAGTTGCCGCCAGGTTTGCCCTTGACGGCATGCCCGTCAAGCAGATGGCGGTGGAGTCGGAATACAATTCCGGTGCAATAGGTGAAGAAGAAGCAAAGCGGCGCAAGGACGACATCCAGCGGGAGGTCGATTTCTTCGGGCAGATGGATGGTGCCAGCAAATTCGTGTCCGGCAACGTAACCGTCGGCATTTTCATAAGCGTCATAAACCTTATCGGCGGCTTCATCGTAGGCATGGTGCTGCACGGTGAATCCTTTACCTTGGCCCTCAACACCTACACGAGCCTGACGATAGGCGATGGTCTGGTATCACAGCTTCCCGCGCTCCTCATTTCCGTGGCAACGGGCATCATTGTAACCAGGGCAAACAGCCAGGGTACGTTCGGTTCCGACGTCACCAGGCAGTTTACCCAGAATGCCCGCATTTACTGGATAGGTGCGGCCACGATGATGGCGCTCTCGTTGCTCCCCGGTTTTCCCTGGTATGTGCTCATTCCCCTCGCTGGAGCCATGGCCTATCTGGCCTGGAACCTGTCCAAGAAGGATGTGCTGGAATCCGACAAGGCCAAGCTCAGGACCGCCGAAGGCTCGGCAAAGAAAAGCGAACCGTCTCCGGATCTTTCTCCCGTTGTTCCTCTGGATCCCATCAGCCTTGAACTGGGGTACGGTCTCATTCCGCTCGTGGACAAGGACAAGGGAGCGGAACTCCTGGAACGCGTTACGCGCATCCGCAAGGAAAGCGCCATCGACATGGGCCTGGTCGTCCCGCGCATACGCATCATAGACAATATGCGTCTGGAGCCTTCTGAATACTGCTTCAAGATCCGCGGCGTTGAAATTGGTCGGGGCCTGATCCGACTAGGCTACTACATGGCCATAAATCCTGGCGGAGTCTCGGAGGAAATCCAGGGAGAGCGCGCCAAGGATCCGGCTTTCGGCCTGCCCGCAGTCTGGATTTCTGAGGATGTGCGCGACAAGGCGGAGCGCGCCGGATATACGGTCGTCGACGCTCCCAGCATCATAGCTACCCACCTTACAGAGATCATCAAGCGCTTTGCCGCCGACATACTGGGTCGCCAGGAAATTCAGGGCATGCTC
>CAXZAJ010000341.1:0-4088 GCA_964293355.1 uncultured bacterium
TCGAGCTCTGGAACGCTCATGCCGGCAACTGCGGCTACCTCATCTGGAGCCATGCCACGGGCCAGGAGCTTCCGCGCAATGTCCCTGGCTGTGGCTTGCTTGCCGCGCTCGATACCCTTCTCGATACCCTTCTCGATTCCGGAAGAGAGGCCTTGCTCCATACCCTGTTCTTTGCCTTCCTTGAAGACACGTTCGCGCCATAGCCTGAAGTTCTCGGCCAACATTGCTGGTTCCTCCCCGCTCCGAATTTCTACATTGCTGTCGCCAACCAGGTCGGGTGCCATCTGCCGGAAATAGTCATTGAGCCATCTGCTGAACAGGTGCACGGCACCGGCATCTTCTACCTTGAGTATATCAAAAAAGCTATCCAGGCTCAACGCGAGTTCTTCTGGCGGCACGGTCTCCGCATAGAAGAGGAGCGACACGAGGTTGCGCATGCCAAGCAAGGCGGACGCTGAAAAACTGCGCTCTTCAATCACATAATAACGCAGACTCGGGATATACGCTGAAGGTATGGTGGACTCTATCAACTCGGATATATCAGTTTTGGCGGTCCATGGTGCCGAGCCATTATACAACACGATAGGGAAGACGGCTGGATACTGCAGACCACGGGGGCGGGAAGGCAAAGACTCATAGAATTCAGCTATGTATTGAAGAAGTCGTATTGGCATTCGGCGATCAACCGTACTCTGAAACTCGATGAGAAGAAACAGGTACAGGTCGCGATCGCGGAAGCGTGCCTTCCAGATGACATCGCTCTCCCGGACGGCAAAGGCTTTAGTTACAAACTTTGTCTTGTAGGGTTCCATGGACGAGAAGTCCAGGTGCCGGGCAAAATCCTCATGCACAAAATTTTCCAGCAATCTCTGCACGAACAGGGGATTCAAGAACAGTTCCGTGTACCGCGTGTCGCTTTTGCGTTTCATGACGGCCTCCGGCACTCTCACGCGAATGGAAGCACGGACGCTTTCAGCTCGTGGCTTTATTTTCCGGGTACTACCGCTCCGGCTGCGGATGCGGCATCCAGGCTTGCTGCGCCGATTCGTCGAGAGCAAGCCGGCCAGCGCGGGACGATGGCCGTGAGTCGGGCCGGTCAGTAGCGCCGGCGACGAAGAACCGCCTGAGGTGGGTTCCCTCGACGGGTTCAGCATAACGCGCAGCTAGCTCCTCGATCGACTCACGGAAGGAAAGCCACTGTTCGTCATTGCAGTGAATAACATACTCGAATAAAAATGCATCGTCTGGTGTATTCCGTTCGTTGCCAGCGGGGTCGGAAGCACCGACCGTGCGGTCCAGAAAGGTACGGAGGCCGTCGCGGAAGCGGCGGCTGATCATACGGGCCACCTCGTCGCGGATGGACTCGCCACCGACAGCGCCACGGGCGGCTTCGGAGACGCTGTAGTGGCGGGCGGTGGGTTCGTAGTAACGGGCGACGATGCCATTGACGGTCTCGGTCCGCACCACGACAACCAGTCCGGCGGCCTCCAGCACGCGCATGTGGTAGTGCACCTTGCCCGGCCCCTCGCCCAGCATCCGCGCCACCTCGGTGGCGGTCATGGGCCGCCGCGTTTCCCTGAACACATGGATGAGCTTCATGCGGTAGGGATGGGTAAAGGCTTTGATGCGTTCTTCGGTGTCGAGGAGCAACAGGTCGATCATGGCATCAGCATAACGTTCAGCTTATTTGAACGTCAAGGAAAGCCCGTCAGGAGCGGCCGTTGCCGTTCTTGCCGCCCAGGGGCAGGCGGTACTCCACCCAGCGGACGCGGCCCGCCTCCACGGCCTCTTTGAGGGCGCGTTCGGTAGCCGAAAGACGGGCGTCGCCGGATTTGACCTCGATGAAGACGACTTCGCGCACAGACCCGGCCGAGGCACCGGGGAACGCGATGAAGTCCACCGGCTTGCCGAGGAAGCGCGCGTCGGCGGGGTCGCAGGGAAAAGCGGGAAAGTACGGAGCCAGCTGTTCGCCAATCTGGCCGGTCAGGACGGCGCGGGAGCGGCGCACGGCGTCTCCGCGGGCGGCGGTCTCTTCACCCTGGAAACGGCGTTCGGCCTCCAGGCGTCCGGAGCGGCGGCCGAGAGACAGGCCCAGCCAGAGCGCCAAAACCGCGACCACGGCGACGAGCACGACGACGAGGAGCATGAGTACCGGTACGGCGTTGCCGTCGGCTTGCGCGAGGCTCTGGATGAAGGGCATACTGGTTCTACTGAAGCCCGTACGGGCCGTAGCGGTCAAGGGGACAGTATGGATGACGAGACGATTGACGGGGCCGTGAAGCAAGCGGCCAACATGATTGCAAGTGCCTCGTACCTGATAGCGTTTACCGGCGCAGGCGTCTCAGCAGATTCCGGCATGCCCACGTTCAGAGGCGCGGGAGGCCTGTGGGGTTCGTACGACCAGCGCCACCTGGAGCTGGACTTCTTCCTGCGCTCGCCCGAACTGGCCTGGAAGACGATACGTGAAATTTTCTACACATTCACACTGAACGTGGAACCGAACGACGCGCACCGGGTGCTGGCGCGCTGGGAGCGCGACGGCCTGCTCAGGTTACTGGTGACCCAGAACATTGACGGGCTGCACCACCGCGCCGGCTCAAAAGCGGTGGCCGAGTTCCACGGTTCCTGCGACTCGCTCGTGTGCACGCGCTGCGGCAACCGGACGCCTGCTACGGCCGCGCTGGTAGGCCTGTCCCCTCCCCGCTGCTCCTGCGGCGGCGTGTACAAACCAGGTTTCATCTTCTTTGGTGAAGGCATACCGCCTGATGCGTACGAGGCATCGTTTGCTGCGGCCAGCAAAGCCGACCTGTGCCTCATCATTGGATCCACCGGTTCGGTATACCCGGCCGCCTCCATCCCGCGACTCGTCAAGAGCAACGGGGGCCGCGTCATCGAGGTCAATCCTGAACCCAGTGAATTCACCGACACCATCAGCGACATGTTCGTGCCGCTCGGCGCCGCGGAAGCATTGCGCAGGATCGATGCCGCACTGCGCGACCAAAAGCCCACATCGGAGGCCCGTTCTTGAAACATGACAAACCGCTCTCCATAGTATTCCTGACGGCGGCGGCCGGTGCTGGCCACCGCGCCGCGCCACTCGGCGCAGCACGACTGGCGGCGGCACTGAAAGCCGCTTCGGGGCTCGCCGGCCGATTCCGCGTGGAGATCGTGGAAGGCGTCGCCACCGATACGCCCGAAGCACTGGCGGCGAAGGCGGCCGCGTTCAGGGCGGACCTCGTCGGCCTGTCGCTGTATTCATGGAACTCCGGCCTGCTGGAAACCGCCGGCGCGCTGGTCAAGGCCGCGAATCCCGGCGCACTGCTCGTAGCGGGCGGCCCCAACGCCAGCGCCGATCCCGAACGATTGCGGAAACTGGGCCTCGCAGACCTCGTGGTCGCGGGCGAGGGAGAGGCGGCCATCGTCGATATCGTGCGCGCCATGCTGGATGGCAAACCATTGCCGGGGCCAGTCATCCGAGCGCCGCTCCTGGATCCTGCGTCGCTCAGCTCGCCATGGCTCGACGGCACGCTGGATCCGGCGCGCTGGGGCGGCGCGGCGATAGAGTTGACGCGCGGCTGCCCGTTCCGCTGTTCGTTCTGCATCGAGTCAAAGGGTGCCGCGAAGCTCCGCCGCTTTCCACTGGAAGTGGTCGCCAAGGAGATAGCGCGCTTCCAGGAGGCCAGCGTCGAGGAAGTGTTCGTGCTCGACCCCACCTTCAATGCCGACCAGCGGCGTATGGCGGACGCCATCTACATATTCAACGAGCGAGGGCCGGAACTCCGCTACTTCATCGAACTGCGCGCCGAGCTTTTAACGGCTGAACAGGCCCGACTCCTGGCTACCCTTGACTGCTCCGTGCAGATCGGCCTCCAGAGCGCCGACCCCAAGGTGCTGGCACTGGTCAACCGCGAACTCGATCCGGAACGCTTCGCGAAGAAACTGCGGCTCCTGGACGAGGAAGGCATCATCTACGGACTGGACCTCATCTATGGACTGCCGGGAGACGACATCCACGGCTTCAAGCGCAGCCTGGACTACGCGCTGGGCCTGGGGCCGAACCACCTGGACGTGTTCAGGCTGGCCGTCCT
>CAXZAJ010000342.1:0-4088 GCA_964293355.1 uncultured bacterium
TGGATCGTTGCGGCGGAAACCAGAAAAAAGCAGCTGAACTTTTAGGAATCTCGGAGCGGGTCATGAGCTACAAGCTTTCCAGCATGAGGAGAAATTCTGGAACATACCTTAAAGAAGACGTTCAAGACTAGGCAGAGACCTGTTGCATCAAGGCGATGCCAAGCGTCGACCTGATTCTTGTGGCGCTGTCATCGAGTTGCATTTTTTCTTCAGCAGAAAGCTCCATCATTATTATCTTTTCTACACCACTTTCT
This sequence comes from uncultured bacterium, assembly GCA_964293355.1. GTDB lineage: Bacteria > Spirochaetota > Spirochaetia > Treponematales > UBA12059 > SZUA-370. The sequence continues at coordinate 255 of CAXZAJ010000342.1, forward strand.
CCTATTACAACGGGTACTCCCATGTAAATATCTTCCTGCCCATATTCGCCCCGCAGGAGCACCGCGCAGGGCAGCACCCGCTTCTGGTCGAACAGGAAGGATTCCACGATCGCCAGCGTACTGACGGCCGCGGCATAATACGCGCTCGTACCCATCAGGGCAACGAACTCGCTGCCGTTGTTCCGCGTGCGGTCGACAATCCGGGCAAGTGCGTCCGGGCTTAGCAACGTATGTATGGGAATGCCCGAGCTGGTAGCCGATGAAATGATCGGCACCATGCTGTCACCATGGTTTCCCAGCGTTATGGCGCTGATGTCCCTTACGTTCGTACCTAACTCCCTGGCTATGAAAAATGCCAGCCGGGCACTGTCCAGGATACCGGCCATGCCGACCACCCGCTTCGCGGGAGCCTCCGCCACTCGTCTATATTCATAGACCATCACATCGAGCGGATTTGAGATGACGATTGAAAACGCGCCTGGACAATGCAGCCTGGCCTGGTGCGCTACCTCATGGATGACAGGCAGGTTCGCATAGACGAGATCTTCCCTTGACTGCCCCGGTTTTCTTGGTATGCCCACGGTGATGACGAGCACATCGGAATTGGCCACATCGTCCCAGCTGGACGTGCCTGCAACATGCACATCCACGCCCGTCAGTGATGCTGCCTGTTCGATGTCGAGGGCCTTGCCGCGTGCGAGGCCTTCTTTGGCTGGAAGATCCAGCAACGTAATGTCCGCAAATGCCCGGTTGGCCAGAATTCTGGCAAGTTCTCCACCGACATTTCCCGCCCCGATTATCCCGATCTTCTTGCGCATCGAAATACTCCTTGGACTTTCAACATTATTGCATGCTCAAAGTATAGTGCCCCGCGCCTTCTCCCCGCAAATATTCCAGTGGTGTATCAGGGTTGCATATTCGGTATAAATATCCATGTTGCGGATTTGCCTTTTCCTTCATATACTACCGATTCACTCCACTGAAATATCAGTTTTGAATTTTGAAACGGCCTCTGGAACGACAGAGACACGATAAGAGACTTAAAAAGGAGGTCAACTACCGTGATCAAATACCTGAAGATGGACGACCAGAAATGCGTCGGTTGCATGAGCTGCACCACGGCGTGCTCGCTGGCATATGCCAAGGAAGACAACCCGGCCAAGGCGCGCATCCAGGTGCTCGGGCTCGGCGGCGGACGCTTTCACCTCGTGGCCTGCGACCAGGAATGCCGCCTCTGCGTGGCCGAGTGCCCCGTGCAGGCAATAACCGTGAACAAGCAGGGCGTCGTCATGATCGACAAAAAACTGTGCGTGGGCTGCCTGGCCTGCGTGGCCGTCTGCCCGATAGAGGCCATGCGCTTCTACCCCGCCGAGTCCACGCCGTACAAGTGCGTTGCCTGCGGCATCTGCGTAAAAGCCTGCCCCAAAGGCCCCGCGAAGATGGCGAAGAAGGAAGCCAGCCCTGCGCCGCGCTCTCCCTCCGGGGCAGCGCCAACCGCCAGGAAAGAACAAACGACCGGCAGTGATGCAGGAGCCCAAAAATGAGCAGCGTATTCGACATGAAGAAGTTCAAGCTCCTCTCAGAAACCCGTTTCGAGAAGAAGCCCATCCACCGCGGCTACGCGATGCGCACCATGCACGTAGACATCGGCACGCACACCATGCGCGAGAAGCCGGTATCTGAGGAGATGAAGGCCAAGTTCGTAGGCGGCAAGGGCTTCGGCCTGCGGCTCCTCTGGGACGGCACCAAGCCTTCCACCAAGTGGAACGACCCGGAGAACGAGATCGTCATCGCCATGGGCCCGGTCTGCGGCAACACCAACTACCCCGGCTCCGGCAAAAGCCTCGTCGTCAGCCTCTCGCCCATGACCGGCGTACCCATAGACTCCAACGTAGGCGGCTACTTCGGCCCTTACCTCAAGTTCGGCGGCTGGGACGCCCTCGAAGTCCAGGGCAAGGCCGCGCGCGAGACCATCGTGTTCATAGACAACGTCGAGGGCTTCGTACGCTTCTACGACGCCCCGGAAGGCCTCCAGCAGGACACCCACCTCCTCGCCGAGGAGCTCACCCACGCCTTCGCCGGCGGCGGTGCCTCCACCGACCCGGCCGAACTCCAGGCCATCTCGGTGATATCGGCCGGCCGCGGCGCCGACCACTCGCCGATGGGCGTGCTCAACTTCAGCCTCTACGACAAGCGCCGCGCGGGCATCCGCGTCAAGCAGGCAGGCCGCGGCGGCATCGGCACCGTGCTCCGCGACAAGAAGATCCGCGCGCTCGTCGTCCGTTACAAGGGCGTAAACCAGAACTCCAACGACGCCGCCGACCCCGCGGCCGTCCAGCGCCTCGGCCTCAAGCTACACCGCGAGATCATCGTCAACGACAACAAGCAGTGCAAGATGCGCAAGCAGGGCACCGCCCACCTCATGGAGGTGATGAACGACTACGACCTCCTGCCCACCAAGAACCACAAGTACGGCCAGGATCCCCGCGGCCCCGAAATAGCCAGCTGGGTCTGGGAAAAGCTCTTCAGCCAGAACCTGCCCGACGGTTGCTGGTTCGGCTGCACCATGGCCTGCGCCCACGCGGTGGACCACTTCCAGCTGGAGACCGGCCCGTACAAGGGCACCAAGGTCTGCGTCGACGGCCCCGAGTACGAGACCGCGGCCGGTTGCGGTCCCAACCTCTACATCTACGACCCGCATGGCATCCTGGAACTCAACTTCTACTGCGACACCTACGGCATCGACACCATCAGCTTCGGCACCATGACCAGCTTCCTCATGGAATGCTGGGAGCACGGCGTCCTCAACCTGGAGCGTACGGACGGTATCGACCTCTCCTGGGGCAACTGGCAGGGCGCCGCGCAGATCCTCCACGACATGGCCGACGGCAAGCGCTTCGGCGTGCTTGCCGGTCAGGGCGTCAAGCGGCTCGCCGAGTACTTTACCAAAGAGTACGACGCCGACGCGCAGTTCATGAAGGACATAGCGCTCCACGGCAAGGGCCTCGAACAGAGCGAGTACATCTCCAAGGAATCCCTGGCCCAGCAGGGCGGTTACTACTTGACCAACAAGGGCCCGCAGCACGACGAGGCCTGGCTGATATTCATGGACATGGTCAACAACAAGATTCCGTCCTTCGAGGACAAGGCCGAGGCCCTCCACTACTTCCCGATGTTCCGCACCTGGTTCGGCCTGCAGGGCCTGTGCAAGCTGCCCTGGAACGACGTGGAGCCCGCTGACAACGCCAAGTGGCCGGAGTCCAACAAAGTGCCCGAGCACGTGCACAACTACCACGAGCTGTACACCGCCATCACCGGCGAGCAGCTTGACTGGGACGGCCTCATCCGCCAGTCCGAGCGCGTGTACAACTTCCAGCGCGTCTTCAACATCCGCCAGGGCAAGGGCCACCGTGCAGACGACTACCCGGCCTACCGCGCCATGGGTCCCGTCCTGGAAGACGAGTACCAGGCCCGCGAGGAACGCTACGACAAGCAGATGAAGGAAAAGATAGGCATCGATCCGGCCGGCAAGTCGCTGGCGGAGAAGGTGCGCATCACCCGCGAGTTCCGCCTCAAGCAGTACGACTCGCTCACCGACGCCGTATTCAAGCGCCGCGGCTGGACCATGGACGGTATCCCCACCCCCGAGCATCTCAAATCCATAGGCATGGACCTGCCCGAAGTACTCGAGGTCGTTAAAAAGCACATCTAGAAATGCGTTGGGGCGTTACCCCGGCCACCGATTACGGCGGCCAGGGTCCCGCTCTCCGCTCCAAGTCCTCGCCTCCCCCCCTCCGGCGGGCGGGCGTGGGCTTTGCCCTGCCGTCCCCTACG
>CAXZAJ010000343.1:0-4055 GCA_964293355.1 uncultured bacterium
CTACGGATGGGAGTACGCCGACGACTTCCTCAAGCCAGTACACGACATCGATAGATGTGGCTGGGCAAGGTACAACGATTACGATCAAGGTATTGGCGATCGCCGCCGAATATTCGGCATCCAGTATCGGAAGCGCAGTGTATACGATAAGTTACTCTGCAGTTGCAACGCCAACGTTCAGCCCGGCGGGCGGAACCTACACAAGTGACCAGAGTGTGACGATTAACTGTACCACGAGTGGGGCGAAGATCTATTACACAACGGACGGGAGTATCCCGACGACTTCCTCCATCCAGTACCTAACACCTATAAGTGTTAATGGGCATGGTGCAACGATGGCGATCAAAGCCATGGCGACAGCCACTGGGTATTTAACATCTGCTGTAGGAAGCGCAACTTTTACAATCAGCTACCCTACAACTGCGACCCCTGCATTCAGCCCAACCGGTGGGACTTACGCAAGCGATCAGAGCGTTATGATCAGTTGCGGGACAAGTGGGGCGACGATCTACTATACTACTGACGGAAGTACACCTACGACTTCCTCAAGCAAGTATACGACACTGATCGGCGTGGCTGGGCATGGTACAACGATGACGATCAAGGCATTGGCAATCGCCGCTGGGTATTCGGCATCAGTTACAGGAAGCGAGGTGTATACGATCAGTTACTCCGCAACTGCAACACCTGAGTTCAGTCCGGTCGGTGGGATGTACACCAGTGACCAGAGTGTTACGATCAGCTGTGCGACGAGCGGGGCAGCAATCTACTACACGACAGACGGAACAGACCCGGTCAGTTCCGGTACCAGACAGTTCGGGACGAGCCCTGTTGGGGTAATAACGGCGGTGGTTAACCCGGCTACAACGCTGCGGGCCATAGCGCTGGCGACATCCTATCCAACTTCAGCTGAAGCGAGAGCGACATATAGGGACTACTATATAATTGGTGATACTGGCCCTGCAGGCGGTACTGTATTCTACGATAAAGGGAGTTATTCAAGCGGCTGGCGATACTTCGTAGCCGCGCCGAGTGACCAGAGTACTGGCGTTGTGTGGTGGAATGGAAGTTATGTGACAACTGGCGCGACCGCGACGGGAATAGGTTCTGGCTCTGCTAATACAGAGACTATCGTATCCATCCAAGGGACTGGGATTTACGCTGCATCATTATGTGCGAATTTAAGTCTTGGAGGGTTTAACGATTGGTTTCTGCCATCCAAGGATGAACTTAATTTATTGAGAGAAAACAGTGAGGTTATTGGAGGATTTAGAGCAAGTTATTATTGGTCTTCTTCGGAGTATGATATCTACAACGCTTGGGTATGGGGCATAAATAATGGCTGGGCAGATGTCTACTCTAGTAAACACCCCAATGAATTCAGCCTCAAGCCAGTTCGGGCTATTCGGGCTTTTTAGCATTCAACCAGTAAACTAATAGCAGTAAGGATCAGGGGGCGTCGCCCCCTGATGACCTCTCCCGTGAACTTAGCCAGAGCATAACACGCCCCCTCAGGGGGCTTCCCCCGACATCCAATCCTGGTCAAGGATCAGCGTAAGCGAGAATGCTCCCGACACAGAATACCAAGGTATGAGAACTGTACGGTGCATTGTTGAAGGCGCGGCGTATCATGTGACGGCCCGGGCTAACCGGAAGGAGAAGTTGCTTGACGTCCCCTTAGGGCCTAATCCCTCACACGAGTTGTTCGATGCCAATCCCGAGAGCTTCGGCTATTCGGCGGCGGCTCGAGGGGCGGAGCTTTGCTGAGTTTTCGAGTTGCGAGTAGGCTGCCTGGGAAATGTCCATGCGGGAAGCCATCTCCTCCTGAGTCAAGCCGAGCTGTTCCCTCCATGCCCGGGTAGCGCTTGCGCCTTCAATCATTTTCCCGACAACAGCATGCGGAATGTAGGCCTTTGCGCGACCAGTCGAGAGTCGCTCGTATTCATCATAGGGCAGAACCGCAAATGCCGGACTACCATCGGCTCCGTGGATGATCTGTACATCAGTAGGTACGGTTGTCACGTTTCTTCACCTCCTCTATATAAACAATCCTTGGTCCGCCATCGAAGTCGAAGAATAACCTATAATTTCCGACTCGCAGGCGATACTGGTATCGGTGGTTAGTAAGTTTCTTGATGTTCGCACAAGCGGGGAAATCGGCAAGGCTCCCTGCGCTTGCGTAGATCATAGCCCTGTCCCTCGAATCGATCCTGAGTAATTGTCGTGTGGCACGAGGCGACCACTGAACATCGTTCATAAGATAAAAATAAGGTAGGTATAAGATTCAGTCAAGCGTTCTTTGAGGGTAACCCCCTAGCATTCGTTCCCGGTCGAGGGTCAGCCCCCTTTTTGAAAACATTGATGCTCCTGACACCGTGTACCAAGGTATGAGAACTGTACGGTGCATTGTTGAAGTCGCTGCGTAACATGTGACGCCTTATAGGGTACGCCTCTTCAGTTGGTCCTCGACCGAGGATCTGGCCCCTGCGTACGTCCTCTGAAGGTGACCTGTTCTATCTGTCCCCATAATGGCTACGGCATTGGGCAAGGTAATCTTCCCAAGCTTCGTCAGTCCACACTGTATTCATTATCAGGCTCAATAAGATCGTGGACTTTGCCCTTGCCTGCTTCAAGTTGAGTGATGGATCTCATGAGTCGGGCCTGGTTGGCTTCGCTGTAGAATGGATCTGCCGCAATCTCGAATGGGATTTTCCCTTGACGGACAACAGCCTTGGTGAAAATCGTAAAGGCAGTTGTCATATTCAATCCCATATCTTCAAAAAGTGATTCTGCCTTTTTTTTTAGATTCTCGTCCATACGAATGGTAATGCTGGTGGTTGCCATAGTCGTATTCTCCTTGTTTGTACTAACAATGTACTTGATAAATAATCATTTGTAAATACAGATGGTGTTTTCAACCTCTTGTATGTAACGCTGATGTTTTGTCATTTTGACTACCTGCATCTCACCGCTCCGAGCAAGTTGGCATCAACAAAATAGCCTGCCGCTGCCAAAAAGGCTTCCGCCGAATCGGTAGCAGCGCTAGTCGACCACCTTGAAACCCGTGATGGCGTCGGTTATGTCGGCAACGAGGAGTTCGTTTTCCTTGGTGCGGGACAGCACTGTTTCTATGGCGCCATCGACGGCCCTGACTCGGTCCGCCATGCCGCCTACCTCGGCCGAGATGGCGGCGTTGGCTTCGGCCAGTTCCCCGGATGAGCCGGTAAGGTCGGTTGTCTTGCGCCGCAGTTCGCCGGCGTTGTCCCTGACCCTGGCACCGTCGGCCTGCATGGCCGACATGGCGCTGGATATCTGGGCCGAGCCCGCTGCCTGTTCGCGCATGGCGCTTTCTATTTCGGCCATCAGATCCGAGACCTGACGCACGCCGGACTGAACCGACTCGAACGCGCCACCCGCGGAACCGGACGAGGCCACCGCTTCGTCGATTGACCGCTTGACCTGGTCGAGCGCCGCGGAAATCTCCCTGGAACGCTCCGCTGACTGCTCGGCGAGCCGCCGTATCTCGTCAGCGACCACTGAAAAGCCTTTGCCGGCGTCTCCCGCGTGCGCAGCCTCTATGGCCGCGTTCATGGCCAGCAGGTTGGTGCTCTTCGCGATGTCAGCGATGACTCCAACCGCGTCGAGCATGGCACCAGAGCGTTCGGCGATGGAGCCGACCGCGCCGGTCACCTCGTCGAGCCGGGCCTTGCCGTCGTCAGCCTGGTATGAAAGCCGGGTTACTTCCTCCTTGGTCAGAACCACGCGCTTGCCTATGGATTCGACGTTGCCGAGCATCTCCTCGGTAGCCGCAGCGGCTTCCCTGGTGGACGATCCCTGTTCATCGACTAAGGCGTCCAGTGCGTCGACGAAGGGACCGAGCGACGACAGCAGGGCCGCTATCGACTCCACAGCCGCTCCCTGCCCGGCCACCGTCTTTTCGGCGCCGGACGAGAACTCCGCGACCTTGCCCAGATCGGCGGCCGCCGCGCCCATCTCCACCGCCAGCCTCATGCCGCCGGCTTTGTGCGCGGTCCGCTTGTCGTTCAGCTCCGGCG
>CAXZAJ010000344.1:0-4008 GCA_964293355.1 uncultured bacterium
CGCCGTTCTTCGTGCTGGCGACGCAGAATCCCATAGAACACGAGGGAACCTTCCGGTTGCCGGAAGCGCAGCTGGACCGCTTCATGCTCAAGGTCGTGGTCGGCTACCCCGACGAGGCCGAAGAACTGGACGTGGTGCTGCGCTATGCGGATTCGGCGGTGCTCAACCACGCGGGACGCTCGCGGCCCTCCGGCCCGGCCATATCACCCGCTGACATCGATACCCTCAAGCAAGCGGCGCGGTCCGTGCGTTTTGAGCACGATGCGGCCGCCTATGCCGTGGCTGTCGTAAGGGCTACGAGGCCCAGACTTGACGCCAAGGACCTGCCGCAGGCTCTGCGCGAACTTGCGCGGTACATCGAATACGGCGCGAGTCCGCGCGGATCGCTGGCGCTGTACCGGGCTTCACGGGCCGCGGCGTTGCTGGCAGGACGGGACTATGTGCTCCCCGACGACGTGAAACGCTCGGCGCTCGCGGTGCTCAGGCACCGGATCATTCCGTCGTACGAAGCGGAAGCAGACCGCGTGAACGCCGACTCCATCGTCAAGGGCGTGCTCTCGGCCGTACCGGTGCCCTGATGGACGAGGCGTCGCTCCGCGAGCGCATCCGGAGGCTCGTGTTCGCGGCGCCGGCGCTCTCCCAGGCGCTGACGTCGGGCAACTTCAGGTCGGTGTTCAAGGGCCGGGGCATGGACTTCGAGTCGCTCCGCGAATATGACGCCACCGATGACGCGCTGCGCATGGACTGGAACGCCACGGCCCGCTTCGGCCGGCCCTACGTAAAGACCTACCGCGACGACCGCGACCTGACCCTGTACCTCATCTTCGACGAATCACCCTCCATGTATTTTGGCGCCGGGCGCTCAAAACACGAGACCGCCGCGCTGGCAGGTTCGCTGCTGGCGTACGCCTGTTCGCTGAATGGGGTGCGCACCGGAGCGCTGTTTTTCGGTGCGAACGGAATGGATGGCCGCGCACCTGCGGAAGGGCAAGGAGCCGCGAGGGCCTTGATGGAGCGCCTGGCCGCTTCTCCGGTACGTGCAACCGGGCAGGCAGGTGCCGTAAGGCCTGCGAACGCGCCTGGATCGGATCTGGGTGCCGCACTGACGGCTGCGGCTTCCATACTCAAGCGCCGCAGTCTGGTCCTCGTGGTGAGCGACTTTATGACCACCGGTTTCTCGCTGCCGCTGGCATTGCTGGCCCGCAGGCATGATGTGGCCGCGATACGCGTGCATGACGTGCTTGATGCCGCGCCTCCTGCCCTGGGCTTTTCGCTCAGGGTCGCCGATGCCGAATCGGGCGTTCCCAGGCTCGTGGTGCCACGCTCGGCTGCGTACCGGGAATCGCGGACGGGCAGCGCCAAGTCGGCCAGGCTGGAATGGCTCGTAGCCCTCTCAGCGTCAAAGGTGCCGTACCTGGAGATGGATGCGGCCACCGACCCGGTGGAAGCTCTGGTGTCATTTTTCGGGCGACGGAGGACCCGCTGATGCGGTGCCTGCGCGTGCTGATCGCGCTGGCCGTGCAGGCGGCCGTGTTTGTTGTGGTTGCCTGGGGTGGCGTGCCCGGATCCGTTGAATTTTCGCCGCCCACTTTTGTGCCGGGTGAAGTTGTCACCGTCGTTTCCATGATCGATCCTGGCACTTCGCCGTGGCATGCCGGGTCGATCGAATCCGGCCTGCCCGACTCCGGAGATTCCGGGCCGCAGGTGCTGTCCGTGGCGCTTGAGGCGCGAAAGGGTTCGCCGCTGCTCGTCGTGCGGTTCATCGCGTGGCGGGCCGGACCGGGATACCTGCCCGAGATGTCGGTCGGAGGGCTTGAAATTCCGCGGATTCGATTTGAATGCCAGTCCGCCCTGATGGATGGCAATTTTGAGGCGCCCGAGCCGTTGCCGCAGCTTGACCTGCCGGGATTGTATACGAGGATCTATGTGCTTGCCGGACTGCTGCTCGTCGCGGTACTGGCTGGAATCGCGGCGGTTACGAAAGTGACGCCGTGGTTCAAGGCCTGGAAGGCGCGCAGGGCGTACGCCCGTGCAAGGCGTGAATTCGACGAGTTGCTGGACCGGCTTGCCTCTATGGCGGCGGTACCGGCCGCGTGGGCTGAACTGTGCGCTGGCTTGCGGAATTTTGCCGGACTCAGGGCCGGCGTCGACCTGAGCGCGATGACAGCCACCGAAGTGCTGGCCTTGCCGGCTGATGCGGTGCCCGGTGGGGCCGGTGGAGATCTGGCTGCTATCCTGGCCATGGGCGACGAGGCGCGTTTTTCCGGCAGGCGCGATATGCGGCCGGGCACCGGTGTCGCGCTGGCGCGGGCGGTGGCCGACAGGATTGACGAGGCGCTGCTCGCCGCCCGGGCTCCCGGGAGGAACGCGTCATGATGAGCTTTGAATATCCGGCGGCGCTCGTGCTGTGCCTCGTTCCCCTGGTTTATGCCATAACCGGGGCAGTGCGGAGCGCCAGACGCGCGAGGCGGCTGGTGCTGCCGCTGGACCTCTGGAACGGCACCCGCACCGCGGATGCGCCGGCGTTCTGGCGCGTTGCAAGCTTCGTTTCAAGTTTGTTCTTCGGAATGGCCTGGTTGGCGCTCGCGCTCGCTGCGGCGGGGCCTGCGGGCGAATCCGGAACGCCACCCGCATCAAGTGCGAGCATCGATCTGGTGTTTGCCATAGACGCCTCGCCGAGCATGGCGGCCAGCGACCTGGATCCGACCCGGCTGGATGCCGCCAAGGCCTTCGTACGGGCGTACGTTGAATCGCCGGAAGGTGCTGCCGGCGCGTCCGTAGGACTCGTGGCATTCGGCGCCGAGGCTGCCCTGGCCTGTCCGCCCACGACCGACTACGCGACCGTGCTCGAGCGGGTGGGGGCCCTCAAGGCGGGCATCCTCGGCGATGGCACCGCGCTTGGCCTCGGACTGTCCAGCGCTTTCAGGCAGCTGTCCGCCTCAGGCGCTCCCGGTGCCGTGGCCGTGCTCCTCAGCGACGGGGAGGACAACGTGGGGCTGGTGCACCCTGCCGATGCGGCGCGGGCGCTGCAATCCTATGGCGCGGGCTTGCTGGTGGTAGGGCTGGGGTCCCGCGGCGACGTTCCCATAGACTATGTGGATCCGGCTACCGGCCAGCGTATGAGTGGCGCGTACCGCTCCGGGTTCGATGACGCCGCGATGTCGTCCATCGCGGCGGCTGGCGGCGGTATCTACCGCACGGTGGCCGATACTCGCGGGCTCGACGCGCTGGTGGCTGAACTCGGTAGTCTAGGCGCGGCGTCCGTTGCGGCCCGCACGGGCTCAGGTGCAGCCGATATACCAAAAAGTGCCCTGATGGCTGGCGGCACGATGCCCGGCGGTGGGGGAGCGGCGAAGCGCCCGGTGGGACGACTGCTTTTCCTCGCGGCGATGGGGCTGGCCGCCGCGGGTTGGGCCATACGGCGGTTGCTGTTCGGAGGGCTGGCATGAGCTGGGTTGCCTCGCCTCTGGTCTGGGCCTTGATGGCTCTGGTGCCGTATGCCGTGCTGCAGGTCCGGTTTCTGGCGCGCCTCCGCAAGATTCCTGAGGTGCTGGGCACGGCGAGCGGCTCGCCTGTAGCCTGGAAGCGCCATGCCGCGCGCCGGGCCATGGCTTCGGTTGCGGGTGGAGTCTTCTGGGTGGCCTGCGCACTGGCCTCGGCGGGGGCTGTCCGCTTGCCCCGCTACGTGTCTGAACCGGTGCTCGGTGCGGAGTTGGCGTTCGTCGTCGATGCATCCAACTCGATGCTTGCCGACGATGGCCGTGGCCAGAGGCTCCAGCTGGCCAGGGATTTTGCGGCCAGGCTCGCGTCTGCGGCTGATGGCTCGGGCCTCTCGGTAATCGCCTTCCGGGGCCGACCGACCACGCTGTGCCCGCCCACCCGGGACAGGCGCGCCTTTGATGAAGCGCTCCGGTGGGCAGGGCCGACGGTAACGAGTTCCGCGGGTTCCGTTGTCGGCGCCGCTATCGACGAGGCGCTGCGGCCCGTTTTGCGGGCCGGTACGACCCG
>CAXZAJ010000345.1:0-3990 GCA_964293355.1 uncultured bacterium
ATGCATCCGGGTGATATTCCGCACGGCACTTTCCATTCCATACTCAAGCAGGCTGGATTGAGCGAGGATGAGTTCAAACAGCTTTGACCATTCGTGATGGGGGCGGCCCCGCCAGAAGGCAGCACTTCATCAATGCTGATGCCAAGCAAGCGGGCAATTTCATCGCGGCTATGCCCGTGCTCTTTTAGTCGGAGCGCTGCCAGCTTAAGACCTTCTTGTAGACCTTCCGCAAATACCTTGTTAACGAAGCTTTTGTCCACCCTCCGCAAAGTCGAGAAATCAAGCTCGCAAACAAAGTCATCCGGAACGAAGCTTACAAGAAGCTCTCGGAGCAGCGTAGCCTTCAGCTCGCATAGCTTGTGGATCAACCCTGCGACAGGGATTCTTGAAGCCGTCCCACGGCACACCGAGATCAAGGAACCGCTCGCAAGAAAAATACTGAAGAACCTGACAGGGCAAGGCTGACGATACCCGCACGGACGGACTCCCTGCCTTGCCGGCTCAAACTCAGGGGCGACGAACCAGCCGGAAGCCCAAAGCAAATAAATGAGCGCTAGGAGGATAGGTGTCCCTAGCGGATGAGCGGACGTGCAACGCCTCGTTGTTAAATTCCCCGCCGCGTACCGCTATCACGGCACCTGCGCTTGCACCTGACGGGTCAGTCTGGCCATCGCTACTATAGCTATCGTACCAGTCATTTGTCCACTCCGCCGCATTACCAGCCATATCATACAGTCCCAGCACGTTCGGAGCCTTTGTTGCTACTTGGTGTGTCTTGTTACCTGAATTGCCTTTGTACCAAGCAACGCTGCCCGCATCGGAACTTCCAGCGTACACGGTGCTGGTAGCTAATCCAGACGCCTTCGGCCCACCAAGCGCCGCATATTCCCACTCCGCCTCAGTCGGCAGCCGCCAACCGTTGGCTCCTTTATTCCAAGTTACGTTGGTGCCGTTTATAATAGTATAGGCAGGGATAAGCCCGTCTTTCTGGCTCAGTTTGTTGGCGTATGCAACCGAGTCGTACCAGCTTACCCATTCTACTGGCAGACTATCGCCCTTCAAATAGCTGGGGTTGGTACCCATAAGTGCGCGGTAGTCTCCCTGCGTAACTTCGGTGTTCATAATCCAGAACCCGCTCAGAATCACCGTATGCACCGGCTTCTCATCGCGCGATCCACTGTCCGAGCCCATCCGGAAGATGCCGCCTTCCACCCACACTTCGTTGCGGTACGTGCGGCTCGGGGACGATGCGTCAGCCTTGGCGCCAGTGGTGCCGGAGCCAGTCGTTTGTGCCGCGGCGGAGGCCGGGGTCGGAGCCGGAGGCGTGTATGTGAAAGACACGCTCACCGTACCGCCCACCGGCACGGTTACCGTGAGGCTCTCGCTCTTGCCGTCGGCGTAGCGCACGGTTATGGTCTGGCTGCCGGCCGCAAGGTCGTTCACGGGGACGGTGCCTGCGGGTACTGCCGCGGACAGGCCGGCCACGCTGACAGTGCCGGGGTAAGCCAGCTGTATGCTCAGGTTGCCGGTGGCCGCGGCTACGGCGCCGAAGCTCGGGGTTTTGGAGGGGGTGGCGGGCGGGGGCGCACTTGTCGAGGCGCTGCCGGCGCGGAAAGCGAAGTCGCTGGTGTAGTTGGTACTGACCCAGGGTGTCTGGGAACCGCCTGTCACAACCTTGACCTCGCCGGTAACGCGTCGAAGGGCTACCGATATTTCCTGGCCTGGTACCGTGAGCTGGGCGATGAAGGCCGTGGTAAACGGGCTGTTGCGGCCGTCGCCGTCCTGGGCAACAGCTCCCGGATCTGTGGCGTACACGATGATCGACTCCGGCACCTTAACGCGGACCACGGCCAGGCCCTTGTCGGCGGAACGCGTCGAACCGGGAAAAGGGTTGTTCCTGCATGCATCCATCACTACGATGTTAAGCCGGTTGCCGGCAGAGCGCATCTTGGCCAGCACCTGCTCGGCGTTGACGGCCTTGTACGCCAGTTCGTCTTCGGCCTGGATGTCGGCGTCTACTGGCAGAAGGTAGTTGGCGCCGTCCACCTGTGCGCCGTGGCCGGAATAGTAGAAGAGACCCACCGCGTCCGGATCCTTGAGCGCGTTGCCGAAGTCTCGTACTGCCTTCTCCATCGCCTCGCGCTTGCCGTCTACCAGCGTGGTAACCGTAAAGCCGACAGACTTGAGCGCAGCCGACACGTCAGCGGCGTCGTTGGGCGGATTCTTGAGCGTCGTCGAGGTCTTGTACGCACCGTTGCCTATTACCAATGCGATGCGCTTTTCGGCGAAGGCAGGCATGGCCATCGCGGCCAGCAGAAGCGCCACGACAAAGGCGGACAGGGTTCGTTTCATGGATGCCTCCAAATTTTGGATATGAGCGCAAGTATAACACTGAAAAAATAGAAGGCAAGGTGAACACGCTGGTCGAGATGGACGAGATGGACGCTCATGAAGGACTGTTCGTGCTCGGTCAATATGCGAAGGCTATGCAGGGTCAAACCCCGATGGAGCGATAGGAATCAGACCGCTGGATGTTCCTTGAGGAGCGACTCGAGCTCTTCAAGGGCAAGGCCTGTAATTTCAGCGATGATATTCATATCCATTCCCCGCTCGATCATCCGGCGGGCGTCTTCAGCCTTGCCTTCAGCAATGCCTTTCGCCTTGCCTTCAGCAATGCCTTTCGTCGTGCCATCTGCCAGCCCCTTCCTGAGGGCACAAGCGAGCTGGGTGTTCATGTCCAGCTGGAACATATGGCGGGAAAAGGCCTGGTCGCGCATCTGGCGGTTCTGCTTGCAATACTCAAGGTCTTCATAGGCTTTTGCAAACATCATATTCTTCGACAGTAGTATCTTCATGTCAGATCCCTCCATGCCTGCAGTCTCGAACAACTCTGCCCACCATTTCAAGGGGACTTCGCGATTCATATCCTTACAGAGCTCCACAAAATGGATTTGCAGGTCTTCCGTCAGTTGCCGCTCCGGATCGTGGGCGTCTGTTATAACAAAATAGTGATGACTCTCAGGCGTGTCATCGAACAGCACGAAATCGAGCAGATTGATGCACACGACCGGCCTCAATTCGCCATACTCATGGCCTTTCCCAAGCTGGCGCGAATACGCCTGTGACCAGTAGTACAAGCTACGGTTTGCAAAGAACGGGTTGGCGCTGACCTGCATCTCGATGTCAAACTGCCTGCGGTCTTCCCCTATGGCCCGGATGTCCAGCACGGTCTCCTTTGCCCACGAAGCATCCCTGGGGTTCACAGGGTTCTGCAACTCGAGCGACAGAATGGGACAAGAACCGGCGTCAGTCAGGACGGCGTTGACCAGGTTCAGGAGCATCGGGACGCTCTCTTCCCGGCCAAAGACGTAGCGAAAGATGTAGTCGTTGGTAAGACCGAGTGACATAAGCTTAGTATAGGACACAATACCCTCCCTGTCAGGGTTTTGCTTTTATTTCCTGACAGGAGCTTGTACGCGCAAATGCGCACTGGCGCTTTCGATGAAGTATAATTGGTTCTGACCCCATGGCATATCTACATGAATACGCTATGATCACCGTACGGTTTTATGCGTGAAACTGCCTGATCCGCGCTGGAGTATGCCGGGCAGGACGACTACATTCCTGGAGTATGCACCATGACAATCCACCATCCAGCCACCGGCTTCGCCATCGGCGATCCTGACGTTTCGCCCCTGACCACAAAACCCAGCCAAGATGAGGCGCGGGCTTTTTTTGATACGCTGATACTGTCCGCTTCAGGCTGGCGCGGCGTGTTCGGGGAATCCGACGACGACATGGCAGAGGGCATTACACCGGCAAAGGCGTACGCGGTGGCCAGGATGGCTGCTGTGTTTGCGGATTTCCTGCTTGAACGGCAGGCGGGCAGTGGCGGAAGCGCAAAGGCTCCCGCGCCGGTTGTAGCGGTGGGCATCGACACGAGGCCTACCGGGCCGGCCATCGCCGACGTGGTGGCGGGGGTGGTCCCGG
>CAXZAJ010000346.1:0-3908 GCA_964293355.1 uncultured bacterium
TTCTGGAGAACGGCAAACCTGTTCCGCAGATCGTTGAGGGCGCGCACCAGACCGCTGAAGTCGCAGCCAAGAACATCATTGCTGACATCGAGGGTGTAGCGGAACGCCACACCTTCAAGTCAAACTTCCACGGCTTCATGGTGTCTATAGGTGGCCGCTACGGTGTGGCCAATGCAGGTGGCATGAAGAGCCATGGTTTCATCGCGATGATGATGAAGCACATGATCAACCTGTCCTACCTGTTCAACATCGCCGGCGTCAACCAGATGTGGGAGTACATCAAGCACGAGTTCCTGGATATCCAGAACAGGCGCTCGTTCATCGGCGGCTTTGCCACCTACAAGGTACGCGGTTACTGGCCGCTCCTGCTCCGCATGTGGCTTGGCCTCATGTGGGTAATGGAAGGCGTCAACAAGATTGGCGAAGGCTGGCTCGCGTGGTCGGCTGGAACCAAGAGCAGCTGGATGTTCAGTTCCGGCGTGAAGCAGGCTGGCATGAAGGCCGCGGAAGCTGTCAGCGCGGCATCCGGAGAATGGGCTGAACCAGCGGCAGACGCTGTTGCTGCTGCGTCTGGCGAATGGGCCGAGCCAGTAGCCGATGCGGTTGCCGCCGCGTCAGGCGAATGGGGTGAAGCTGCTGCCGAGACGGCCGTTGCCGTGGCCGATGGTGCAACCCGTGCCTTCGAGAAAATCTGGGATCTGACCAAGCCTATCTTCGACTTCAATGGCGTAATCAGCACCTGGTTCCGCACCACGTTCATGGACGGCATCTTTGCGTACCTGCCGTATCAGGGCTTCCAGCTTATGATCGTTGTCATGGAAATTGTCATTGGACTCGCGCTGTTCGGCGGATTCTTTACCTGGTTTGCCGCCGTGGCGAGCATCGCGATGTGCGTTATCTTCACGCTGTCCGGCATGTTTGCCTGGGACCAGCTCTGGTTCGTCTTTGCGGCAGTCCTGATGCTCGGTGGTACCGGACGCTCGTTCGGCATGGATTACTGGAGTGTTCCGATGTTCAAGAAATGGTGGAACGGTACGAAGTTTGCCCGCAAATGGCACTTCTACGCCGACTCCCCCACGAAGTAAACGATCGGTATTTAGCCAGGAAAGTGGATTTTGAACCACAGAGACACAGTGCGATGCGAAACATTGAGCATCGCAGGGGGTTATCGGGGGGTATCCCCCCGCGGTGGCGCGTACGTATACCGTATGCGATCTCCCGAAACCCCTTGCGCTTCTGCATATTGCGGGGACCGCACCGTACCGTGTCTCCGTGGTATGCATTCGCGTACACGCCCGAACTAACAGAGAAGCGAGCCGTATAGACGATGACAGATTTCTGGAACGGCATCCCGGACATTCCGGCGAAGCTGGACGCGGTTCGCGTACGCATGAAGCTTGTGGTCAACTCCGACCGCTTCCCGCTCGCCGATGCGGTGGAGAGGCTCATCGACGCCAATGGCAAGATGCTCAGGCCAGCTTTCCTCATCATGGCGGGACGCTTCGGCAAAAAGCCGAAGGATCTTACCGACCTGGCTTGTGCTATCGAGCTTCTTCATATCGCTACATTGATTCACGACGATGTGATCGATGAAGCCGATACCAGACGGGGCGTTCCGACGCTCCATTCCCTGTATGGGCACAAGCACGCCGTGCTTTCAGGCGATTGGCTGTTTTCCCGTTGTTTCCGCCTGGCATCCGAGAGTTCCAGCCCGAACAATGCCCGGATGCTGGCTGCCCTGATCGGCGCGTTGTGCTCTGAAGAGATCCACCAGGATCTCGAACGCTTTGCCTGGCCTAAAAGCCAGCGCAACTATCTCCGCAAGATAGCCGGCAAGACCGCCGCCCTCTTTTCCCTTGCCCTTCGCGCCGGTGCGGTCGAGACGAGAACTTCATTGTCCAACACAGCCACCTTGACCCGCGCCGGGTATGCCACTGGCATGGCTTTTCAGATCATGGACGATGTCCTCGACTACGAATCCAGCTCGGGTGCCATGCGCAAGCCCGTGGCCAAGGATGTGCGCGAGGGCCTGTGCACGCTTCCGCTGATCCTCGCAATGAGGGCGGCTCCTGGCCAGGTAGAACCACTGCTTGGTTCGACAAAACCATCCGACAGTGCGATTGAATCCATCGTGGCCGTGGTCCGCGATTCTGGGGCCCTGACAGCCTCAAGGAATCTGGCTTCAAGGTACACAGACCGGGCCATGCTTGAAATTTCACGGTTGCCCAAAGGTTCTGCCCGCGATGATCTCCATACCACGGTGGAACGGCTCCTGTCGCGCAAATTCTGAGGTTTACTAGATGCTCACCTATGTTTTGGCTGGCTTTGCCCTGTCCATGGACGCGTTCGCCGTATCGGTTTCAAGTGGCATGTGCGTATCGGGCCTTACGTTTGCGTATGCCTTGCGCACGGCCTTAGCCTTTGGCCTGTTCCAGTTCCTGATGCCGCTCGCCGGTTTTGCCGCCGGCACGACCTTCGCCGCGGCGATAGAATCATGGGACCACTGGCTGGCGTTTGTCCTTCTGGCGGCTGTGGGCGGAAAAATGGTGTTCGAGTCATTCAGGATACAGGATCCAGCTACCTGTTCGGATGATGAGCGGCACAAGCTCAACGTGCTCGACCTTCGCGTACTCGTCGTCCTGTCAGTGGCTACCAGCATAGACGCCCTGGCGGTAGGAATCAGCTACAGCATCATCCGCGCACCAATATGGATAGCGTCATCGGTCATCGGGCTGATAACCTTCGTGCTGTGCTTCCTGGGCTGTGAATTCGGCAAACGCCTGGGATCACGCCTCGAACGCTGGGCCGAACTGGCCGGCGGCATCACCTTGGTAGGCATCGGCCTGAAAATCCTCCTCGACCACCTGCTTGCCTGATACACGAAGAATTTTGCACAGAGACACAGAGAAGACGAGGGGAGAAAAGAGATTAGGAAGGAAATTAGTTTTGGACTTCCTTCCTCCTCCCACTTTTCTTTCTTCCTCATCTTCTCTGTGTCTCATTGCCCAAATTTCCTATCCTAGTCTACATTTTTCATTATCAGGAAAGGCCGATGATGCGGCCGGTGTCGGTGTCTATGTCCATGCCCATATAGCCGGGTTTGCTGGACAGGCCTGGCATGGTGTTTATCTCGCCTGACAGCGGGTAGATGAACCCGGCGCCAGCCGCGATCCGTACGTCGGCAATCGGGAAGGTGAAGCCCTTCGGCGCGCCTTTCAGCGCCGGGTCGTGCGACAGCGAGTACTGGGTTTTTGCCATGCAGATGGGCAGGCTGTCATAGCCAAGCTCCGCGAATTTTTCTATCGACTTCTCCGCCTCGGGCGAATACGAGATATGCTCCGCGCCATACACTTCCCGGGCTATGCGCTCGATCTTTTCTTTTATCGACAACTCGAGCGGGTAGAACGGTTCCACATGGCTGGGCTTGTTGGCAGCCTTGACTACGGCTTCTGCCAGCGCCTTTGCTCCATCGCCACCCTCTGCCCAGTTCTTCGTGACGACCGCGTCTACGGCACCCGCCTTGATGGCGGCTTCTTTTATGATGTTCCACTCGGCTTCGGTGTCGGTGGGGAATGCGTTGATGGCGACGACCGCGGGTACGCCGAATTTGTGCACGATTCCCAAATGAGCCAGCAGGTTGGAAAGGCCCTTCCGGACTAGTTCCTGGTCTTCCTCTACATACGCCTTGGCCAGCGGCTTGCCAGGGGAGACCTTGGGGCCGCCTCCGTGCATCTTGAGGGCGCGGACGGTGGCTACGATGACGACGGCGTCCGGGAATATGCCCGAGGTGCGGCACTTTATGTCCACGAACTTCTCGAAACCCATGTCGGCTCCGAACCCGCTCTCGGTGACCACATAGTCGCCAATCTTGGTGGCGATAAGGTCGGCTATCACCGAGGAGTTGCCAT
>CAXZAJ010000347.1:0-3870 GCA_964293355.1 uncultured bacterium
TCCATATGGAACTCCTTTACTCTGGAAATAAAGACAGTATCATCGGCCAAAATCCACCTTCTACAGGAAAATCCAGAAAGTAAACCGGAACCGACTGGACCAATTGAGTTGCTACAAACATCATTCTGGTAGCTATTGCGGGTGAGAACCCGTCTTCCAGCCCGAGCGGCGGTACTACCTGCCCGGTAATGGCAGCAGTCGCCATTGCGTGCGAGCACGGTTCTATGGCAACGATCCTTGAGTGTCGTAATATGAATATTGCCCGTACAGGTGCTGGCATACCAGACTTGTCTTTGAAGTATGCATTGAACGGGCTTCTGTGTAACCGTATTCCTTCATTATCAATCGACACTATATTCATTTCATCATTCAGAACGCCATAACAGGTACTTAAACCGGCAATAGTGCTCTTACCCATACCAGAAGCACCAATAAATAGAAATGCTCTACCTTCAACAGAAACACCGGCGGAATGTATTAAAAAAGCTGATTTTGAAGAACGACTGCAGGCAGTGTAAAAGGCTTGGTATAAAAACTGTTCAAAGACTCTGGTTATTTGACCCTTGGTCATGATGTTCTTGACACGTACGTGCCAGGCGTTTTCCAATGCTTCGAATTTTCCCGAGAACAGACCATCGGCGATTGAAAATTCGCCTTCATTCCATTTTTTTGTCTGAATAAGGCTGTCGGGAATTGATGGAATATCCGAATGACTCAGCACCTTGAAATTCACTGCCACATCCATGGAGTCAAGACTTTCGTAACCAGTAAAATACTGACCAAAGGCTTCTGTATTTCCTGGTTCATCAAAACGTATGCCAAGAGTTACTGGCCCCATGGCCAAATGAAAGCAATGACTTTTTTCAGCATCCATTTGATTACATCCTTTCCCGCCACAAAGAAAAGTCTAAATCTTTGTATTCTCAGATGCTTTGATGTTTCTTTTTTTTCGTTCAGAGGAGTCTCAATTCCATCACGAATACGGACTATGCATCTGCCGATGATACAGTCCGGTTCAATGAAGCCTCCGCGCTCAAGAGAATCACCTTTCTGGAAAACCTTGAGCCTTCCAGACACCATGGTCAAGTACATGTAGCGGTGCACCGTGAGTGATGCACCCTGCCTGAAAACAACAAGCTCTCCTGGCCTGCACTGTCTCCATGAACAAGGCGACAATACTATTTCATCACTGGTTACCAGTAGCGGGGCCATACTGCTGGAAAGCACAGGCAACCGTAATTCAGAATCGGCCGAACCACACAGAAGGTCAATGAATGATTCTAAAACAAGCGAATCAGCCATTCTCCACGTCCTTACCCGTAACCATGGAACAGTACACAAGCTTCCAGTCAATCGTAAAATATTCACAATACCGAGTCAATATCATATTATTTATTTACTGTCTGCTGAGCAATATTGCTTTCTCCGATGCTGGTACCTATAATTTACTGAGATGAGTGAAGAAAAGGGCCGTTCCATATGTACTCTTGAAAATGTCTCTAAATCGTTCAAGCTGCCCATTAAATCCATACTCAAGCCCCGGAAAACAATCAATGCGCTTGATTCGATCAACCTTGAAATCCCCCGTGGAAAAATTTCGTGCCTGCTTGGCCCAAACGGAGCCGGGAAAACAACTCTTATAAAAATCATTGCTTCATTGATCACTCCAGACGCCGGGGTGATACGATACAACAATTCAAATGACAGGCTCGATTCGGATAACCATGCACTGAAAATTGGATTGGTTACTCCCAATGATCGATCCTTTTACTGGCGATTGACTGGCAGACAAAACCTTATGTTTTTCGGATCACTCTACAACCTTCATGGAGTACAATTGCGGGAACGTGTTGAACAATCAATGCAAGCAGCTGGAATACTTGAAAATGCCGACACGGCGTACCAATTATATTCCGCGGGTACAAAACAAAAAATGAACATTGCGCGTGCGTTGCTAGGAAATCCTGATTTGTACCTGCTGGACGAACCGGCTGCCCACCTTGATCCGATCGCGAGAGAGGCTTTCAGGAATTTCATACTCCAGATACTATTAGGCAAACTCAAGGCGACAGTGTTTTTATGTACCCATGATCTTGAAGAAGCCAGAATCCTGGCAGATCGAATAATAATCCTGGACTCAGGAAGAATAGTCGCTGATGGAACACCAACTGAACTTCACGCATTAATCAAGAAAAATGAAAACATTATACTCAAGCATTCAGGAACCCTGCCAAATTCATGGCTTTTACTCATGGGCTCACGTGTACACGAAATCAGTGAAGATACGGTACGTATAAGTCTTGATGAAGCAACCATGTCAAAGGAGTTTCTCATACGCTCGTTCATTGAAAATGGCGGTTCTTTGCGGGAACTGTATGCTCAATCCGACGGCCTTCTTGAATTACTGCATGGCAGAGCAAGTCAAAATGTATAAGTTGTACTGTTTTATAAAAAGAGATTTCTTGATTCAGATCAGTTACAGGTTCAGGATAGTATTAAGTTTCATCGGTTCTCTCGCTGCCGTCTTCATGTTCTTTTTCCTTGGAAAAACATTCCAGTCTGGATTCTCTCTGTACCTTGCACGCTATGGAAACGACTACTTTTCTTTCGTCCTTGTTGGAATGAGTGTAACCACGTTCGTTTCAACTGGCCTCTATTCACTTGCCACTGAGGTCAGGGCGGCCCAAGTAGAGGGTACGCTGGAATATCTTCTGGCTACGCCAACTTCACCCAACATGATCCTATTTGGGAATTCGGCATGGTCATTCGTAAAATCATTTCTGCAGAGCATTGTATATCTGGCTGTGACAATCCTGATAGTCAAAATAAACATCAGCCTATATCAGATAATATTGGTACTACTGGTGCTTTTTTTGACTTTTCTATGCTTCATTTCTTTAGGCATGATATCAGCAGCATTCATAATGGTTTTCAAGCAAGGCAATCCAATCAACCTGATCTTTGGTACCCTCAGCTACTATCTCGGCGGAGTGATCTTCCCGATAGAAGTGTTGCCAGCCTCATTACAGAAATTATCCATACTGCTACCAATGTTCCATGCTTCCAAAGCCGTTCGAGAAATATTGCTGGTACCACAAGGAAAAGGTTCCTGGATTGAAACCGTATTCTATCTTGTGGCATTTTCACTTTGCGCCTTTCCACTAGGGCTTGGGATGTTGCGAATCGCTCTGTCACGGGCCAAAAAAGAAGGAAGCCTCGTACAATTCTGAGCGGCAGACATTTTTATCAACTTGGACACAAGGCGAAATACTATCCTCAGCGGTTCGATGAGGTAACATAAGAATACCATCCGGGAACGTACTGATAGTCCGTACATCTCAGCGATTTCATACGGTTCAGGAAAAAACAATGGAAATACCAGGAGCGATTTGATCTTGGCTGAAAACGTACCCTTACTGATATAGGGAGCAAGTATACGATACGCAAGAATTGCCAAACTATCGTAGGATCCATCCGGTGTCAGGCAACGGCTGTGTATGTTCTGAAGTTTGACCATCAACCAGGGCAGCCGTGACTCATAACGAATTATATAGTGTTGCAGGGTTGTATCGCCTACCCATACCTCGTAGAAGCGCAAGAGGATCAATACATGTTGAGCCACCTTAAAATGAAAGGCACGCGCTTCCAGCCTATCCCAGTCAAATCCATGCTCCATGAGGCTCCTGAAGTCCAACAACTGCCGCAGGATAAAACTTTTCCTTGATGGAGAACGTTTCAACCCGCAATGCATCGCCAATAGCAAGACCCGGTCTTCAAGGGAAAGGAATTTAAAATTTGTTTTTTCACACAATTTATCATTCTTACTAAAATCGATCAAATCTTTTCGGGTATCGAGAGAGATTCCAGGGA
>CAXZAJ010000348.1:0-3849 GCA_964293355.1 uncultured bacterium
ATTCGAAGCGACAGAGGAGCAGGAACGCGAAGGCGGGAATCAGGGTTCCGCCGAGGAGCGCGCTGGAAAGCATCGAGAATACGCTGGTACCGGATTTCACGCTGCGGATCGACATCAGGCAGGTCGCCTCATCTCAGCGCCCCTTGGTGTATTCAAAGAACACCGTGTCGGCTTTTACCATGTGGCCGACGACGACCTGGTTTACCAGGAAGTCAAAGAGCTGGGTCGCGGAACAGCCGCCCGTTTTAACCCTGTCCGCGAGTTCCAGGGATTTCTGCACGAGGTCTCGGTGCAGGTGTGAATGGCTCCCGACGCCGGGATACCCAAGGTCCGAGAGGATTTTTTCTTCGTCCGCAAAATGGGCTACCACGTGATCCAGCAAGGCTTCCATTCCTGGCATCCAGTCCGCGCCGTTGTTCTCCGACATGGACAAATCGAGCAGGCTGTTGGAAAGTTCCAGCAGTACTCGGTGCTCGTCATCGATGACCCTGTTGCCTGAACTCCACTCGGACCGCCACTCTATCCTGACCGAGGCTACCGGCAGGGCTTCCGTCGCTCCGAAGCCCGTGACCCTGTTGCGGCCGTTATTCTTGGAGCAGTATAGAGCCTGATCGACGCGCTTGAACCAGTCTTCGCGATCCTCGGCGGGCCTGAGTTCCGCCACGCCAAAGCTGGCCGTCAAGGCGCCGACCGTCGGGAAGGTGTCGCCCTCGATGGCCAGGCGGAGTTTTTCAGCCAGCATGATGGCGCCTTGCAGGTCGGTATGCGGCGCGACGATAAGGAATTCTTCACCGCCCCAGCGGAACAGGTCATCAGGTCCCCGGACCAGGGCCGACGCGATGCTGGAGATCTGCTTGAGCACGTCGTCTCCGACAGCATGCCCCCAGGTATCATTGACGTGCTTGAAATGGTCGATGTCGAACATGATGATTGAAAGCGCTTCGTGGTAGCGGTTGGACCGTTCCATTTCAGCATCGAGCTTTGCGTCGAGGCTGCGCCGGTTGTTGAGCCCGGTAAGCTGATCGCTCGTAGCCAGCTCTTCGAGGGTCTTGTTCCGTCGGCCCAGCTGCTCGAAAAGGTCGGCAACATCGATGAGCAGTATGAGTCCGGCCCACAGGATCGCGAAGAAGGCGGTAAAGGTAAACGTGTACACGTTGACGAGCCGGTTGTCCATGAGCCTTTCCACGCCGCTGGAATCGGTCAGCAGCAAGGCGATGCGCAACGCATGAAGCAGGCTGGACGCCACGGTCACTATCCATGCTGAACGGCAGACCAGCCTGGAGAGCGCGGGCTTGATCCGGGTAAACGCGACCAGAAACTCCACTGTGGCGATTATGACAAAGCCAGAAAAAAGTACCGAGCGCAGTATGAAGGAGTCGATGACCATGGTCGCAATGATGAATGCGGCAAGCCATAGTGCGAGATAGATGCTGAACCGGCGCGGCCAGCCGGGAGCAAGTTTTGCATTGAGGCGCAACCCCCAGGCGAGGCTCAGCTGGAAAAACAGGATCAGCATATTGGCCACGATGAAACCAATAAAACGGGGCAACATACCCTGCACGGAGAACAGTATAAACCCGGCTACGGCGGCCAGAAAGCCAGCCGCATACATGGTGAGCCCCCGTTCCTTGCGGTACAGGGCGAACATGACGAACAAGAGAGCAAGTGCCGTTCCAACCAGGGCAACGGTGAACGACAGCGTTTTTATTTCCATGAAGCTTACAATATACGATACAGGCTGGAAGTACCAGCTCTGTATGGGTTGCGGGAGCTACCCGCTAAACCTCCACCACCATCACGGCCACATCATCCTCGGGGTTGTCCGCACCCATTGCGTGCACCAGGGCAGCGGGCAATTCATGCAAGGGCAGATCGCGGAGTCCGCTGGCCACTTCAATCAAGTGCTTGTTCAGGTCGATATCCGGAGTTGACTCGAGGCGCAGTTCGACGAGGCCGTCGGTATAGAGTATGAAGCGGTCGCCCTCGTGTACGTCCATGGACACGGAACTGTAGCTGGAATCCTCCAGCATGCCGATGAACGGGCTCTCGCATTCGGCCAGGCTGATCGGTCCGTCCTTGGGCAGATATAGTGCGGGTGGACGGCCAGACGCCGTGAAGACGGCCTTGCCGGCGCGTCGGTTGATGCGTAGCGCGAACGCCGTCAGGTAGTTGTCCTCGAGTATGGTCTTGGAGAGGATGCCGTTCAGGTAGGCCATGGACTCCTCGACGGAGTGGGCGGGCGTGGCGCACTGTTTGAGCAGCACCTTGACGGCCGGTGTAACGTAGCTCGTACCCACGTCGTGTCCGGCCACATCGGCCATCAGGTAGAAAAAAACACCGTCGGATACCGGCACCACATCATAGAAATCGCCTCCGGCCTCGCGCAAGGAGCGATAATATACTGAGAAGCTCGCCTCGGGCAGATCAGCCGGCTTGACGAGCAGGGAGCGCTGCGCCTCGGCTATCTGCTGCAGGCTCTCGGCTCTGGCAGCCATCAATTCCTCGTTGGCCTTGGCGAGCCGCACGTGTACGCGTACCCGTGCCCGCACCTCGGCCTCGTTGGCAGACTTGACGATGTAGTCCACAGCGCCGTAATCGAAGGCCTTGAGCTTTGATTCCTGGTCTCCCAGGCTTGTCAGCATGATGACGGCTATGCGCCGGGTAGCCGGATCCGTCTTGAGCCGCCTTAGTGTCTCGAAGCCGTCTATGCCCGGCATCACCACGTCCAGGAGTATCAGCACCGGAAACTCCGCCGATGCGGCGGCCAGACCGGGTTCGCCATCAGAGGCTTCTGCTATGCGGTACCCGTCTTCCTCCAGGATGCTGGCCAGAAAGGCCCTGTTGGCCCTGGAATCATCGACCACGAGCACGGTGTACGAATCGTCGGACATGGAGCCTCCGTCCTGCAAGTATATACCAAATTGTGGGCGGAGCCAGTGAATCTATGCCGTAGCGGCCGCCTTGATGACTCCGGCGAGCGCGGCCATGCTGCAGGGTTTCTGGAAAATGGCGGCCAGACCGATGTCTCGCTCGAGTATCTGCACGGCGGAGCGGTCGGCGTAGCCTGTAAGAAGTATGAGGCAGATGGACGGATGGCGTTCCCGGACCTTGCGCAGGAACTCGTCTCCGCGCATGCCCGGCATGAGCCAGTCGCTGACTACGGCTTCTACCCTGTGGCCTTCAAGGATGCATTCATCGAGCAACTCAAGCGCGGATTCAGCGCTCAGGGCGGTTTCATAGCGGTACTCGTCGCCGAGCCTGGAACGCAGGGCGTGCTTCGCGGCCATGAGGAGTATGGCTTCGTCATCGACGCACAGCACGATCCGGTCAAGCATCACCGGGCTCCTTGAATTCCAACGCATTGCCGGACTCCACGATGCCGGCGTTTGGCAACTTAACCGTAAATGTGGTGCCGGCTGGACTGGAATCGAATTCCAGTGTACCGCGATGCGTCCTGATTATCTCGCTTGCGGTGCTGAGCCCGAGTCCGGTTCCCGTTCCTTCTGGCTTGGTGGTAAAGAAAGGTTCAAAAATATTTTCTCTGTGTTCGGGTTGTATCCCCGGACCGGTGTCGGTTACCGATATGCTGAGGCCGGCTTCATCGCGGTGGGCAATGATGGAGAGCACCCCGCGCTCGCCCATCGCCTCCACGGCATTGCTGATGATGTTCATCCAGACCTGCTGCAGCTGGTCGGCAAAGCAGCGGTACTCCGGCAGGCTGTCGTAATCGGCCACGATCCGTATGCCTTCGTCGCCGAAGCGGTCAGAGAACAGGGTGAGTACCGAGTCAATCTGGAGCGCCAGCGAGACCGCGGTGGCCTCGCCATTCTGGTCGCGGTGGGCGTAGAT
>CAXZAJ010000349.1:0-3834 GCA_964293355.1 uncultured bacterium
GGGCAAGACTGCTAACACGCCGATACCGTAGAACACCCTTGAACTCGGCTACTTTGCTTCTTGATTATATAACATATTTGGTATACAGTTGATCATGGAATATACAGTAATAATTCTGGCCAGAGCAGAAACCTTTCTAGACACACTTGATGCAAAGCTGGCAGCAAAAGCATTCAGGGAGTTAGAATTGTTGAAGAACCTAGGGCCTAAGCTGATGTTTCCACATACGAGGAAGATTGTAGGTACAGAAAAACTGCATGAATTACGGGTTAAGCAGGGGGCAAACATCTGCCGACTTTTTTATTTTTTCAAAGGCGATTCAGTTTATGTGATTACCTCGGGCTACCTAAAAAAAACAGATAAAACGGAACGGGAAGAAATCAAACGCGCAATTCGACTGATGACTGAGTACCTGGAGGAAGTACATGAATAAGGATACAGGGGTGCGATTCGAAGACTTGCTCAAGAAAAAATTGCTGGACGATGAGTTCAAGAAGGAATACGACGATCTGAATGAAGAGTACACTCTGGCGAAGGAAATAATTGAACTTAGAACAATGAAAAACCTTTCTCAAAAACAGCTTGCGGAGATGATAGGAACATCACAACCATCTATTGCAAGATTGGAATCCGGGAAATACCAAAACGTATCCATGTCGTTCATAAGGAAAATAGCGAAAGCGCTGGATGCTGTTCCTGAACTGCATCTTCGCAAAGCATGAATTCCTCACTGTTAAAGGCTTGCCAACCTGGTTGTTTACCAGGAACCAAGGTTTTGCCGTATATGTCATTGATACGTGACGGCAGATTCCAGTTGCCGCCAGTTTGATTTTTGGCTCTGGATTGTAGTCCATGGTATCCAAAGGCATCTGGGCAAGACTGCGCAACACGACGATACCGTAAAACGGCTTTAAACCAGGCTGCTCGTGCCCCGGCAACCGTACCTCCGCAAGGAAACGGCTTGCCGCTTTCCGCTCCCGGGCTTGAAAACAGGTGTATACTCACAATCCATTAGTCGTCCTTGAAAATCATGCAAAACCGAGGTGCCCATGTTGTCCGGTTCCGCAAGCTATAGCAAACCAGAAGATGTAGACGCGCGGCTTGAGCGCATAGAACGCCTGCAGGGCGCCGACCCCGGCATCTTCGTGCTGGCCGTCCACGCGTTCGTGGAAGGCTGGATACGCGACCACTTTGACTACCAGATGGCCGGCATGAGCTTCGGCGCCCTCGTGGAGGACTTCATCCGCGCCTGCAGATCCGGCGACATCCCCGGCGATGCGGGCAAGGGATTTGACTCGATGGACGCCCTCAAGCAGTCGCACCGCGATACGGACTACGTGCGGCACCGCTTCAACGGGCTGCCCCGCAGCTACGCAGAGGTTGCAACCCAGCACCTGGCCGCGTTCTGCACGCTCGCCAACATAGGCTCGCCCGGGCGGCTCGGCGCCATCCAGCAGTACCTGGCCGCCTGGGAGACCCGCAAGCCCCTGGGTGCCCTCATAGAAGAAAATGCAGTCATCCGCAATCTCGTGCGCAAGGAGACGGCGGAGAAGCAGACCCTGGCGGACCAGGTGGCCGAGCTGTCCGTGCGCGCCGGCGTCGTGGAAAATCTGGAAGTCGCGCTTCGGGCAAAAGAGCGACAACTTGCCGAGGTCACCGCCACGAGCGGCGCGCGCAACGAGAAAATAGACGAACTGCGCGCCGAGAAGGCCCGCTTTGCCTTTGAACTCAAGGAAGCCCGCACCAGGCTCGCACAGCTGGACGAAGCGCGGGAGTATGTCGAGGCGTTGCGCCGCATGACCGTCTTTACCCGCACCCGTTCCGATTACGAGCGCGCCGTCGTGCGCCTCACGATGGAGCAGAAGAATGTTTTATCACAGATAAACCTGGACCGCGACTTCCTGGTCAAGGGTTCCGCGGGCACCGGCAAGACCCTCGTGCTGCTCAAGGCCGTGGAGAAGGCCAAGGGCATCGGCACCGGAGCGGAGGCAGGGCAGGACCTGCTGGAGCTGCCCGAGCTCCACGGCACGGTGGCCCTGCTCACCTACACCACCACCATGGTCAAGTACGACGCCTTCCTGTCCGGCCTCATGTCCAGTGGCCGCATCACCGGCGCCGACCGCATCTCCACCGCTGACAGCTTCCTCCTGGAGCGGCTCAAGGCGCTGGACCCGTATGCCACCATAGACTACAACGGCAAGGCCCTCCTGGACCTGGCCGGTCGCTACTCCGTGGCTGGCCTCGAGCCGCGCGAACTGGCCGCCGAAGCGGAAAATTTCATATGGGCCAACGATGTTACCCTGGATGAATATGTCACGCGCCTCATGGATCGCAAGGGCATGAAGAAGCCGCTGCCCCGCGCCGCCCGCAATGAGGTCTGGGTGGCCGTGGAGGCCATGTCCCTGGAGCTTGAAGGCTCCGGCAGCTACACCCGCAACTACGCCGCCCTCAAGCTGGCCCGCGCCGCCGCCGGCGACAGCTCATCAGGCATCGCGCCCGAACCCAGCGTTGACTACGTGTTCATCGACGAAGCCCAGGACCTGCCCACCGTCGTGCTCAAGGCCCTCAAGGCCGCCGCCCGCCGCTGCGTGCTCCTGGCAGGCGACGCCGACCAGTCAATCTACCAGCCCGGCTTCAGCTACCGGCGCACCGGCATCGACCTGGCCGGCCGCACCCGCATCCTCAAAAGCAACTTCCGCAACACCGTGCAGATCCATGAACTGGCCGAGCGCTATCGCTCCGTGGATTCCTGCCACGACCATGAAAACGCACCCGAAGCCTTCCGCGACGGCCCCGTGCCCGAGCTGTTCCAGGCACCCGCATCCGGCGGACTCCTCGAATCCCTGCTCCAGCGCATCCGCCTCTTTACCGACACCCTGGGCTACGAGCCGCAGAACATCGGCATCCTCGCGCCCTCAAGCGAGGCCCTCCCCTTGATCCGCGAACGCCTCGCGCCGCTGGGCCTTACCGTCGCGAACATCAAGGACCCCGGCTTCTCCTTCGACTCCTCAGGCGCACTCCGTTTTTCCACCCTGCATTCCGCCAAGGGCCTGGACTTTCCCGTCGTGCTCCTCTACCTGGACCAGCAACCGTATTTCGGCTCCGGCTACGACGACGAATCCGTTGATCGCATGGCCGCCAACCTCGTCTACGTGGCCCTCACCCGCGCCATGGACCACCTCAACGTGTTCACCCTGACCAACCCCGAATGTCAGGCCTTCCGCAACCTCGAATCGGTGTTCCGCCCCTGAGTATTGTCCCTGAAATTTCAGGGGGCGCCATCCTCAGCATCGCGGCCGCCATGGCCAGACGCGCCCCCTGCCGCGGGCTTGCGCCCCGAGTACAGGGCGGGGATCCCGCGGCTCCCCGAGGAGCGTGCTGAACTTACTTTTGCCTGGAATTGCTGGCATGCGTAGCATATACTCACGATGTCAAGTATGTATTGACATCGCGTTGACTTGCGCCCGGTAGCTCTCTAGAGTAGAGTTCTTGAGAGTAAGAGGAGATTGTATGCATCGTTCCGGGAAAAACCCTGTGGTGTCATTTCTGTTTTCAGTGACCGTCTTCCACACGGTAACGTACTTCATCTTTGGCTTCGTCGCCTCATCGATATTCAACTACAAAGAATTGTTCGGACTGCCCGTCATAACGGAGTACTATCAGGCGTTCGGTTCTGTATCAAATGTACTGGGTCCTGTAATCCAGGTTTTCAGGGGGTTGCTGTTCGGTCTGGTTTTGTTGCCGTTCAACAGCACGATAGCGGAATCCAGGTACGGATGGCTTCATCTCTGGCTCCTGGTCGTCGGGATAGGCATACTGCGCAAACCCGCCGCG
>CAXZAJ010000350.1:0-3800 GCA_964293355.1 uncultured bacterium
TGTGTCCGGTTTCGCGGGCTTGAGTGAGACGCGTATCGCAGCATGGCCTGATGCCTCGCTGGAGACCTGGTCTGTGCTGCTGGCCAGGCGCTCGAATCCGGTAGCCATCACGCTGGTGATGAACTTGATGCCGCGGGCCTCGAAGGCTTTTCTGACTACGGCTGCGGCCTCGGCGTCTTCTATCGGCAACACACGGTCCATAGCTTCGACGATGGTAAGTTCGGTGCCAAAGGCGTTCCAGACATAGCCGATTTCCATGCCAATGGCTCCCGCGCCCAGTATCAACGCCCGCTTGGGAGCTTTATGCAGCATCAGGGCACCGGTGCTTGACAGCACGGTTTGTTCGTCAAAGTCGAATCCGGCAAGCGTGCGCGGTCGTGAACCGGTGGCTATGATAAAGGCCTTTGCGCGCACCGGGTTTGCGCCGTCAATGAGCACTTCGCGAGCGGACGCGAAGCGGGCGGTGCCCGCCCTGTAGTCGACCTTGTTCTTTTTTAAAAGGAACTGGACGCCTTTTGACAAGCGTTCGGCTGCCTTGCGGCTTGCGGCGAACGCTTTGCCATAATCGAGGCCCGACAGGTCAATCTGGGCACCGAGCGCGCGCAAATCTTCCGCGCCGGCAACGACCCCTGCCTGGTGGATGAGGCTCTTGCTGGGTATGCAGCCAACGTTGAGGCAGACGCCGCCTGGCTTGTCTTTTTCGATGACGCAGGCTTTCAGGCCAAGTTGGGCGGCCCTGATGGCGGCAACGTACCCGCCTGGACCTGCTCCGATTATCGCGACATCATATTCAGTTTCATTTTCCTGTTTCAATTTCAAGTTTCCTTTTCATGTTCCACGAACCTGTGCATCAATAATAACAGTGCGGTCAGAGCAACGCTTTTGCAGGCTCCTCCAGCAAACCCTTGAG
Source organism: uncultured bacterium (assembly GCA_964293355.1). Classification (GTDB taxonomy): domain Bacteria; phylum Spirochaetota; class Spirochaetia; order Treponematales; family UBA12059; genus SZUA-370. The sequence continues at coordinate 911 of CAXZAJ010000350.1, forward strand.
TTCCGTTATGAAGGCCGCGGCTGCAGCTCCGTCTATGACGCGGTGATCGCTCGATAGCGTGATGCGCATTGTCCGTCTGGCCACGATGTCGTTGCCACGGACGACCGCTTCCTTTGACACCGCACCAAGGGCGAGTATTGCCGAACCCGGCGGATTGATGATTGCGGTAAACTCTTCTATTCCCGACGAGCCCAGGTTGGAAATGGTAAAGCTCGCCTCCGAGTATTCGGCGGGGCTGAGCGTTCCGGCTCTGGCGCGCGGCACAAGGTCGGCGAGTTCAGCATCGATTTCTGACACGCCTTTGTGCTCGCAGGCGCGGACCACCGGCGTTATCAGCCCGCCGTCAAGCGCGACGGCAAGGCCGATGTCGGCGGAAGGCCGGTAGCGTATCGCGTCGCCTTCCCAGGAGGCATTGATGCCAGGATGTCGTTCCAGTGCCGCGGCCACAATGCGCAGAATGAAGGCGTTGAGACTGACCGACCGCTCGCGTCCTTCGTTGACTGAAGCGCGAAGGGCCAGCAGGCGTCCCATGTCCACCGCGGCACGGACGAAGAAGTGAGGGGCCTGGTTCCAGCTCGCTCCGAGACGCTCCGCGATGATAGAGCGCATTTTTGATAATGGCACCCGTTCGTCGCGGAGTCCTTTGTTAGCACGAGGTGCATTCTGAACCGGTCGGGATATTTGTGCCGGCCGGGCAGCCGAGTTGGCGGATTTTTCCAGAGGCGAGGATTCACTGCGCGCTTGTGTGACGGCAAGCACATCCCGCTGGACGACCCTGCCATGGGGGCCAGAGCCTCGAATGGAACGCAGGTCCAGCCCGTGTTCCCGCGCGGTGGAGCGGGCAAGGGGAGACGATGGTGGAAGTCCGGAAGGGAGTTCGGGATGGTTGCCGTAGCTCTGGTTTGCAAGACCTGCATTCTGGATAGCCACTGTAGCCGGAATCGGCATCTCAGACGGGCGAGACGAAGGGCCAAGTGCGGGGAAGGCTGACTGGGTAGATAGCTCGGGTATGGCTTCCTGCGTCTTGCTGACGACGGACTGCCAGTCCTCACCGGGCTTGCCGAGCACCGCTATGGTTTCACCCACCGCAGCCTTGTGGCCTGCCGGGGCAACAATTTTCAGAATGGTACCAGCCTTGGGCGACTCGTAGGGCATGGTCGCCTTGTCGGTTTCTATCTCGCAGAGGGCGTCGCCTGCCTTTACTGCCTGCCCCTCGGCTACTATCCACTCCGCTATCACACCGTCCTGCATGGTAGGGGACAGCGCGGTCATCAGTATCGATTCTGCCATCTCAGGCCTCCAGGTAGAGCGCGCGCAGGGCTGCCGCTACGATTTTGCCGGCCGACGGCTGCACCGCCAGTTCCAGCGCATGGTTGTACGGCATCGGAACATCCTCGCTCGCGACGAACTCCACGGGAGCGTCGAGCGAATCGAAGCGCTCCGAGGCGATGCGGTGCGCTACGTAGGCGCCGACGCTGGCGGCGGGCCACGACTCGTCGACGACGACGGCACGGCCGGTCTTGCCCACGCTGGCCATGATGGTTTCCTCATCCAGCGGTCGCAGGCTCCGCAGGTCCACCACCTCCGCCGGTATGCCGCGCTTCTCGAGTTCGGCTGCTGCTTCCAGCGCGTATTTTACCGGGCGGCCGAACGCTACGATGGTGATGTCGTTGCCGGCCCGTGCGATCGCAGCCTTGCCGATGGGTACGAGCGTTTCTGCGTCGGGTACTTCACCCTTGTCGCCGTACATCATCTCGGATTCCAGCACGACCACCGGGTCGTTATCGCGTATCGCCGACTTGAGCAGGCCGTAGGCGTCCGCCGGATTTGACGGGGAGACGACCCTTAGGCCTGGCACGTGCACCCAGTAACTGGCCAGCGCCTGCGAATGCTGGCTGGAAAGATACTCGGCGGGGCCGTTGGGGCCGCGGAACACGATAGGCACCGACAGCCTGCCGCCTGACATGTGCCTGAGTTTTGCCGCTTCGTTGACCACTTGGTCGAGGGCGAGCAACGCGAAGTTGTGCGTCATCCATTCCACTATCGGCCGCATGCCGGCTATTGCGGCGCCGACTCCCAGTCCCGTAAAACCGAGCTCGGTAATCGGTGTATCCAATACGCGCTCAGCGCCGTACTTGTCCAGGAGGCCACGAGAGACCTTGTAGGCGCCGTCGTACTCGGCAACTTCCTCGCCCATCAGCACGACCGATTCGTCCCTGGCCATCTCCTCGTCCATGGCCCGGTTGAGGGCCTCTCTATACGTCATTATGGCCATGTTCAGGACCTCCCCGTGGCTGCGTGCCCGCCCATGAAGAACGGCTCGCCTGCGTAAATGTCTTCATAGATTGTGTGCAGGGCCGGTTCCGGCGACGCCTCAGCGAAGGCAACTGCCTGTTCCGCCATGGCATCGGCGGCTTCGTCCTGGGCCAGTGCCCTGGCCTCATCCCAACCGTTGGCTGCCTTTATTTTCTCTTCAAGCAGGTAGATGGGGTCCTGTTTGCGGTATTCGTCCACTTCGTCACGCGTGCGGTATTTCTGCGGATCGCTCATGGAGTGGCCCTTGTAGCGGTAGGTGCGGGCTTCTATGAGGACGGGATTTCCGTTCCTGGCATCGTCCAGCGCTCGGAGGGCGGCGTCGCGGATGGCCAGTACATCCATGCCATCAACCTGTTCGCCCCGCACGCCGTACGCTGAGGCCATCAACGAAAAATCGTCCACTGCCGAGACGCGTTTCCAGCTGGTACCCATGCCCCACTGGTTGTTCTCGCAAATCAGCACTGCGGGCAGCTTCCAGATCTTGGCCAGGTTGAGCGCCTCGTGGAAGGCTCCTTGATGGATTGCGCCATCACCGAAGAACACTGCGGTTGCGCCGCGGGTTTTTTTGTATTTC
>CAXZAJ010000351.1:0-3791 GCA_964293355.1 uncultured bacterium
CGGCCCGAGGGTGCTCTCGCGGACGGTGATCCTTCCGTGAGGCCTGGGCCGGCTATGGAACTGAGACGGGTCAATATCCGACTGGGCTTCAACGATGGTGCCTGGGCGGAAGCCCGCATCAGGGCTGCCGACCTCGTCATGGGGGAGGGTGGACTGATCGGCGCGAGTCTCGCCGGCACGCTCCTCGTTTCGGATCCTATGGGGCGCTTCAAGGTAAAACGTGCTGAAGTGCCCTTCGCAGCCACGGCAGCCTATGATCTTGATAGTCGGGAAGCTTCACTGTCAGCCAGCCTGGCTGCTGACAGTGACCTGGGACGCATTTCCGGCATCCGGGTGTTGGCCACACTGGATCCCACGGGCATCAGGGCTTCGCTCGCGCCCCGCGACGGGCTCGAGCGCCTCGAGGCCTTCTGGGAGGTCTCTTCAGGGCGGTTTTCCATTGACGCCGCTTTCTCCCGCTGGGCACCACGTTCGATCATCAGCCTCGGTGCTGGGGCAGCATCAGTATCGCCGTGGCTCGATGCGCAATACAGCGGAGGCGTTTCTGTTATAACCGATATGAGTCTGGGGGGCAGTTCCATTAAGGTCAACCTCTCGGGCGTTATACCCCTCGACATGCCGGGGGGGCGTCCCTTGCTCAAACTTGCCGCTTCGGGTTCCTGGAGTTCGCTGGCCGTTGAAACCATGTCCCTCCGCAACGAGGTCCTGGTGGCTGACTTTTCCGGTGAGCTTTCACCCGCAAAACTTGGTGCAACGGGGCTTCTCTCGGCGCGATACGCGGTGATCCCAAACATGACTGCTGCAGCGGCCTTCAATATCGTAGGCTCAGGTTCGTCCTGGTTCGCGTACTCTCCTGCGATCAGTATGGAAGATGCGGCTCTCAGTGATGTTGCCATCTCTGTTGAAATTGCGTCATCATCCGTTTCCTTTTACCTTGATGGAGCTCTCCCGCATGCGGAGAGTAATCGCAAAGCCGCATCCATTGCGTTACCGCTGGATGCGGTTGAACCCGCCGCGGACTCGGGCGCTTCACGCTTCGCCATCGAAGGTACCGCATCCCTTGGCAAGAAGCCTTACCTTGAGGCAACCGTCCGTCTGGGCGCGTTGCACTTCGACGCCTTTCCCGTTTTTCTGGGTCAGCTCGTCGGCAAGAGCGGGGCCTCCGCCCTTGCGCCACTCGGTGTGGAGGGCGAGCTGGCAGTCTACAGCGATTTTTCCGGGCTTTCCTACAACGCATCCAACCTTCTTCTGGTCTATGAAGGCGTGGTGCGCGGTTTTGGGATAGCCAGCTTCTCCGGTGGCCTGGGGCGCCTTGATATCAATGCAATCAACGCGACAATAGCCGGAAACACCGTAGCCGGATCCGCTGCGCTTGACTACGGAAACCGGGCCGGCCTGGGCTTTTCCGCTGACCTCCTGCTGGAGGACATACCGTACGCTTTCTCAGGCACCCTGCTGGACGGGACCCTTGCGGTTTCCGGTGATTACGGTCTGCGCTTGCTGGCACGCGCTGACGCCGGAGAACTGAGCGCCAGGCTGGATCTTGTCGACATGCCGTTTCCATTGCTTAAAACTGTCTCGTTCCTTACCGTCTCCACCAATGCCCGCTTCGTGTCTTCCGGGGATTGGGATGTAATCCTGAATAGTGTTTCCGTGACCCAGCCTTCCGGGGTCGCTACGATATTGCCGTCGTTTTCAGGCTCTGGCGTCTTCAACGAAGCAGGCGGAACCTTCAACCGCCTCTCGCTTGCAGACAGGATTTCCACACTCAATGGAGCCGCAGACGTAACCTGGGAGTTCGGCGACGGTTTACGTGTAGAGACCAGATTACGTATGTCCGGCCCACAGGGTGAAAATTACTCGTTTGACGGTACCTGGCGTGGTGATGGCGGTCTGGAGGCTGTCGTATCGTTGCGCAAGGCTCCCTTGGCCAGACTGCCCATTCAGGCTCTTCGTGGCTCTGCGGATGCAAATGCGACAATTTCCGGTTCAGTCTCTGATCCACGAATCAGGTTCGATTGTACCATAAATGGAGGACAGCGGGCAGAAGACCTGCCGTTCATAGCTGGCTCTGGTACCTATGAGGGAGGGACATTGACGCTGACCGATTCTCGGGTACGCATGGGAGAGCTGAGCATTACCAGCCTCGCGTTGCGGTACGGTATCGTCGATGCCGCGGCCGAGCTGTCAGCCAACCTTTCATTTTCGCTGCGGGGCAATGCGATCTCCGGCAGGCTGGTAGCCTCCGGCGCTTCGACTATGCCACAGGAAAGCACATTCTCTCCGTTTGATGCATATGAAGCTGAAGGCGTCATCGAAAACACACGCTGGTACGGCGGAGACCTCGGGACGATTCCTGTTTCATTCAACCGGAGTTCTGGAATTATGAACCTCACCGCTGGTGAACGCGATGAACTCAAAGCCAGGTTAGGTTCCGCGGGAGAACTTGGGTTGGTTTTGGCAAAAAGCCTGCCCGTTTCCTTTTCAGCCGACGGGCGGTACGCGGATTCTTCAATAAATCTGGATATAGCAGACGCGAGCGTTGATATCCCCTTCCTTTTCGAGCTTATTAACCTTCCGATCCTGCGCATTGAATCGGGGACGGGTACTGGTTCACTCCGTATCCGCGGCAAGCTCCTGGACCCGACCGTGGAAGGAGTCATTGAGTTCAATGATTTCTATGTTTCCGTTCCCGAGTATGTATCAGCTCCGATTGGCCCGATACTCGATCCGCTCTACTTTACGGGGCGAACCATGGAAACCTCCCAGGCAGGCATCGCCTGTGGCGATGCCACGGTCGTCCTCTCTCTTGAGTCGAGTCTGAATCAAGGGGTTCCCGATGATATCCGCCTGTCTATCCATACCAGTGGAGAAGGACTCGTACCCGTATCCACCCGGTTGCTCGGGCTCGACATCAAGGGGTTCGCAAAACCAGACCTTGAAATAGCGGCCAATATGGACCGCTCGAGCATCAAAGGCGCGATTGCCATGGATTCAGGAGACATCACGCTGACAACAGGCCTGGTAACCCAGCAGGGTGCCCTGTCCGGAGGGCTGGATTTTACCGGATTACTGGACCTGTCTTTTGGTAAAGCCGTAAAAATATTTTTCCCCGACAAGCGATTGCCGGTCATTTACGGGCAGGTTGATCCTTCCAGCCGCTTGTCGGTGTCCTTTGATGCGCTGCGGGGTGATTTTACGCTCCGTGGAAACGCAATGCTCAGAGGGGGCTCTGTTTTCTACATACAGCGCAATTTCTATCTCAGACAGGCAACCATCGATTTTCACGAGGATGCCGACCAGTTTGACCCCAAGATAAGTCTGGTGGCTGAAACCCGCACCAGTACCGATTCAGGGCCGGTGATCGTAACGCTCCGCGCTACCGACAGCCGTCTGTCCAACCTGTCCTTCGCACTCGAATCGGTGCCGGTACTTTCCGAGGCTGTCATCCAGCAATTGCTTGGGCAGCAACTGCTGGGGAGTACCGGGGAGGGCGGTGTCGATCTGGGGCGAGCCATCGTCGAGAACAGCGACCTGATACCCACGCTGAACGTCGCCTCTATTTTCGAGCGTAACCTTCAGTCTTTGCTTGGGCTCGACCTTTTCGTCGTCCGCTCCCAGGTGTTCCAGCGCTGGCTCTATGACCTCTCCGGACTCTCGGCCCTGTCTGGATTGCCCAGGGAGACGACCCTGGCGGACTACCTTGAGGACACGGCCATCATTGGCGGCAAGTATATAGGTGACAAGCTGTTCCTGCAGGCTATGGTCACCATGGTTTCCGATCCGCTTGC
>CAXZAJ010000352.1:0-3783 GCA_964293355.1 uncultured bacterium
CCATAGATTCCAGGGTATAGCTACATTCCACGCAAGCCCGGTTATGAAGGGAATACCATAAGCGTTGTCGAAAGATTCATACGCTGTTCCAAGCTTGACAGTCAGAAATGAATGCTCTCGCAGGATTGCGTAGTAATTCATCTGTATACCGATTTCGTAGAAAAGTCCTGGAAAAAGGAACGGAGAATATGCCAAGTACCAAAGCTCCAGATCAAAGCGATCTACAATAGGTACAGAACCCGCGATGCTGCCAGGGATGACAAGCGAAACCTGGCTCATGGTCGGAATCAGTGGATTTCCGAATTCCGTGAGCCCAATGGAGACCCCACGTTCAACTGGCTGTGCAACCAACTGTCCAGAAAAAAAACATGTCAAAATCAGAAAATAAACCGTGTAGACTCTTTTTCGCATCCTGTCTCCCCATGGACTGCAAGAATCAAAGAAAGAGCAAACATCAGCGCTCTTTTCGCATACGACAATAGGGTGCTTCTCCTGTGGTCAACAAGGCTCGTTTTTTGCAGGCTCTTTTCGAATTTTCATCACCTGATTGCGATTACTCATTGATGCTATCTATCAAAACAGCGATTTTGAATCTATGATGGTACAATGCGAAGAAATGACTTGAAGCTGGCAAGAGCGTTACTGATGTCAACCGTCAGAAATCCAGGGTTATCCTGGATCTTGTCCTTCACCCTCCTGCCCCTGGCCAACGCGCTCCTCAGCCTTGCTGCCCGCGATGTACTGCCGTTGTTCCTGGATTCAATTTTTACGGCCATAGCGGCAGCGGTCTTTGGACCATGGCACGGCATCGTTGTAGCCATTCTCACGAATGGCTGGAATGAGGCACTGGACGGATTTTCCGGACTGCATATCCTGTTCGCGGTATGCGGAATGGCCACGGCCATCATCGTCAGCGGCTTTGTCCGTTCCGGCCGATACCGGAGCGCTCTGTCCTGGAGCCTCTGCATAGGCTCCGTGACGCTGGCCAACGCGCTCCTCGGAGCCCTCATAGCCGCATTTGTTTACGGCGGTGGCACCCGGATGAACCTTGACAACATCGTGGCTGGATTTGCGTTGTTCACCGATTCGATTTTCACAGCCGCATTTCTGGCACGGTTGCCCATCAACCTGGTAGACAAAGCCCTGGCCGTTGCTCCAGCCCTGGCGCTTGCTGTAGCCGTCTCCAGGGCACATGATGCGAGTATGGCCAGCAACCCGGATTCGGCAAAGCCTAATCCGGAAGCGATAACCCGGCTTTAAGCGCTACCCTGACGAGATCTACAGGAGTCCTGGCGCCGAGCTTGGCATACACAGCGCTCTGGTAGTTTTCCGCGGTGCGCAGGCTGACCCCAAGGCGAAGAGCCACCTCCTTGGCACTCAAGCCATCGAGCATAGCTTCGAGCGTGGCGCGCTCCCGATCAGTCAGCATGCCAGCCTTGATGGACAACTCCTTGCGCACCTGGCTGAGCCGTACATCAGTCGTCAGTATGTCCCGCAGTATCTCTCCTTCAACGTACAACTCCCCGGCCGCAACAAGCCCTACGGCAAGTATCAGTGTAGAAAGCGACATGTTCTTGGAAGCAAACCCTGTAGCGCCTGCCATGAAGGCTCTCCTGGCCAGTTCGGTACTTGATTCCATCGTGAGTACAAAGAATGCTGGGGCTCCGGGCAGACCGGCCCTGACCTCGATGATATCCAGCCCGCTCATGTCCGGAAGCCCGATATCCATGATGACCAGATCGAAACGACCCTCGCCGAGAGTCGTGAGGGCCTGGGTACCCGTTCCGGCTTCGACTATGTTTTCAAATTCATGCGTATCCTCGAATGCCTGCCGCAGCCCATTACGAAAAACGGGGTGGTCATCAACTATCATCAATCTTTTCATCGGAGCTATCCTTAGCCTGCGAGTGTGGGTATAACGAGCTTTACCATGATTCCGCTTTCTTCAGTCTCCACAGAAAGGTAACCTCCCGCAAGCGCGGCCCGTTCGCGCATGATGGCCAAGCCCATACCGCTCGACATCGACACGTCAGCATTAACAGGCTTCCTGACTTCTGGAGAACCATCGGGGGAACATCCATCAGGGTAATCCCGTACTGTCACCAGAAAATCGGTAGCTCCATCAGGGCCAGACCGGCTCAAACGCACTTCCACGCCATGGGGTCCCGCATGCTTGCGTGCATTGGCCAACGCTTCCTGTACGATACGATACACTTGAATTGAGGCCTCGTCATCCATGCGCGGCGGGTCGCAGTCATGCCTGAACAAGGCACGACGCCCACGTTCATCATGGCTGCGGGAGCACAGGGATTCCAGAGCGGAAACGAGGTCGGAACGCTCCAGTTCAGGGGGCCTCAGATCGAGGGCCAAGCCGCGTATCATGCGACCGGCGGACGCAAGCAAACCGGAAGCCTCCAGGGTTCGGTCAGCAGCTACAGCCGCATCGCCGTTCCGGTATCCGGTAACTGACCGCTCGCACAGCATCCTGGCCGCCGCGATATCCTGGGCTGCGTTGTCATGCAGCTCGTTGGCTATCCGCCTGCGTAGCGTTTCCTCAGCTGCCAGCGTGCGTTTGAGGCTGCGCTGAGACCAGTCGGTTTCCACGCGACTGATACCAAGCCTGTAACTCAAGACCGCGGCTACGATGATGGCCAGCACGAGACTGAGGGCCAGAGCGGCGATGAGTGCGTAGAACGAACGGGTTATGGACAGACGCTTTTCTTCAATACGTTCCTCAAGTCCGTCAAAGGATTTTGAAAATTTGTCGACAATTTCGTCGTATCCAATCAAACCATCGGTATACGCCTTGAACGAGTCGCGCAATCCGGCGCTCGATTCGTTCAGGTCGATGCTGACCGCAATACGTTCCAGCCGTTCAAGCGCGCCAAACAAGTCACGTATCTCAGCCACAATATTCATGTCCGGACCGTCGCCCTTGAGCACCGCGCGCATGGCGCGATTAACGGTACGTTCAGTAGACTGGTAAACCTCATCGATTCTTTGTAGAGCTACAAGAGCAGTGGCAAACACCGCGACGAACGTTGCGAGGACGAGCAAGCCTCCCAGAAAAGCTGATCTGCTCGGAGCAGTTCGTGAAAGACCAGTGTTCATCGGCACTGACAATAGTGGCTCCTGTTCAAAAGAGATTCTAAAATGGAAAAAATAGAAACAAGATGTATATGATAAAAAAAGAGATGAACAGGATAAGAGGATCCAAAAATATATTCCTCCACTTCATCTTATACATCCTGTTCTTCTTGGTCTGTATTCTAGAATAAAGCAGGATGATCAGGATAGTAAAAGAGATGTACAGGATATGAGATTCTTAAAGTCATTGTTTTCTTTTTTCGTTCCTCCGGTGGATCACAGTTTAGTAAGTCAAAATATTAGATAAATAACATAAACGGCTTGTTTTAACCATATTTCTAAATATCGCGGTTTTTGTACTACAATATTGTATTATTTCTCAAATTGTTACTTGACAGTTCGTGGCTATATTCATATATTCTAATTAATGTTCTGCTTTGAAGTGTTTTTAACCGATTTTGTCATATAGTGGACGATATGATCGTCCAGGAGGACCTGATGAAACGAACCACCCTGTTGGCCGCTGTGTTGACTATAATGTTCGCGGCTTCGTGCACGCTCGGAGGCCTTGATACTGCCCAGATAGCCCGTGAACTGAGCCCCGCCGTTGCTGTATTGAGCGCCATGGAAGCGGCAATGGCTTTGCCGGTAAATCCAGCGGTTGCAAGCAGGGCTCTGGATCCTAGCACTTCTGGA
>CAXZAJ010000353.1:0-3745 GCA_964293355.1 uncultured bacterium
GTAGTCATCCGGAGTCTCTATCGATGTGATGGACGAGATGTACGACCTGCCCGGAGAGGCCGTCTTGGCATCAAGCACGCGCTCCAGCGAATACTTGACGTCAGCGGAGGTCAGTTCGCGGCCGTTGTGGAACTTGACGCCCTTGCGGAGGTGGAACACGTAGGTGGTGTTGTTGGGGATGTCCCACTTCTCGGCGAGGTCGCCAACGACGACGAGGTTGTCGTCCAGGCGCACGAGGCGGCTGTACAGCAGGTCGATGCGGCGCATCGAGGAGAAAGCCGTGACGACGTGCGGGTCGAGGCCTATGGCCTCCTGATCCACGCCGATCGTGAGGATTTTCTCGCCGGGGGTCGCGGCAAAGGCCCCGGCTCCGGCGAGAACCAGCATCGCCATCATGGTGATGAGCAGAATTGACAGTTTCTTCATTTCAAGCCTCCTATAAAAACTAAAACAATCACAGTGTAATGCACCCCAAGACCACGGGGCAACGCGCGCCGGTGACCGCGGGCAGGTTGCCGGGCTTGCCCATAAGCGACTGGTGCCCGATGACGGCAAACGCGATGGCCTCGCGCGCCTGGTCCGGTACGCCTACGGAAGCCGTCGTGGTTACGCGGATTCCAGCGGGCAGCCGTTCCTGGATCATGCGGAGCAGCGTGGGGTTCAGCGCGCCGCCGCCCGCGACCAGAACGGTGGCGATGCTCGTGGCGCCGAGTATGAAATCCCGGTAGGCGGCGGCGATTGATTCCGCGGTAAAGGCGGTGGCGGTGGCCACGCGGTCATTGAAATTCAACCCCAGCGCCGTCGTGTCGTCGATGAAAGCGCGCGCAAAGGAAGCTCCGTACACTTCGCGGCCGGTGCTCTTGGGGGGCAGACGGCTGAAATACGGGTCTGCCATCAGCCGCTTGACGACGGGTTCGGAGACCTTGCCCAGGGCACCGTGGCGGCCGGCCGGGTCGTAGCGCTCGGCTCCGCCCGTGCCGTCAATGACGACGGCGTCCATCAGCATGTTGCCCGGCCCCGTGTCAAAGGCGGTCAGCATGTCCATAGTCGCTTTCGCAGGTATGACTGTAGCGTTGCCTATGCCGCCTATGTTCTGAACGATGCGCCCTTCAGTAGCGGAGCCAAACAGTATGGAGTCTATGTAAGGCGCCAGGGGAGCGCCCTCCCCGCCCGCAGCCATGTCCCGGGCCCGGAGATCCGCTATGACAGGGATTCCGGTGCGCTCGCGCAATACGGCCGCGGAACCGAGTTGCAGGGTGCCCTTGACGGCAAGATCACCGTCCGGCCCCGGAAAAGCCTGCGCAACGGGTGCGTGCCAGACGGTCTGCCCGTGCATCGATATGGCATCTATGGAAGAAACCGGCAAGCCGGAAGCCTCGATGACCATGGAAACGGCGCGGGCATACCACTCGGAGAGGCCATAGTGGACAAACGTAAGGTCATCGATTCTGGCCGTTTCAGGAGAGCAGAGTGCGGCAACGCGCGCCCGAACACCATCCGAATACGGCAGGTACTGGTGCTCCACGAGCCGTACCGACGTGACGGCTCCATCGGCTTCTGTCTCGATGTGGACCAGTGCCGCGTCGACGCCGTCCAGGGACGTGCCAGACATGAGCCCGATGACCAGATGGCTTGACCTGGCTGCATAGGCGGAACGGAATCCGGTTTCGTCTCTGGAATCAGACATGTCTGCGGGGCCCTCCATACCGTCAGAGTATATGGTATATTATTTCAACGCGCAACGAAAAGTTTTAGATTTTTTTTTCTCGGTGCATTAGTATCCCGGTGAAAATTATTCTTGACTCTCAAACCTGAATTCTACACTATAGTAATCAGAAATCGAAAAGTTGTTGCTATAAGGAGTCGGTGATGGACGAGTTGGCGACACCCATGACTGAGCGACCCGCACCCAGCTATTACGTCGCCGTCGGGGCTTCGGCGGGCGGCCTTGAAGCCATCGACGAGTTCTTTACCAACATGCCTGTTGATTCCGGCCTTGGCTTCATAGTCATCCAGCACCTTTCTCCCGATTATAAGAGCCTTATGGTGGAACTTCTGTCCAAGAAGACCGATATGCCGGTACACCGGGCGGAAGACGGACTGCTGGTTCTTCCCAACCATGTCTACCTCATTCCGCCCAAGAAAAACCTGACCATATTCCACGGAAAACTGCTTCTGAGCGAACAGGACCACAGCCACGGCATCAATCTGCCCATCGATGTGTTCCTGCGGTCGCTTGCGGAAGACCAGGCTGAGAAATCGATAGCCATCATCCTCTCGGGCACCGGTTCCGATGGCATGCGCGGCGTGCGCACCGTCAAGGAAAATGGCGGCATGGTGATGGTCCAGGACGAGGACAGCGCCAAGTTCAACGGCATGCCACGCTCCGCCATTTCCACGGGATTGCCTGATTTCATCCTGAAACCGTCACAGATGCCCCGGCGCAACTGCTCAGTTTCATACAGCGGCCCTACGGATCCATGGCCACCCGCTCTGAAACCCTGCTTTCAGACGAGGACGGCCTTACGCGCATCTTTGCGCTGCTGCGTGAGAAGTGCAAGGTTGATTTTACCTACTACAAGCCAAACACCGTAACCAGGCGCATCGAGCGCCGCATGACGGTTACCCAGACCGATACCATAAGCGACTATGTGGCATACATGAACAACTATCCCGGCGAGGTAACGAGCCTCTTCCGGGAACTCCTTATCGGCGTTACCAGCTTCTTCCGCGATCCAGCCGCGTTCGAACGCCCCTCCACCGAGGAACTGCCAAACCTGATACGCACGTCTGAAGGCAGGGAATTGCGCTTCTGGGTGGCGGCCTGCTCCACGGGAGAGGAAGCCTATAGCCTCGCCATCATGCTGCGCGAAGTCATGGACGAGCTGGGCATGCGCCGTGACGTAAAGATTTTTGCCACCGACATAGACCGGGACGCGATCCATTTCGCCGCCGCCGGCGTCTATCCGGAAAGCGTAGCGGCAGACCTCTCACCCCGGTACCTGGCCAAGTACTTCTTCAAGCGCGAGGACAACTTTCAGGTGGCCAGGTCGATCCGGGAGATGGTCGTGTTCGCGCAGCACAACCTGATCAAGGATCCGCCGTTTACCAACATTGACCTGGTGAGCTGCCGCAACGTACTCATTTATCTGCAGCCGAACCTGCAGCGCAAGGTGCTGGACTATTTCAACTTCTCGCTCAAGCAGAACGGCATACTGTTCCTGGGAACGAGCGAGACCACCGGCGAGGCCGCTGAATACTTTGAGCTCCTGGACGCCAAGAACAAGGTGTACCGGTCAAAAGGCAAGCCAAAGGTTTTCGCCGATCCTGCCCATGTAACGGGCGCTACCGATACCCGCGCGAGGGAATTGAAGGACCGCTACTCTTCTGTCAGGCGTTCGTACCGCGCGCACGACGAAGACAGGGTGCTGGAACGCTTCCTTGAATCGCTTTCTACCGATTACCTGCCGCTCGCCGTGATAGTGAACGAGCAGATGGAGCCGCTGCATATCCTTGGTGAGACTGAAGGCTACTTCAAGGTACCGGCGGGCAAGCCCACCAACGACATAACAAAAATGGCCGCCAAGGAACTGGCCATCCCGCTGTCTACCGGTATCCAGAAGGTGTTCCGCCAGGGGCAGGAGCTTAAATTCTCCAACATACACCTGCATGCGCTTGGCAAGACGGTGGATCTGCGCATCAGGATGCTGCCGCCCCCGAGATGATCGAGGTGTTCTGCTACAGC
>CAXZAJ010000354.1:0-3741 GCA_964293355.1 uncultured bacterium
TCTTTTCTTTCTTCCTCATCTTCTCTGTGTCTCTGTGCCAAATTTTCCTGTCTTCTTCTGGCCCGATGCTTATCCTGCCTCATCTACTCTGTGGCTCTGTGCCACTTCTTTCATGATAGTTATACCGGGGGATGAGGATGGATGAACTGCTGAGGATGGAGGGCATCACCAAGGTCTATCCGAACGGCATCGTGGCCAACAAGAACGTCGACTTTTCGGTGCAGGCCGGGGAGATCCACGGGCTGGTGGGCGAGAACGGCGCGGGCAAGTCCACGCTGATGAAGATACTGTTTGGACTGAACAAGGCAGAAAAGGGCCGGATTCTGCTCGAAGGCAAGGAGATACGGGTTGATTCACCGTATGCGGCCATCGGGCACGGCATCGGGATGGTCCACCAGCATTTCATGCTCGTACCGTCGCTGACGGCCGCGGAGAACCTCGTGATGGGGCTGGAGCCGCGCAAGGGCATCTACCTGGACATCGCGGCGGCCATACAGACGACAGAAGAGCTCGGTAAAAAATACGGGCTGTTGGTCGATCCGCGTGCGGCAGTACGCGACCTGCCCGTAGGCATAAAGCAGCGGCTGGAGATCCTCAAGGCGCTGTTCCGCGGTGCGAGGATCCTGATACTCGACGAACCGACGGCGGTGCTGACGCCGCAGGAGACCGAAGAGCTGTTCGTCCAGCTGAAACTGCTCAGGCAGGCCGGCAACACCATCGTGTTCATATCCCACAAGCTCAACGAGATCAAGGAACTGTGTGACCGCGTGACGATCATGCGTTCCGGCTCCGTGCAGGGCACCTTCGATGTGGCCAAAGTCGACGAAAGGGACATATCGAGGCTGATGGTCGGCCGCGACGTGATCCTGGAGGTGCAGAAGACTGCCGCAAGACCAATGGGGACAGTGCTCAGGGTCAGCGACCTCGTGGTGCTGGACCGTTTTGGCAAGCGGGCGGTCAACAGCACGTCCTTTGATGTACGCAAGGGCGAGATACTCGGCATCGCGGGCGTGGAAGGCAACGGCCAGCGGGAGCTGGTGGAGGCGATAACCGGGCTGGGCACCTTCGCGTCGGGCGGCGTGGAGGTCAACGGCAAGTCGGTGGCCGGCATGAGCATCCGCAAGATCCGCGACGCGGGGGTCTGCCATGTGCCTGAAGACCGGATGACCGATGGCTGCGCGGCAACGCTCGGCGTAGTGGCCAACCTGATGTCGTACAACCATGATTCCGGCCAGTTTACCGGCCCCGTGTTCCTCAAGGGCAAGGCGATACGGGCCAATTCCGACAGACTCATCGCCGAGTACAACGTAAAGTGCTCGTCTCCTGACCAGGAAGTGGGCATGCTCTCCGGCGGCAACATCCAGAAGGTCGTGGTCGCCAGGGAGTTCTCGTCCGACCCGTCGCTGATCGTGGCCGACCAGCCGACGCGGGGCATCGACGTTGGAGCTACCGAGTTCATCCGCGCCAGGCTCGTCGAACTGCGCGATGCAGGTGCAGCGGTCTTGCTCGTCTCGGCCGACCTGAATGAGGTGATGGAGCTGTCCGACAGCCTGATCGTCATGTACGGCGGCAAAATCGGCGCTTACGTGCCCGACGCCAAGGCCGTCAGCGAGGAAGAGCTGGGCCTGTACATGCTCGGCCTCAGGAAACAGGAGCCGGAAGAAATAGCGAGGGTGGTCCATGACTAGGAACCAAAGGCTTTTCGAGGTCGTGCGCACGGGCCTCGCGATACTGATAGCGCTCGTCATAGCGCTCGTGATCGTGCTGGTGGTCAGCGACGACCCCGGCGACGCGCTGTACAAATTCCTGCTGGGCCCGCTGGGCAGCTTCAGGCACTTCGGCAACGTGATTGAACTGATGATTCCGCTCGTGTTCACGGGCATCGCCATCAGCATCATGTTCTCCGCTGCCCAGTTCAACCTGGGAGCGGAGGGCGGATTCTTCATCGGGGCCATCGCTACGGCCTTCGTGGCCATAAAGTTCAACCTGCCGCCCGTCATCCACCCGGTCGTGGCCATCCTGTTCGGCAGCCTCGTGGGCTCGCTGTTCTGTGGCCTGCCAGCAGCGCTCAAGGTGCGCTGGGGAGCGTCAGAGCTGGTGTCCAGCCTGATGTTCAACTACATCGCGTTCTTCTTTGGGCTGTTCCTGATAAACTACCTGCTGCGCGACGTCAACGCCGGCGCGATGGTCTCGTACACCTTCAGGCCGACAGCGATGCTCCCGAGGCTCGTACCCAAGACCAGAATTTCCTACGGACTCATCGTCGCGGTGCTCCTCGTCGTCACCGCCGCGGCATTCATGACGAAAACGCGCTGGGGCTACCGCATAAAGCTGACCGGAGCCAACGCCCGGTTCGCGCAATACTCGGGCATCAACACGAACAGCGTCGTGGTTTACAGCCAGGTGATCGGCGGCTTCATCGCCGGCATGGGCGGCTCGATAGAGCTGCTGGGCATGTACACCCGGTTCTCGTGGCAGAGCCTGCCCGGCTACGGCTGGGACGGCGTCATCGTGGCCATCCTGGCTCGGAACAACCCGCTCTTCGTGCCCGTGGCAGCCTTTTTCCTGGCCTACCTGCGCATCGGCGCTGACATCATGTCGCGCTACTCCGACGTACCCAACGAGTTCGTGGCCCTCATCCAGGGCACGATCATCATACTGATAGCCGCGAACAGCTTCCTGGCGAGGTACCGCCACCGACTGGTGTTCAAGGAAGCGATTGAATCTGACGCGAAGGGAGCCGCCCTATGAGCCAGATCCTTTCAGTCATCCTGAACGCCGAATTCGGCTATTCCGTGCTCCGCGTGACGACGCCGATACTCTTTGCCACGCTCGGAGCGCTCATCGCCGACAAGGCCGGCGTCACGAACATAGCCCTGGAAGGCATCATGCTGATCGCGGCGCTGTCCGGCGTGGTGTTCAGCGCGCTCTCCGGCAGCGCGGGCGTGGGGCTGTTCGCCGCGGTCGTGGCCGGCGGCCTCGTGGGGCTGTTCCTGGCCTACTGCGCGCTCAAGCTCCGCACTGACATCATACTGTCGGGCATAGCGATAAACCTGATGGCATCCGGCGGAACGGTGTTCGCGTTGTTCCTGATAGCAGGCGACAAGGGCATAAGCTCGTCGCTGGCCTCCAAGGTGCTGCCGAAACTGAACATACCCGGCATCTCGTCGATCCCGGTGCTCGGCACCATCCTGTCCGGCCACAACGTGCTGACGTACGTGGCCTTCATCATGGTGGCTGCCACGTTCATTTTCCTCTATAGAACACCGCTGGGCCTGCGCATCAGGGCGGTTGGCGAGAACCCCAACGCTGCGGCCTCAGTGGGCATCGGTGTGACGAAGATTCAGTACCTGGCTCTGACCCTCTCCGGCATGATGGCCGGTTTCGGCGGTGCCTACATGTCCATGGGCTACGTGTCATGGTTCAGCAAGAACATGACGGCGGGCCGCGGCTTCATAGCTCTGGCCGCCGAAGCGATGGGTGGCGCGACCCCGATAGGCTCGATGCTGACCTCGCTGCTGTTCGGCTTCTTTGACGCGCTTTCCAATACGCTGCAGCTGATGAAGATACCGTCGGAGTTCGTAAACATGATTCCGTACGCCGCCACCGTGATAGGCCTCGTGGTGTACGCCTCGCAGAAAAAGCGCCGCGAGCGGAAGACCCTGGAGTCCGCCGGAGCGGCATCGCGGGCAGCCACGGCCGCGGAGGCTACGGCCTCCGGCAAGGAATGACCGGGATGGC
>CAXZAJ010000355.1:0-3706 GCA_964293355.1 uncultured bacterium
ATTAAAATCTAATTATTCCAGTCAATGAAAAACTCCCTATTTCTCCTTTTTTTTTCTTTTCTTATCTCACCTTCTTTGTGCCTCTGTGCTTGAAATTCCTATTCTTGGTTCCTCTTACTCGTTTTCTCCGTGTCTCTTTGCTAACGTATTCGTCGATCAGGTAATTTGGAGGATGTATGGCTGACAGGTGGTTTGCTAGTGACAACAACGCTGCGGCGCATCCGCGGATCATGGATGCGCTGCTGCGGGCAAACTCGGGGCATGCGGTAGGCTACGGAGACGACCCGGCCACCGCCCGCGCCGAAGCAGCCGTCGGAGCACTGTTCGGGCCTGGAGCCATCGTGCGCTTCGTTCTCAACGGCACCGGCGCAAACGTCTACGCATTGGGTTGCTTCGCTGGCCAGGGCGACGCCATCCTGTGTTCCAACTGCGCGCACATACTCGTGGACGAAACAGGCGCACCGTCAGCGGTAACCGGAGCCCAGATGGTCCCGGTAGGCACGAAGAACGGCAAGGTCGTTGCGGCTGCACTCAAGGAAACACTCCACCACTACGACGACATGCACAAGGCCCGACCCGCGGCCCTGTCGCTGAGCCAACCGACGGAACTCGGCACGGTCTACACGACTGCCGAACTGGCCGAGTTGTGCCGCATCGCCCACGACGCGGGCCTTGCCGTGCACATCGACGGTGCCCGGCTTTCCAACGCGGCAGCGGCACTGGGACTCGGGCCGGCGCAAGCGGCTGGATATGCACATTCAGGCGTGCCTGCCGGAGCAGATTCCGGTGCAGATGTCGTGTGCTTCGGTGGTACCAAGAACGGGCTGATGTTCGGTGAGGCCGTAGTCTTTGCGCCACGCACGGATGGCCGCTTACCCGATACGGCAAGGCTCCGCAAGACCCGCCTGCAGCTGTCCAGCAAGATGCGGTATATCGCCGCCCAATTCGAAGAATACGTCAAGGACGGCCTGTGGCTGGAATGCGCTACCGCGGCCAACAAACAGGCACAGCGACTCGTCGAAGGCCTCCATGCGCGGAACATCTGGCTTGAATACCCCGCCCAGACCAACGGCCTGTTTTTCAAGCTGCCCGCCCCCGTGGTGGAGGAACTGCGAGCAAAACGCTTCTTCTACGACTGGGAAGGCGGAGCCATACGCTGGATGGCCAGCTGGGACACCAGTGACAACGACGTGGACGGCCTCCTCGCGGACCTCGACACCGCGCTCGCACACTACCGCGCCACCAATCCCGAAGTCATACCGCCAGAACTCGTAGCGGAGGAACGAGCCCTGCTCGACGCGGGCCGGGCTTTCCTCAAGTCAAACTGGGACACGCTGGCGCGCTTCAAATCCGACGAAGAACAGGGCCGCACTGCACCGACGTTCACACAACCGGTGCCATCAGGAGCCCGCATCGTCGCCCTGCCCGACCCTGCCAGTTTGACGCTCGGCGGCAAAGGCTTCAAGGACATCACGGCAACAAGGCGCTCGCGGCGCAAGTACAAGGCTGAAACGATCAGCCTGGACGAGCTGTCGTTCCTGTTGTGGTCCACTGCCGGCGTAAAGTCGGTTAAGCGCAACAACGCCTTCCGCACCGTACCCTCCGGCGGTTGCAGACATCCGCTGGACACCATCATCTACGCACGCAGGGTAACCGGCCTTGAACCGGGCCTGTACCGCCATCAGGCCGTGGAACACGCGCTTGCACTCCTCAAACCTGCCCACGCCGTGGCGGGAGGCGATACAGCGAAGAACGGCTGGCTAAACCTGGACGCTGATCTGGACGCGGGCCTCTCGGGCCAGCTGTGGAACTGCGCCGCCATGTTCATGTGGACGGCCGTGCCGTACCGCACCGAGTGGCGCTATTCCGTCGCTTCCGCCAAAACGATACTGCTTGATGCCGGCCACGTCTGCCAGGCTCTGTACAGCGCCTGCGAAGCACTGGATCTGGGCACCTGCGCCCAGGCCGCCTACGACCAGGAGAAGCTGGATGCGGCGCTCGGGCTGGATGGCATGGAAGAATTCGCCGTGTACGCGGCACCGGTGGGCAGGGTCTAGACCGGTTCAGTCAACGTACATTTCACGGATCAGGGCTTTGAGCGAGGAGGACTGGCGTTCATCGAGAGCGCCGGCTTTTGACTTAAGCCGGGTCTTGTCTATGGTACGTATCTGGTCTACACAGACCTGGCCATCCTTTCCGTCAAAGGATAGTGAGAGCCTGAACGGCCAAGGCCGCACGGCTGAAGTCATCGGCATGACGACCACGGTTCTCAGCGAGGTATTCAGTTCATCGGGCGAGACGACGACGCAGGGCCGAGTCTTGGCAATTTCACGGCCGCGTACCGGATCCAGATCGGTCCACCAGACATCAAACCGGCCTACCACGGGGCACCTTCAAGCACATCGTCATCAAGTGCGTCCGGAATCAGCAGGGTGTCTCCACCGGCATCATGCATGGTACGGGCGGCTTCCGCCCATCCAGTCCGCGGTTTTTTGGCTGCATAGAGCGTGAGGGAATCAGCATTCACTACAGCCTCAACCTTGTCTGCAAAACCCAGTCGATCAAGGATCTCCTTGGGAAGCCGTAGCCCGCGGCTGTTCCCTATCTTGATTATGGACAACTCCATGCCTACCTCCGTGCATACATGTAATTACAGAGTACTACAGTAGAGCACAGGAAACAAGGCTGGGGGATCGATCAGAACAGCTCCCCCTGCGTTTTTGCCAGCCCGAAGGCACCGAGCGGCACGGGCAAGCCCGATGCCGCAAGCGACCGCGCGATGGGCAGCAGCTGCTTGTCTATGTAGTGCCGGTAGTCGGGGCGGGGCGAACCGGGGCCGGAAAGGCCGTAGGTGTCGGGGTCGACGGGTGCGGGGCCGCTGTCGGCTATTATGTACGACACGCTACCGCGGCCCACGAGGCCGGCGAGGCGCGCGGCCTTGACGTGCGGCGGCGTACTTTTTACATACGCGGACTCAGAGCGCCGCAGGCTGCGCGTGTACACGAGCCTGGCGTCCAGCTCGCCGGCCTTGAGTGAGCCCAGCACCGCAGCAAGATACTTACCGATGGCGTGCTCACCGTCGCCCGAGAAGGCCAGGGTCAGGAGGCGCACCTGGAACTCCCGGGCCAGCGGCGTCCAGTCCGAGCGCACCGCCTCCATGCCCTTGACGTCGATACGGTCGCCGTCCGGGGCCCGCAAGAGGCCGGCATACCCCTTGGCCCTGCCCCGCGCGGCCACGGGTTCGGCTTCGTCCGCGCTGCCTTCAGCCACGCTCCCGGCATCGTCCTCGTTGGTGCGCAGCGGCGGGATAATGAAGCGCGCGTACGCCTTGTCAAAGCGAAGTTCCAGCCGGGAGGCGACGCCGTACTCCACATCTGCCATCGCCGCCAGTTCAGCGTTGACCAGGGCACAGAGCGCGTCGCCACGTTCCCGGTACGTGGCATACGGTGCGTCAGGCCCAAGGCCGGTGGCCACGAACAGCGAATCGGTGTCGCCGTACAGCACCGCGGAACCATCCTGCTCGATGCAGGCCTTGGCGCGAAGCAGCACAAGACGCCCGAATGAGGTGATTGCGCCGGCCAGTTCAGTGCGCGCGTACCGGCAGGAAGCAGTGCCGAGCACACCATAGAAGCTGTTCATCAGGATCTTGTACACGTAGGAACCGGTCGCGTCCTTGCGTGCCATCGCCTCCTCGCGCCGCGCAAAA
>CAXZAJ010000356.1:0-3695 GCA_964293355.1 uncultured bacterium
GATGGGCGAGTCGAGCAGGCCGTCGCCACCGACCACACGCTGGCGCTCGTGCCACAGCAGCAGGCCGTCGCGGCGGATATCCAGAGCGCTCTGGAAATGTCCGCAGTCGAAGCGCTCGCCGGCGGCCGGGCGGGCTGTGCCGCGGTCGGCATACTCGGCAACCACGGCGGCGGCGGCGGCGGCGGCAGCGGCAACAACAGGATCGCAGGCACCGCGACGGACCCGCAGTTCCTGCCTGGACACCGCAAGCACCTCGACCCTGCTCAAGCCGGGGGTCGCCCTCCGGCCCTTGCTTCCACGGAAGAACGACCTGGCAGGCGGACTATCGAACAGCGCTACTTCCACTGCCTGACCGCACAGGCTGACAGGCAGGGCCACGGCGGATCCAGGCTGGGCCGAGAGCCCCAGCCCGCCAGGACCCCAAGCGCCCGCCAGCGCAGTGCCATCGTGTCGGGCAGGGATGCCGACAGAAATACCCAGTATTCTGGAATCTATGACGAGCACTTCGGTGTCGCCCCCCGATGACCTGAACGCGATGGATTCTGAACCGGCGCGGCCCGCGTCAAAGAGCAACCGGGCGGCGCACAGGGCCGCTGCTGGCGGCGGAGCGCAGGACGCGCCTTCAGCATCCCAGGTGCGTACGATGTTGGTCTCGCCTTCCCGCTCCACCACCGCGATGCCGACGCCCGCGGCTCCCCGTGAACGGCTGCAGATGTCCACGGCGATGGACTCCCAGGGCAGATCTCCCGCCGCCGGGTCTTTCCCCAAAACAGGCAACCGGTCAAAGAGTATCCAGGGGCAATCGGCCACGCGCAGCTTGAGGAAAGAGAGGTTCATGGTGACAAACTAGCGCGGTACCGTAGCCGTGCGCAAGAGCTGGCAGGTTCCTGGTGCAGGCAACCGACCTTGCCCCCCGGCTGCTTACCGCGTATAGTCACTTCCATGAAAGACTTGACTCAGGGCGGAGAGACCAGGACCATCATCACGTTTGCGTTGCCCATGCTCATAGGCAACGTGTTCCAGCAGTTCTACAACATGGTGGACAGCATCGTGGTGGGCAATTTCGTAGGCACGACAGCGCTCGCGGCGGTTGGTACGGCATTCCCGGTCATATTCCTCATGATTTCGCTGGTCATGGGCCTGACCATGGGGACAATGGTGCTGGTATCCCAGTACTTTGGCGCAAAGGACGAAGCCAAGGTCAGGGCGGCCGTGGACACCGGTTACATAACGCTCTTCTGGATGGGGCTCTGCATGTCAATCGTGGGCGTGCTGTCCACGGACGCCCTGCTGACACTGCTCAAGGTTCCGGCGGACGTGTTCGCCGAGGCATCCTCATATCTGCGCATCATCTTTGCGGGCCTTCTGGCGATGTTCGGCTATAATGCCATTTCCGCGGTGCTCCGGGGACTCGGGGACTCAAAGACACCGCTCTACCTGCTGATGGCAGCCAGCCTCCTCAACATCGTGCTGGACCTGCTCTTCGTCGTGGCCTTCGGCTGGGGCGTTCCCGGAGTGGCCTGGGCCACGGTCATCTCGCAAGGTGCCTCGTTCCTGGGCGGCCTCATCTGGGTAAACAAGAAGAACAGGCTCGTAAGCCTGGATGTAAAGCATCTGGTTTTTGACAAGGAAATATTCAAGCACAGCCTCCGCATCGGTTTGCCTACCGGCATCCAGCAGACCATGGTGTCGCTGGGCATGATGGCCCTGACGCGCATCGTCAATGGCCACGGCACCGCGACCATCGCGGCCTTTTCCGCGGCCTCCAGGCTGGACAGCTTCGCAGTGATGCCCGCGATGAACCTGAGCCAGGCAATATCCACGTTTACCGGGCAGAACATGGGCGCCGGCAAGACGGAACGCGTTAAACGGGGCCACCTTTCGGCCGTCATCGTCGGGGGAGCCATTTCCGTCGCCATAGGAGCCATAGTCATACTGTTCGGCAATCCTCTGATGGGCATGTTCACGCGCGATGCCGAGGTGATGGCAATAGGCGCCCGCTACCTGGCCATCGTCGGAGCCACGTACCTGCTCTTCTCTACGATGTTCATAAACAACGGCGTCATGCGCGGAGCCGGCGATGCCTTCATTCCCATGATCAACACGATCCTTGCCCTCTGGGTCGTGCGCATTCCCTGCGCTATCCTGTTCTCCGTGTACCTTGGCATGGGTGCGGACGGCATCTGGTGGAGCGTACCGGCCGGCTGGCTGATGGGCGCTACCTTCTCCACCTGGTACTACCTGGGCGGTCGGTGGAAGCGCAAGGCCGTCGTCAAGGCGCCCGTCGCTCAATAGCCGCGCGCGACGCGGCCGGCTATACTCTGCCCATGGAAAAGATGCCGGCGCTTCCGACAAAAAGACCAAAAAGCAGGCTGAAGCGCTACCGCTCCAGCTTCCTCGTGTTCAACGTGCTCAACTCGTTCTCGTTCATGCTGCTGTCGGGCAACATACCCGCCCTGTTCGCCCTGGATATGGGAGCGACGGGCACCTACATAGGCATACTTGGCTCCCTCAACTTCGTGACCTTCGTATTCATGCCGCTGGGCCGGTACGCCATACGGCGACGCCCCATCATCAAGGTATTCGGCTGGTCGTGGATGCTGCGCTACTGGGGCATGATTCCCGCGCTGGCCGCACCGTTCATGGCCCGCGCTGGCCTGCCAGCCGGCGGACTCGTGCTGCTGATGGTCGGCAGCCTCCTGTTCAACATGTTCAGGGGCATAGGGCTCATCGGCAACAATCCGCTTCTGGGCATGCTGGCGGGAGAACGCGAGCGCGGCGCCTTTCTGTCGAATGTGCAGATTGCGAGCAGCTTCTCCGCCATAGTCACCAGCGCGGCCACGATGTTCATACTGGGAGCCTGGTCCGGCGACCTGCTCTATGGCGCGCTGATGGGCATAGGCATACTGAGCGGCTCCATCGGTTCAGCCATACTGCTGGGCATGCCTGAACCCGAGGCGTACCGGCCTCCCGCCGGCTCGTCATTCAGCGCCATCGTCAAGGAGGCCTGGGCAGATCCCCGGCTCAGGCGCTTCTTCCTGGTGTTCGCCCCGCTTTCGTTCTCCGCGGGCACCGCGCGCACCTTCATCGTCACGCACGCACGCGTGCTGTACGGCCAGAATGCCGGACTCGTGATGGCCTACTCGGTGGCGTTCAACCTGGGCAGCGTGGCCGTGGGCTACCTCTCACGCAAGCTTATGGACCGCCTGGGCTCCAAGCCGCTGTACGTCGTGTTCACGGCCGTGGCGGCCCTCGCGATGATACCGGCCGTGCTGAGTCCGAACCTCGCACCCGGCATCAGTACCATATCGTTCCTGGCGTTCCTCAACTTCATCGTAGGCGTGGGCATAGCGGGCGAAGAGAATGCAGGCCAGACCTACTTCTTCTCCATAGTCAAACCCGAACAGATGGTGGACCTCGCCGTCATCTACTACCTGGTCTTCGGCATCGGCGGGGGGCTCGGGTCAGCGGGGGGGGGCCGGTTCCGGGCCAGCTCGGCGGTGTACTCCTGCGAGGTCAGCGCCTTGAAGAGCTGGGGCACGGTCTGGATGCGCTCCACCGGCTTCAGCTTCAGGCCCAGCCAGAGCACCTCAGAGAGGTACTCCGGCACCGACGGCTCCAGTGTGCGGGCGCGCGGGTTCGAATCCGACACCAGCCGCTGCGCTGCCGGGACCGGGCTTTGCCCGCAGACCATC
>CAXZAJ010000357.1:0-3626 GCA_964293355.1 uncultured bacterium
AACCTCCGACGCTTTTGCCTGTCGGAGCCAGCCTCAAGGAAGCGCTCGCGGCCATGCTCGAAGCGGGCACGACGGTCGTCGCACTGGTGGACGACGCGGGCGTTCTCGCCGGAGAGATCAGCCTGTCAGACATTGCCTCGTCGTCCGGGGATGCTGTTGACGGTGGCCGACACGAATCTGGCTACCGGGCGGAATACAGGGGGTCGACATGAAGCGCTGGCAGGGCAGCCTTCTCGCAGTTTCTGCCCTGGCCTTCGTTACGAGCGGCTGGGCGATGGAAGCCTTCCTGGGTATGCTGTTTCCTTCTCAAACCGCGCTCCTCTATCCACTGGCCTCGCCGCTTGAGTTGTTCGTCCAGCATGCAGCCCTCGTTCTGGGTGCAAGCGTTGCCTCGGCCTTGATCGGTTTTGCTGCGGGGACACTGGCGCATTTTAGCAAGGGTTCCGTCAAGGAACTGGTGCTGGAGGCCGGTGCCCTCGTCCAGACCCTGCCGCCGGTCGCCATCCTGGCGATGCTGGTGCCGCTGCTGGGCTTCGGGAACCGGCCCGTGTTCGTGGCCCTGGCGCTGTACGGCATCCTGCCGGTGATCCACGGCACGGTCGCCGGACTCGATTCGGTGCCCCGCGACGCGCTCGACGCGGCGAAGGGACTCGGGATGGGCACTGTTACCAGGTTCTTCAGGATCGAGTTGCCGCTCGCGTTGCCGGCCATCGCGGCAGGCGTCCGTACTTCGGTGGTCATCAACGTGGGAACGGCCGCGATAGGCGCAACCATGGGTGCGGGCGGATTCGGGCGTCCTATCATGTCGGGCCTCGTGCAGTTCCGCTCCAGCTATGTCGTGCAGGGAGCCGTCGCCGCCTCGACCATGGCTCTGGCTCTGGACTGGCTGCTGGCGACCATAGAGCGGCGCCTGTCCAGGGGTTCCGGCGGATCTGATAGGTAAGCCTGATTGTCAGTCTGGTCTTCAGGCCCGGGAGTCAGCTTCGGGAGTCAGCTTCGGGAGTCAGCTTCGGGAGTCAGTCCCGGCACGTCCAATTCTTTTGGAATTCTGGTGGGGCGCCCGGTGGCATCGACGAAGGCCCACGAGACGCGGGCCAGTGCAACGGTTTCGTCGCCGCGCCGTATGGTCTGCTCCATCACACCAGAGACGGCGCCGCGCTTTACCGCCCGTGAATCTATGTACAGCACGTCGTCGAGCACCGCCGAGCGCTTGTAGTCTATTTCAACGCGTGTGACGAACAGGCCGTAGCCGGCCTTCACGGAACCGGCAAAATCGAAGCCCACGGCCTTGAGGTACTCGTGGCGGGCAAACTCGAGGTAGTGCAGGTAGTTGGCATTGTTCACATGGCCGTTCATGTCGCATTCGTAGGTCCGCACGGCCAGTTGGCAAGTATGCTTCATGTCGAGAGTATACTTTTCTTGACAACCCGAGGGCAAGACAAGGCCGCCAGACAGCTCATCGCCTTTACGACCGAGAAGCCTTCTTTGAGGTAGAGACCCAGGGCCCCGCTGTTGTCCGCATTGACGGACAGGAAAGCTTCCCTGAAACCGGCGGCGCTGGCTATCGAGAGGGCCGTGCGTATGAGTCCCCGGGCCAGGCCCTTGCCGCGGTGCTCCCTGTCCACCGATATCGTGCCGATGTAGGCAGATCCGTCGTCGTCGCGTTCAACCCGGAGCGTGCCGCAGGTTTCCCCTTCTGGTGCCACCAGCCGTACCACCCCGCCTTCAAGGTAGGCGCTGGATTCAATGAAAGCGGCCAGATCCTCTGCCCGCTGGTCCGATGAACCCTTGAGCTCCTTGAAGTTCCGGTTCCGCGTCGCTATGAAGTCTTCCTGTGCGGCTGAATCCTTGGCTAGTACCGCCTGGAGCGTGTAACCCTGCGGAAAATCCACGCGGTCCTGCTCCCGTGAGACGGCGTTCTCCGCTCGGGCAAGCTCCGGTCGGACCAGCTCGGCTCGCATCAGGTACACGGTGCGTTCAAATGAAAAACCGGCACCGTCCAGGATGGCCCGCAGGGATGCGAGGCTTTCAGGGATGAAGAGGTAGAGCTGATCAGCATCGTTCATGATGGCGGCGTTGAGCGCATCCAGCAGCGTCAGGTAATCGTCACGGGATTCATCGAGGACGTGCAGCACGGCGATTCGGGCGCGTCTGGCGGCCCTGAATGACGGCCCGAGCATTCCGGCTGCCACCCCACGCACGGAACCGTCGTCACCGATCAGCGCAAAGGATGGAAAGTCGGGGCCGAATTGCCAGTCTTCGCCCGGTATGTACGATTCATCGTGTTCAGCGCCATGGGCCGCGCAGTAGGAGAGGAAGCCTGTTGCGCAGTAATCTTTGCCTGTTTCAATGTGATGCAGCATGCCCGCATGGTATACTGAAACTGTCCGTCCATCCAGACTACGCAACGGAGGAACCATGTCCACCTTGTTTTCAACGCCCCTGCAGCTCAGGGGACTTACAGTATCCAACAGGCTCTTCATGCCGCCCATGTGCCAGTATTCCGCCACCGACGGTTTGCCCAACGCCTGGCACCATCAGCATTACGTGACCCGCGCGACAGGCGGCGTGTCGCTCATCGTCATCGAGGCCACCGCCGTTAGCCCCGAGGGACGCATCAGCCCTGCCGACCTGGGCCTCTGGAACGATGCGCAGCGCGACGCCTTCAAGCCCCTCGTCGAGGCTATCCATGCCGCCGGCGCCAAGGTTGCCGTGCAGCTGGCCCATGCGGGGCGCAAGGCCTCCACCGCCATTCCGTGGCTTGGTAAGGGGCAGGTGCCTGCATCCGCGGGCGGGTGGCTCCCCATTGCGCCGTCAGCCCTGCCGTTCGACCCGGCCGATTCCACGCCACGGGCCATGGATCCGGCTGAAATCGAGCGCGTGCAGAAGGCCTTCGGTGACGCCGCCAGGCGCGCCGTGGAGGCGGGATTCGATGCCGTCGAGCTGCACGCCGCGCACGGCTACCTGGTGCACCAGTTCCTGTCGCCCCTGAGCAACACGCGCGGTGACCTGTACGGCGGCGACCTGGCCGGCCGATCGCGCCTGGTCCGCGAACTGGTGCCCGTGCTGCGGCACGAGTTGCCTGCCACGATGCCGCTGCTCGTGCGCGTGTCGGCAACCGACGGGCTGCCGGGTGGCTGGGACGTGGACGACTGCGCCACCGTCCTCGGGCAACTGAAGACTGAAGGCGTCGACTTCGTCGATGTCTCATCCGGCGGGCTCGCTCCAGGCGCGAAGATGACCGTGGGCCCCGGCTACCAGGTCGGGTTCGCGGGGCGTATACGCGCGGCCACGGGCCTCCCGACCGGAGCAGTGGGACTGATCACCTCCGCGGAGCAGGTCGAGCAGATACTGATCTCAGGCAGCGCCGACGCGGTGTCCCTGGGTCGGCTGCTCCTCCGTGACCCGTACTGGCCCGCCAGGAACCTCGCCCCTGAAGCGCGCCGTGTTCCGGGCCAGTACCTCCGCGCGTTCTCCTGAGAACCGGCCGGTAATAAATCGGGAAACCGGCATACCATCATTATGGTATGCCGGTACCTATGCCAGCCCCCCGGCTTTTTTCCGTGGACGAGCCTCCACGCCTGCGGTACTATCGCCACCATGAACGATACAGACAGAACACTGCT
>CAXZAJ010000358.1:0-3620 GCA_964293355.1 uncultured bacterium
GTGATTTTGCCTTAGCCGAGAGGAAGCTCAAAGAGTGGGGCCTGGCTGGTGTCGCAAAGCGATCTGGCAGGGCAACCAATGAAGGACGCGTTTTCATAGCCGAGAGCAAGGGCAAGATAGCGATAGTAGAGATTGCCTGTGAAACCGATTTCGTCTGCCGTAACGACGACTTCATCAAGGGCGGGAACGGCATGGCCGCGATGTGCCTCTCAAAAGGATACAATGCGCCCAATGCAGAACTTGAAAACATCGTCAAGGACATGGCGAGCGTCATCAAGGAAAACATCACACTGAAACGCGTTGCGCTTGCCCAGGCTGGCGCTGATGAGTATGTGCATTCCTATGTACATGGCGAAGGCAAGCTTGCTGTCGTCATAAAGATGAAATCAACAAAAGCCGAAGCATTCGCAAAGCCGGAAGTTGCCGCGTTTGTGCACGATCTGGCCCTGCACGTTGCAGCCTTCAGCCCGATGTTCGTTGACCAGACCAGGATAAGCGCTGAATGGATCAAGGAACAAGAGGAAATTTTCAAGAAGCAGGTAGAAGGTGATGAGAAGATGGCAGGCAAACCCGCCAAAGTCATCGACGGCATCCTGGCAGGCAAGCTCAAGAAACTCATGAGTGAAATCTGTCTTCTTGATCAAGGATTTGTAAAGGATGAAAAGCAGACCGTAAAGGCTTTCATGGCCGCCGTTGGCAAGGCTGCCGGCGCGGAGCTTTCAATTGTCGATTACTCCTACGTAAAAGTCGGAGACAACTAAAAAAAGCTGGGGTCGATCCCGTGCCGCAAAGCCTGCGGATCGACCCTGTCATGAGCGGACCCGGGGAGATGCCGGGTTCTCGAAGGGGGGTGCAATGGAAAACGTAAAAAACACGTGCGAAGAGCGCATGAAGAAAACCGTAGCCTCGCTCAGAGACGATTTTGCGGCGATCAGGACAGGACGAGCTTCGCCCTCGATACTCGATAAACTGCGCGTTGAATATTACGGCCAGAGATCACCGATTTCCCAGGTAGCAACCGTTTCTGTTCCAGAAGCACGCTTGATAGTGATACAGCCGTGGGATCGTGCATTAATCGTTGAAATTGAAAAAGCCATCCAGAAATCCGAACTTGGATTGAATCCGTCCAATGATGGTAAAGTCATACGTATCGCAATTCCACCCCTGACCGAACAACGCCGCAAGGAACTCGTCAAAGGCGCAAAAGCCACGACAGAATCATCCCGTGTCGCGATACGCAATATCAGGCGTGACGGTCTTGAAGAAATGAAAAAAATGAACGATGTACCGGAAGATGCCGCTAAAAAGGCAGAGGAAGAGTTGCAGAAGCTAACCGATTCCTACATCGCCCAGATCAACAAGATTCTGGAAGAAAAAGAAAAGGAAATTTTGGAAGTCTGAGCATGCAGCCCACTACCAACCGAGAATCACCGGCGCATGTCGCCATTTTCATGGACGGTAACGGGCGTTGGGCCCAGGCCCGCGGATTACCGCGAACCGAAGGTCACCGCGAGGGGCTCAAGGCGGCCAAGCGTATCGTCAAGGCCGCTTCTTCTCTTGGAATACAGAACCTCACGCTCTACACCTTCAGCACTGAAAACTGGAAACGGGCGCAGGAAGAGGTAAAATTCCTCATGGGCCTCGTAAGTAAATATCTCTGTGCCGAATTTGAATTCTATAAAGAAAACCATGTGCGCGTTGTACATTCGGGCAACCTTGAAGGGTTGCCTGCGGATGTACGAGAAGCGATACTCCAAGTCGTTGCCGACACCGCGAACTTTGATGGCATCAGGGTAAACCTGGCAATCAATTATGGCGGGCGGGATGAGATACTGCGGGCAATGGCAAAGATTCCATTAAATACCCCCCCCTGCACCGAAGCTGATTTTCGCCAATATCTGGATATTCCCGATCTGCCTGATCCTGACTTGATAATCAGGGCTGGTGGTGAATTACGGCTGTCGAATTTCCTCATTTGGCAAGCTGCATACTCTGAACTATATTTTTCCGACACCCTGTGGCCTGATTGGACTGAAGCTCAGCTGGTTGCGGCGCTTGAGGAATATGCTCGCAGGGAACGCCGGTTCGGTGACGCCCGATGAAAAACTTCATTACCAGAATTACCTTTGTTTCGATCGCGGTTCCCGTGCTGTTCGCTTTAGCAATATTTGTGCCATTCATGAATCATGCTCCCATCGCCTTGCTGTCACTGGTTTTTACCATTGGTTCCTGCTTTGAACTTCGAAAAATGGTGGAGCCCTCTGCGGGTAGAAGCAGGACCATGGAAGCGGTGGCTTTGGGAGTCCTGCCCTCCATCGCGGTGTACTGCACGCGCCTGGTCTTTGCTGATTCATCGCTTGCCGCTACCTGGATGGCTCCTCTTGTGATAATTGGACTGGCTTTGTTCCTTTTTTCAGCTGTACCCATGGCTTTGCCTGCACGAGTCGATACCATCCAGTCAACCATACAGCGAGCTTCTGCCAATTCATTCTATCTTGTATATCCAGGATTTCTCAGTTCCTCCATTATAGTCATCCTAGGAACCCCCGAAGGTTCAGGTTTCTTGCTGGTGTGGTTTGCCCTTATTGCATTTGGCAACGACAGTCTGGCATGGCTTGCAGGTGTAACGCTTGGCCGTCGACGCGGTATATTTGCCGTATCACCTAACAAGAGCCTTGAAGGTTTGGTTGCCGGAATTGCCGGCAGTGTGGGCTTTGCTCTTGCGGGTCCATTGCTGTTCCCAGCATATGTACCGCGCGATTGGCTGATATTGACTGTGCTCGGTTTCAGTTGTGGTGCGGCTGTCGTTATTGGTGATTTATTCGAGTCCGCCATCAAACGTTCAGCTGGTGTAAAGGATTCCGGTTCAATTGTCCCTGGCCGTGGTGGCATTCTGGATTCCTTTGACAGCTTGCTTTTCGCGGCACCAGTATTCACGGGTATTCTGGCAGTCGCGGGCATTTTGTCGTGATCCGATACTACGTACCAGCCTGAAATGAAAAAGATACTCCTCATCGGAGCTACAGGATCGATTGGTAAACAGACCCTCGATGTAGTAGCCAGACATGCTGATGAATTCTCCATGGCCGGAATGTCCGCACACCGCGACGAGACAGGTTTGCTTGCTGCCGCCGCCCGGCATCCGCACGCAGTCTTGTGCCTAAGTGGCAATACGGCGATGTCAGGCTCGATCCAATACTCGGGGCATGAAGGGCTCCGTAGCCTGATAGAGCGGACCGATGCTGATATCGTAGTCAATGCCGCCGCCGGTGCCGCCGGTCTGCTACCCTCATTGTACGCGATTGGTTCAGGCAAGGACCTTGCGCTAGCCAACAAGGAAACCATCGTCATGGCGGGGCGTCTCGTGCTGGAAGCAGCCCAAAAAGCAGGCCGTGCCATACTGCCCGTTGATTCCGAGCATTCAGCCATATTCAATATGGTGGAACGTTTTGGCAGGCACCATGTTCGGGGAGTGATCATTACAGCCTCCGGCGGGGCATTCCGCGATCTGCCTGTGGAACGACTGGAGCACGTTACACCTCAGGATGCCCTCTCCCACCCAACCTGGAATATGGGTGCCAAGATAACCGTAGATTCAGCATCCATGGCCAACAAAGGGT
>CAXZAJ010000359.1:0-3592 GCA_964293355.1 uncultured bacterium
GGAAGAAGCCGCGCGCCGGATGTGCCAGCAGCTCCGTACCACGTTCAACGATTTTGGCCTTGAGAAACCAGGTGGAAATCCGGACTGGGCAACGTTTGCAAACATGCTGACTAGCGAGGCTGAATCCCGGTTCGGTTTTTCATCGTCTGCGCTCCGCACCCGGGCTGTCGAGGCCACTCTGGATGCTCTCCATTGCGTTGATGCGCTCGTAAACGCGAGGAACCCGTCTCTGCTTACCGGTGCTGCGCTCGAAGCTCGTCTGACGGATATCTGGTCCAGTCTTGATGTTGAAGGCATACGGGCGGCTGCTGCCGGCGCGGGTAATCCGGTTTGCCGGATTGCGTATTCGATGCAGTCCCTGATATTTGATACATTGGCAGGCATTGTCGGCGGAGCCGGGCGTGATGATCTTGTCGCGTTGGCCATGCAAGGCCCGGAGGGTGAACCGAGCTGGCTTGACGGATTTTATGCCAGCGAGGGGCAGGACTCGGGAACGATCATGCAGTCCCTCCTGGCGCTAGCCGCTGGTGCCGAGCTGGAACCCTGGAGTCTTGAGCTGGCGCGGTCGCGGGTGGATGCGAAGGCCGTGGAATCTCTGTCGAGCTTAATAACATATAGAGATGGATTACGGCAGGCTTCAGGTCCAGCCTCGGGTGTAGCCGAACGGCTCCTCGCGGAGTTCCTTGCGGTGAGGGCTTCTGATCCAGGATATTTCAAATGGGAAGCCAACCTGCTAGGGCTCAGCCATGCTGGTGGGCTGGAAGAAATCACGGGAGTAGCAGTTCCCGATGAGGCACTGATTGTTGAAGCCTTTCTCGGCCTCGGCTCGGATCCTTACGCTCAGGCGGCAGCGTCGCACTTTCTTGCATCGCTTGCACTTTCTGGAAACCGGGCGGCGCTTGAAGCTTGTTCCGTAAAGGCTGGCACCGCAGCCTCCATGCGAGCCGATGCGATAATCGAGCTCAGGACGACCGCATCCGGGTATGCAGGTGAATATTCGGGCGACGCCCTCTTGTGGGCATTCCGCACTCGAGCCGAGGATCCAGCCAAGGCGATAGAGTTGGTACGCTACATCGAGTCAGGTTTTATTGACGACCCGCTCGCCTCATACCTGGATTCGGGACAGGGCGTTGGTGACGAATTCAATCCAGTCGATAGATGGATAACTGAAACAGTCACCCAAAATGCCGAGAGGGTGCTTGAGTCCGTCGGCACGAACGCGGCTCTTCTCATGTGGACAGGCGCTTGTGAGCAAGCTCTGCAACAGGCCGCGGAAAGCGCAAGCACTGACGAATTGCATTGGCGTCAGTACCTGTACTCCCCGGCTATTTTGGAATCAGGAACCGGCTTGCCTGCTCCGCTCGCTGCCGGAAATCCAGAAGGAGACCGATCCACTTTTACCCGCTCGGCTGCCAGCTGGGCTGAAGGAGCGCTTGCAGATGCGTGCGAGGAATCTGAACGCAGGACCAGATCTCTCTCGGCGGGTCTTGATTCGTGGTCGTGCGGCATATCCGATTTGGCAGCACCGTCAGCGCCGGCAGCATACCTTGCTGAACCGGACAAGCCTTTTGCGGCTGAGGATGTCGTGCGTGCTTCCGCCTTGGCCTCAAATGAATATCAGTCAGCGACGGGTGCCTATGCGTCACTGGGTTACCGGCGAACAGAGACCATCGGCGCGCTCGCAGGCTTTGCCAAGGCGTACGTAACCGCATCGGATCAGGGAGCAGTAATAGCCCGGCTCGCGGTACTCCAGAATGAACAAAGCTCCGCGAGAGCCGCCTGCGATGCCGCGATGGTCAGCTATCATCAATCTGGAGCCGATTTTGAGGCCGCTGGTGCAGACTATGAATCCGCATATTCCAGGGCCAATGAATTATATGATGACCAGGAAAGCGCGCGGTCCAGGTTCGAGCTTGAAGACTCTATCCGCCGCTGGGCAGGTACCGCCTACCTGGCCGCCACAGAGACCGCGGATCCAGGCACCGTTGCCGTTTCGTACCGCAGCCCTGGAGCAGAACTTGAATACGCGAAGCTTTCGCAGTATCGTGCCGCCGCCGTTCTGGCCTCCCTGCTGGGCCTGCAGTCCGAGGCCGGCGAACTCCGCGGGTATGCTGACCCAGAATACCTTGCCGCCGCTTCCGTGTACGATCAGAACTACCGGGATCTGGTACTCCTTGCCAATGCCCGCGCTGCACTGGGAAGCACACTGGATCAGGCGTATGCGGAGAACGACACGGCGTATGCGGCTTACCAGTCAAATCTCTACGGCAGCCAGGCCTCTGGATGCCCTCCCGTCGCGCGTGTGCCCTTGGACTACTCGACGTATGCTTTTCCGGCTGATGCAGGTGCGGCATTCTGGCCGGATTTTCTCAAGCTCCGTGCGGATGGCAGCCTCGGTCTGGCTTATGGCGCAGACTTCAGGCTCACTCCGGTCGACGCAAAGACAGCGTCGCAGCTGGCTGGATACTTTCAGGCCTCACCGTTGACGACCGATTTCATCGATATCCAAACCGCTTCCCGGTATGAACTCGATGTCAGGGCCTGGAGTTCCAGAGTTGCGGGCTACATGGTCAACCAATCCGCCTTTTCTGTCTGGGCCAACGCCAGAGACTATCTTCTGTCCAGCCTCTCCATGGCTAATCCAGAATACCGGAGCCTTGCCACCAGCATCATACATGCGGACAACCTCAATGCGACCATCGGGGAGAAGCGCATCCGTGGCACCAGCATTTCCGGCTTGTTGGCCGGTTATGGTTCGGGTGTGCTGGTTGCCGAACAGCGTGCTGCATGGGAATCGCTGGGTGCACAGGAGCGGGCTGATCTCGAATTCCACGTGGTCATGGCGCTGTCCGGCGGAGCCGAGCGGTCGGGAACTTCGCTCGCGGCCGCGACGAAGCTCAAGGAATACCAGTATGTCAGCCAGATAGCCGCGAGCAGGATCGATACCTCGAGGCGACTCGCGACAACGCTCGGTATATCAGCCGCCGCAACATGGACGCTCGGTGTCCTGCTCTCCTGGACACCGTTCGGCCCGGCCCTGCTCGGTGCTGCCGTTGTCCAGTTTGGGTTGTCCGTCGCGGCTACTGCCGACGCCAACGACTGGCAGTCTGTTAAAACCACGGTGGTAGATGCCGGACAAGAGAGCCAACGCCAGACGCTGCTGTCGGGGTTATCCGCGCTGAATGCCGAAGTTTCCGGTATCCAGACATCCTACTCAGTCTACCATGAGAGTTGCCAACGCATTGCGTTGATCCAGGGGACGAGCCAGCAGGGAAGTGACGCTCTCGCTGATTTCAGAGCATCACTCCAGGCGACCGACGGTATTGATGCGGATGAACTGACCGGCATACTGCGGCAGTACGAGGCCTGTGAATCCGAGAATCCGTCGGCCTATTCCGGTGTTTCGGATGCACTCTCGTCACTATACCGCTGGACGCTCTCCAAGCGTGACGCTGCCAGGTTTGCGATGGAAAACCGTTACTTCGATGACCAGCGCCAGCGACAGATGGCCGAGGTTGCGTACCGCGCATCAACAGAAGGCTTTCTGGCTGGGACCGTATCGAGTGCGGAACTGGAGTCGACGATGCAGGCT
>CAXZAJ010000360.1:0-3590 GCA_964293355.1 uncultured bacterium
CCTGGAGAGCGTCAGGCGCCGGATGATTTTTCCCGTGTCCACGTCCCTGACTTCGGCACCGTTGGCGCAGATCATGGGCAGGCCGCGTCCCTTGAGCCCCAGCTCTTCCGCGTACGGCATCATCGACTCGACCGTGCGTCCTGAAGCGAGCATTACGGAGATGCCGGCGTCGAGGGCCTTTTTTACCGCGGCGAGGTTGTCGGCGGGAATGAGGAGCTCGGGGTTGAGCAGGGTATCGTCGAGGTCTATGGCGATGAGCTGTATTGGCATGCAAGGTGTATAGCATGGCCGCTCTATCAGCTACAAGGACGGTCTCATGAGCGTGCAGGCTTGTCCGGGGCCAGCGTTCCGGGCTACCCTCGGCATCATGAGCGACGAATCAGAGGCCAACGGCCGGCTTATCCGCCAGAGCGGAAAATTATCTGCGTTGACGATGACGTCGAGAGTGCTCGGGCTGATACGCGACCGCACGCGCGGTTCATTGATGGGTACCGGCGTCCTCGCCGACGCGTTTACCGTCGCATTCAGCGTGCCCAACCTGTTTCGCAGGCTGTTCGCCGAAGGTTCCATGTCGGTGGCCCTGATTCCCACCCTCAAGGCCTACGTTTCAGAAGGCGACCGCGAGAAGACCGAGGAGTTCCTTTCCGCTACCTTTACAGCGCTAATAATAGCCGTATGTGCCGTAGTAGCGGCTGGCATTGCCGTATCGCCCATCCTCGTGCGACTCTTCGATTCAGAGCCCGTGGAGACGACGGCGCTGATGCGCATCATGTTCCCTTTTCTGGCGCTCGTCTCGATCGCCGCATTCTTCCAGGGCATCCTCAATGCTCTCGGTTCTTTTACCCCGTCAGGATTCGCGCCGATTTTCTTCACCCTGAGCTTCATCTTCGCCCCCATGGTCGTAGCCGGCTTCAAGGCCAACCCCGCGCGGCCGATGCCCGTAGGCGTCATCGTTGGCGGCTTCCTGCAGGCGCTCTGCCAGTTGCCGTATGTGATCAAACTGGGGGCGCGGGTCCGCTTCGTCTCTCCGCGCAGAGCCTTTGCCAATGCCGGCATGCGGCGCGTCCTGGTCCTGATAGGCCCGACGATACTCGGGATGGCGGCGTACGAGGTCAACGGCCTCGTTTCCACGTCCCTGGCGACCAGGGCGGGCACCGGGGTGGCCACCGCGCTCAGCTTCTCGCTCCGGCTCCAGGAGCTGGTGCTCGGAGTTTTCGTCGTTTCGGTAGGCACGGTCCTCCTGCCCGAGCTTTCCGGGCTTGCGGCCTCCGCTCAGTGGTCGCGGTACCGCGAGCGGCTCGTGCGCGCCCTGGAAGCGATTGCGCTCATAACCGTTCCGGTCGCCGTCTTTTCCATATGCGAACGCCTTGATATCGTGGCCTTGCTATTCAAGACCCGGGAGTTCGGCGACGCTTCAGTAGCCAAGACGGCCGGCGCGTTTTTCTTCCATATGATAGGGTTGCCGTTCATCGGCGCAAACCGCATCCTGGCTCCGGCGTTCTACGCGCGCGGCGATACGAGGACGCCGGCCTGCGCTGGCACCATGGCGGTCGCCGTCAATATCGCAGCAGCCGTACCGTTGCAGCCGGTGATGGGCGGATCCGGCATCCCATTGGCCCTCTCCATCGCCAGCGCGGTCAATGCCGCCGCCCTCATCGTCATGCTGGGGCGGGTAGGGATAGACGGGCTCGGTGCCGCGCTCGGTTCGGTTGCCCTGTACGTCGTCAGGCTGCTGGTGTTTTCCGCGGTTGCCGCGGCTCCGGTTCTGTTGATCCGTGGTGTGTTCACGTCATGGTTTGGTTCTTCCAGCACGGGACTCGTAGCCTACGGGTTGCCGTTCATGCTTTCCGGTATCATGTTTGCCGCTGTGGGAGTAGGACTTCTCGTTGCCTTCAAGGATCCCGCGGCTGCGTTCCTCGTATCATCAGTCAGGGGCAGGAGCAGAAAGCGGGCCAACCGCCTGTAATCTTGCACATCCGGTATTGACAAAACTGCCGGTGATTGGTACTGTACCGGCGCTTATAGCGCCCTTGTAGCTCAGTTGGCAGAGCACATCCATGGTAAGGATGAGGTCATCGGTTCGATTCCGATCGAGGGCTGTCTGCGCATCGAAGATGCGCCAAAACCGCAAGTCGGGTGCTGCGAGCAGCAACCGATCGAGGGCTTTCAATGGGAATCGGGAGCTGGTCGACGTGACGGATGCGACGCGTCGCGATGTACCGGGGCTCCATTTTTTTTCGACGACCGTTCAGGCGGGCGTCAATCTTCCGGGAAGGATCGGACCATGGCTGGAAAGAAGCAGACCGTAGAGATTATTGCTCTCGCTTGCAGTGAATGCAAGCGCCGTAATTATACGACTACCAAGAACCGAAAGACCAAGCAGGAAAAACTTGAGCTCATGAAGTACTGCAAATGGGACCACAAGCACACGCTGCACAAGGAAACGAAGGTCAAGTAAGCCTTCTGTATTTCGATGCTGCGATTTGCCGTCAGGGTGAATCGCGGCGTGAACCGAAGAGGCTCGCCAGAGCCTTTTGGGTTCACGCTTAGGCCAGTAGCTCTAATGGTAGAGCGCCGGTCTCCAAAACCGGATGTTGAGGGTTCGAATCCTTCCTGGCCTGTATTGAGGGGCGCCGCCTGTTGCAGGTTGTGCCTTTGTCTTCGATCCGACACCGCCGTCAAGGAGCCCGCATGAAAAAGATAGTCCAGTTCTTCAAGGATAGTTACGGCGAGCTTAAAAAGGTCGTGTGGCCATCCAAGGATAGCGTCATCGCCTCCACCAAGGTCGTGCTCGTTTCCACTCTGCTCGTATCGGTATTTCTGGCGGCTGTGGACTTCCTGGTCGGCAACGGCATCCAGTTGCTTTTCTGAGCCGGTTGTAGGTAATGGCAAAGTCCTGGTACGTACTGCACGTCTACTCTGGCTATGAAGCCAAGATAGAGCGAACCATCCGCATGCACCTCGCGAACAATGATCTCGATCCGGCCGTCGTTACGGACATCAAGATTCCCAGCGAGGAAGTCGTAGACGTCAAGGACGGCAAGCGCCGCACTTCGCAGAGAAAAATGCTTCCCGGCTATATCCTGATAGAGATGGATCTGCCGGAAAACAACTGGAAGGCTACCTGTTCCACCATACGAAAGATTACCGGCGTTACCGGTTTTGTCGGAGCCACCATGCATCATAAGCCCGCTCCGATATCCGGTGAAGAAGCCCGGCACATCCTGCAGCGCGCTGGTGAGATAAAGGGTGACAGGCCAGCCAAGTCCAGGCAGAATTTTGCTGTCGGCGAGCAGGTAAAGATAATAGAAGGGCCCTTTGACTCGTTTACGGGAACGATTGAAGAGGTCAGCCCGGACAAGAACAAGCTCCGTGTCATGGTTGGCATCTTCGGACGCGCAACGCCCGTTGAAGTGGACATGCTTCAGGTGGAAAAGGTTTAACATTGCAAGCGGCACCCTTGTCGGGTGCTTCTCATAGTTTCGGGTACACAGCAGATGCGCGCCAGTAGGCGCGTCGCGCCGGCCCGGCCTGGGGGAGCGCGGCGTGCGGCCGCCCGCCGGCTCGCCAATGATCAGCCCGCTGCCCGC
>CAXZAJ010000361.1:0-3582 GCA_964293355.1 uncultured bacterium
GGCGTTTCTATCTTGGTGCGGCCTGAGCCGATGATGTCGAAGCCTCCGGTGTTGCGGTAGGCCGCGATGAACGCGGCGTCGAGGTTGACGGCCTTGTCGTCCACGAGTCCGCCGGGTCCGCCCTTGAAACCGGTAAGCGTGGAATCAGGATTCCCGGCCTTGAGCCCGTCAAAGAGGCCGGCTATCACGTTGTGCCCTCCTGGCGCCTGGCCACCGGACAGGATCACTCCTACCTTGAGGGCCTTGCGGTTCGACGCGCCTTTGCCTGATACGAATCTGGCGACCGGTTTGCCGTAGCTGGCGGGGAACAGGGCTCGGAGGGCCGCCTGGTCGGCAAGCGATTCGGTTGCGCTACCGAGTTCTATGGCTATCCTGTCTACGTTTTCGTTGAGGACCGCGGGCAGTTTGGGCTTGTATTCGTATCGGGCTTCCTGTAGCGGCGAGAGTTCCATGCTGGCTCCTTGAGAGGTCTGGAAGGCGGCCCGCCGGACGCGGCAAGGTGGTAGCCTTCGTTACTGTGGAGGATAGCGGATACGGCGCGGCGGGGCAAGCGTCAACCCAGAAACCCGGAGGCTTATGCCAGAAGGTCAATCCTTGACGGGAACAACTTTCTCTACGTCTTCGCGCCGCACCGGTTTGAGGATGCGGACGCCCGTCTCGGAAGTCTGAACGATCGTTTCCTTGCCGTCGGGCGTTTTTGACCCGAGCACGAGCACGACGGGGTAGCGCGGATTGTCCGGGTTCACGTCTATGACTTGGCCGAGCTTGGCGTTGGTGAGCAAAACGAAAGAACCAACGGGGTATACCGACAGGGAATAGACGAGCGACTTGATGACCAGGTCGTCGTACTGTTTGCCCTCGTTCTTGAGGATGTCCACCATGCCCGCGTAGCCTTCCCGTGCTTCCTTGTAGGGGCGCGATGCCGTTACCGCATCGTACGAGCAGGAAACCGCGATGATGCGCGCGTACAGGGAAATCTTGTCGCCGGTCAGCGCGCGCGGATAGCCCGTACCGTTCATCCGTTCATGGTGTTCCAGGGCAGAGAGGCAGATGGCCAGCGGGAACTGCTTTTCCTTGAGGATGTTGTAACCCAGTATCGGGTGGGCCGTTATCGACTTGCGCTCCTGGTCGGAGAGCTTGCGGCCGGCCATGTAGAGTTGCGGCGGCAGCCTCACCATGCCTATCTCATGCAGGACTGATGCCACCCCAAGCTCTATCAGCCGGTGCGGTGGCAGCTTGAGGTGCCCGCCGAGCACGATGGCGAGTACGGTTGATCTGGTGGAATGGTTGACGAGGTAATTCGAGGTAGCCGATTCGCTGCCGAGTATGCGCAGGACGTAGCGCTTGTTTTCCAGTATCACGTCGCAGAGCGTCTTGACTTTGTCTGAAAGCTCCTTGAGGCTGATCTCGCTCTTGGTGACATAGCGTGTATATACGGTTTCCACATACTTGAGGAACTGGTCGTAAAAGATGGTTACCTTGTCCAGATTTTCCTTGTCTCCGGCAGTCTGGGACGTTACGGGTCTGCCTTCCGCCTCGGCATCATCGACTTCTTCAGCCGCGGGTGGTTGCTCCGCGGCGTCATTGAGTGGAACACCATCGGTAAAGACCTGCCGCATCTCCCACTCGGCGAGCCTGTTGATCAGGGCTGCCGTAAGCGGCGTCTCCGGGGACAGGATTATGTACGTATCGTCGAGGAACACCGGCGCGCTATAGTACGTATCCGGTGCCAGTTCCTTGAATGGGACGGCTTTCATGCCCATTGACCCCTCTCAGGCTATATTCTATGCTTTCACATCGTTTCGCGCCATCAATTTCCGCGATCGGGGATACAAGCCCCTCGTATCTATTATTGGAGATAATCCGCATGAAGTTTAAAACAATATTTGCGCTTTTCAACGCAATTTTGATTTTCTCCTTCGCTTTCATCTTTTTCATGCCCTTTTTGTTGCTCGGCGCCGAATACTCCATGCCGTTCTGGGCCAAGAACTGGCCGCTCTTCCTGTTCTTTACCGCAGTACTCATCGGGTTCAATGCATTTTTTGTATCCAACTGGCAGCTTTTTACCCTCCTCGAGTCGGAGGACTGGGATGCTCTCGGTGACCTGCTCGGTGCGCGGGTGTTTGAAAAGAAACGGTATGACCGCCGCACCGTCCGGCTCCTCGTCAATACGGCGCTGCTCCGCGGTGACATGGCTGTTGTAGAAAAGCTGGAATCAGTGCTCCGCAGCGAGAAGCCCGTGGCACTCCGCCGCGATGCCGTGCTGTTCGGTGCGGCGAAGCTGCTCAAAAACGATACGCAGGCTTCTGTTGTTTTTCTGGATGAATTTGCCGATGGCAAGGGCGTCGAGAATCCTGCCTGGATAGCTTTTTATCATGCATTCTCACTGGTGCTGGTCAAACGGTCCCCCGAAGCCGCTCCCGAACTTGAAGCCTTGATCGGTTCCCGGGATCATGTGCTGGCAGTCCTGTCAGCCTATTTGCTTGGCACCCTGTGCGCACCCTCGGCCGCTGCTGTCGAACGCGACAGGCTTGTCGGCTTGGCAGAAGCCAGGCGCGCTGATCTGTTCAAGCGCTTTGGTGCCATCAAATGGGCTCGTGAAGTGGAACGCGCCAAGGGTGAAATCCATGTTGTCATACTGTCCAGAATTCTCGATGAAGCCAGCGCCTGGCTCCTCAAGATAGCTCCCGCTACCTAGATCATCCTGCCAAGGAGCTTCCATGAAGAACGCGTCTCTGAGGGTTGCCCTCGTCTGTTGCTTGTTTTTAACCATTCTCGCGCCTGTTTCCGGTTTGCCCAAGGGCACGACCTTTGCGGCTGAAGGCCCTGATTATATCGCCGAAGCCAGCGGCAAGGGGCTTACCGAGTCAGAGGCACAGAACGACGCGCTCCGTACGGCCATAGGCGTGATCATGGAGTCCTTGAACAAGGACAGGCTGTTTTCCGAGCTGTTCCTCAAGAATCCGCCCGTGACCATGAGCTGGAAAAAGCTCTCCTCCGATAAGGGCTCCAGTTCGTGGACGGTGACGATACAACTTGTGGTCGACGATGAATCGCTCAGGTTGCTCTACAATACGGCCTACGTCTCTACCGTCTCCACGATGCTCGATGGTGCTGAAACGAGGCTTTCGGAAGCCGAGCGTATGAGTCTGGATGCCCGCAAGGCGGAGACCGATGGTGCGCTCGGTCGCGCCATGAGCCTGTACTGGCAGGCCCGTGATGCAGCGGATTCCGGGCTGGAACTTCTCTCCCCGATCGGTGATGCCGCTGTGTTCTCCACATTCGGCAAGAAAAAGGCTCCTGAACTCCGGGAGGTGCTCAGCGCCATCCGGTCAACCGTCGTCTCTGGCTACGACCGCATCCGGGCAGCAGAACAGGGACTGGCTGCCGATGAAGAACTGGCTTCCTCACTTGCTGCTCTGGCCAAGATCGAAACTGACCTGGCTGCCGCCGATACCTGGGGGAACAGTATTTCTTCCAAGGCAGCCAAAATCGAAGGTACGCCAAAAGCAGAACTCAGGGCCTTCAGTGATGAGCTTGCCGTCAGGTACCGGATTCTCTCCGCTTCCAGGGTGGCGCTGG
>CAXZAJ010000362.1:0-3577 GCA_964293355.1 uncultured bacterium
CATCGACGCCGCCCGCGACGACGGCGGCGATGTCCTCGAGGCCGTAGGGCGTATCGAGTCCGTTGACGCGCACGATTCGTTCCACGCCCTCGTAGTCGTAGTCGCGGAGCGCCCTGAACACGAGGTGCCTGGCGGCATCCTTCTCCCTGGGGGACACGGCGTCTTCGAGGTCGAACATCACTGAATCGGGGCCGTAGATGTGGGCGTCGCGCAGCATGGAGGGGGCGTTGCCCGGCACGTAGAGCATCGATCTGCGGAGCTTCATAGCATCGCCTCCCAGGGGACCTGTGCGTCAGCGGATCCGGCCGCCGTTTCTGCGGCCCTTCCGCATGCGGCGGCCAGCCTGGCCTTGATCGTCGCGTCCAGCGAGCCTTTTTCGTCTATCGTGACGGCCGCATCGGAAACGCCGAGCGCTGTCAGCACGGTCAGCGCCACGGCTCGTATATCGTCTCCGTAGCGGATCACCGATGGTCCGCGCAGCTCGAGGGACAGGCCCTTGCCAGCGTTCGGCCGCACCGTAACCCGCGCGTCACCGGATTCGGCCGTTCCGGCAGTCGCCTCGTTCAGAATGGTCATGCAAACCTCCATATCAGTGCCGGCCGGAGCCGGTTCGTAATGCTGTGATGATGGGAGCGGCTTCCGGTGATACCAGCCATTCCAGTGTCGATGCTGGCACCAGGTCGGCCACGCGTGCCAGGTTACCGTCCTTGAGGGCGGCCCGTACCGCCGATGCGCTGATCGCCGCGCCGCCGGATTCCGCCCGCGCAAGTTCCACCAGTTCCACGCCGTTTCGCGGCAGGACGGCCGCCATCGCGCGGTTGTACGCCGCGGTTACCTGGCAGTACGGCTCGGTGCCTACGAAGCGTTTTTTGATGCCAAAGGCCGGCGCAATCCTGGTTGCGAACAGTTCCGCGTCCAGGGATGCCTGCAGTTCAGCCGCCTGGCTTTTCTCTTTCAGGTAATATGCGGGAAAGGTAGCCCCGGAGACGCAATAGGAACCGCCGGAGGCGACGACGACGTTTCCGAGGGTAGCCGTGCCTGCACGCACCAAGGTTTCGCGCACGGCGCCGGGGAAGCTGGAGCGGTCGCCCGCCACGACGAGGACCAGAAGGGTCTTGCAGGCCGCGGCCGCGCGCTCTATGAGGTACCGGTGCCCG
The DNA here is from genome assembly GCA_964293355.1 of uncultured bacterium. Classification (GTDB taxonomy): domain Bacteria; phylum Spirochaetota; class Spirochaetia; order Treponematales; family UBA12059; genus SZUA-370. The sequence continues at coordinate 1,158 of CAXZAJ010000362.1, forward strand.
AGCGTAAACGGGTTGCAATTGACGATGGCCGCGCCGTCGGCTTTTCCCCCTGGCAGGGTCAGTCGTATCGCGTTTGCCCAGTCGCCGAATGCGCGCGGGTCGCTCTCCAGCAACATCACGCCGCCGTCGCTGCCACCGCCGATTTCGGGGTCTGTCCCCGCCTGGCCGTAGTCCGGGTTGACCGCGGCGAGGACCGTGAAGCCGAGGCTCTCGAATATTGACTTGTTCTTGGGGCGGGTGTAGACGAACAGTTTCTGGCGGCCCTTGGCCCGTGCCTCGTCCAGGACGCCCGATACGGCGCGGCCGCCCGCCCCTTCCCCCCCGGGGCGGGGGAGTCCGCCGACGCCCTTGATCACGTCACCGGCAAGCGAGGCCGACGCGATGGCGGTGTCCCCTTCGTACACGAACGCGGAAAGCTCCACGTCGTCTTCAAAGTCGAGGCCGAGCGGGGCGAGGAACGAGCGCAGGACGATCCTGTCGTCCGACCCGACAGGGTCGATGATCCTTGTACGCACCCGAAACTCGTCCATTCGACCTCCCGCTTGCCAGATTACTTCTGTATCGTTGGCAGGATGGGGCCGTTCCGCAAAACGCGCTGTCGGACAGCTTGCGAACTTGCCGTAGGACTGAGAGGAAGGGGCGTGTAAGGGTTTGTCCTACGGATCGGTGAAAGCGGGATGGAATATTCTCGTCAATAAGGCCATATTGCTATGTTGCATAAGGCAAGCTGATATAAAATGGAGAACACTATGGCAATTCCTGATTTTCAGTCGTTCATGAGGCCCTTGCTCGAGTCCATCGCCGATGGAAAAGAATATTCAGTCAAAGAAGTGAAAGAGAAATTGGCCGTTTTATTCAATACAACCGAAGAAGAGCGGAGGCTGAAAATACCGAGCCAGAGGGCGTTTCTTTTTGATAATCGCTTGGGATGGGCAAACACCTATCTAAAGAAAGCTGGTTTGGTTTTCTCGAACAAACGTGGTTCTCTCGGTATTACAGAAAGTGGCAAGAATTATCTTTTAGCTCATAGCGGTCAAATAAAGCTTGCCGACTTGAAAAAAAACGATGGTTTCAACTCGAGCGTTGAAGTTAAAAACAATGGCAACGAGCCTGAGATTCAAGAGGATAGCAGGACGCCTGAAGAGATAATCGACAGTGAGTATGAGGCAATAAAAGCCAATCTGGTTTCTGATTTGATCGCTTTGATAAAAACGTGTTCGCCTCTTTTTTTTGAAAATTTGGTGGTTGATCTGCTGATTGCGATGGGGTACGGCGGTTCCAGAAAAGAGGCTGGAAAGGCAATCGGGAGAAGCGGAGACGGTGGTATCGATGGAATAATAAACGAAGACAAACTGGGATTGGACTCTATTTACATACAGGCAAAAAGATGGGAAAACACCGTGCCAGTAAAAAAGATCCGTGATTTTGCCGGGAGCCTGCTTGGAAGGAAGGCAAAGAAGGGTGTTTTTATTACAACGTCTGACTTTCCTGAAAGTGCGTATGACTTCGCTGCCAGCATCGATCCCAAGATGGTCTTGATCGATGGCAAAAAACTGGCTGAATTGATGATCGAAAATAAAGTAGGAGTAACAACAAAAATTACATATGAGATCAAGGATATCGACCACGACTATTTTGAGGAATGAATGATATGGGCGCGCAAGCAATCCTGATTCATGTGTCTACTTTGCAGTTGTACTTTCCTGATGCTTTTGCTCACAGCCACTTCCGGTACCGCGTCTCCGTGGTTCCGAGCCCAGCGAGGAACTGTTCCTTGCCGTCGGGCGCGAAGCCGAGGGCTTCGTAGAACGCGCGGGCGGAGGCGTTGTCCCTGAGCACCCAGAGGGTTATTTCAGATTTTTCTCGGGCGCGGGCCTCGGCCTCGCAGAACGCCACGAGGGCGCGGCCGACGCCGGTCCGCTTCATGAGGGGATCGACATAGATGCCCCATAGCTCGAAAGCGCCGCGGGCGTCGTCGCCTTGTGCCTTGCGTATCAAGATGGGTCGATCATAGCCGGTCTCCAGACGACGTGCAATAATTTCGCGTCTATTACGCCCCGCTTCGAGGCCACCAGGGCTCCGTGAGGTCGCCCTCCAGGAAATATCAAACTATTTCTCGTTCCCCCGCTTGAAGTTCCCCGTTATCTTTGCCAGGAACAGCTGCAGCTCGTACTTGTTGTCGAGGTCGATGACGCGCAACAATTTATTGTAATCCTTGCCTGTTGCTGTAAACACTTCCTTGCCTTTGTAGTAGACGAGCGCCTTTTTATCTTTCAGCAGTTTGTGGGAGAAGGGCATTTCATCGAACAGGATGTTTCGTTTGTCTTCCATGAATAACCCCTTTACTCGATCAGCTTGTGCCGGTACGCGTACTGGGTCAGCTGGGCGTTGTTGGCCAGGTTCATTTTCCCCAGGATGCG
>CAXZAJ010000363.1:0-3570 GCA_964293355.1 uncultured bacterium
ATTGCCGGGGTTGATGGCGGCGTCGGTCTGGATCAGGTGTTCGATACTTCTCCCGCCGTTGTTGCCGTCGCTTGCGCCGAGCGATCGGTCGAGCGCCGAAACGATGCCACTGGTCAGCGTCCAATCAAGGCCGAGGGGGTTGCCGCCCGTGATGCGTACTTTGTTGATGATTATCCGGAGAACACTCAAGTTGCCGAACGGATCGGCATACGGTCTCATGTATTCAAGGACAGCGCAGGACTCGAGGCCGCACTTGCCTCCATGGTTCCTGAAGCGGAGTTGAAGATTTGAGGCTTTTTCAGAGAACGACGATGGTGTCCATCGTTCTGCTGCTTTCGATCCTGCTGCTTTGTTCCTGTACCCCGAGACAAAAACCGGAGGTCGATACCGATCTGGTTGTCTACACGTCACACCCGGAGGATCTTGCCAGTACTATTGTCGATGAGTTCAGGGAACGGACAGGCCTGCGTGTACGCGTTGTCTCCGATGGAACCGGCGCCTTGCTGGCCAGACTCGCTCGCGGAGAAGGCCCCGATGCGGATGTGCTCTGGGGAGGCGGTGCCGAGAGCCTCGTGGCAAATCTGGACCTGTTTGAAGCTTATGCGTCTCCCGAGCGTGGGGCCATTCCTCCGGGTCTTCGCGACGAGCACGGTTTTTGGACGGGATTCACCGTGCTGCCGATGGTCATGATCGTAAATTCGCGCCTCGTATCGGCTGGAGACCTGCCCCGGCGCTGGGCTGACCTTGTTTCACCGCTGTTCACGGACAGCGTCGCCTATGCCAATCCGGCCTCGTCCGGCAGCGCGTACACGATACTCCACACGATGCTCGTCGCCGGGGCCCCCGCCGCGGCGGGGGCCCCCGCTGCCCCCGGAGGCCCCGCTGTCGCCGAATCTGCCGGCTGGCGGCTGATTGAAGGTTTCGTCGATGCCATCGGAGGCACCCCGGTAGAGGAATCCGCGCTGGTTTATTCAGGTGTCGCGGCCGGCGAATACCTTGCCGGAGTCACCTACGAGAATGCCGGCGCGGATGCTCAGCGCCTCGGTTCAGATGTCCGGATCGTGTATCCGGCAGATGGCACGTCTGCGGTACCCGACGGGGTTGCCATCATCAAGGGTGCTCCTCACCGCGAGGCGGCCCGGAGGTTCGTGGATTTCGTACTGGGCTACGATGTTTCGCGTGTCGTGACCGCTCGGTTCAAGCGCCGCTCGGCACGGTCCGATGCTCCGGTGCCTGAAGGCCTGCCACCCCTGGAAACCATACGCCTTCTTGACTACGATTTTGACGCGGCGGTTTCGGAGCGGGAAGCCACCATCGAGCGTTTCAGGCTCTTGACTGAACGCTACTGACGGCCGTGCCTGAACTCGCTGGGCGTCATGCCTACGATGCGCCTGAACAGGGTGCTGAAGTACCGCGCATCCCGGTAACCCGCCAGGTCGGCAACTTCGCCTATCCTTACAACGGGATCACGCAGGAGTTCCATCGCACGTTTCATGCGCAACCTGGTCAGGTACTCGTTGAACGTGAGCCCGGTACTCTTTTTGAAGAGTCGTGACAGATGGTCACCGGTTATTCCAAGCCGGCTGGCCACTGAATCCGCTGAAAGGTCACCAACATACCGTTCCCGCAGATCCAGTATCGCCGCCTCCACATAGACATCCCCGGAATCAGTGCTACGTTCCTGGGTGAGTTCACGCAGCAAGCTGAACGCACGGTCTGAAGACGCCGCTTTTTCCAGTCCGAACAGGTGTTCCCGCTCGGCTACCCTGCTCAGTGCGCGCTTCATGGCATCCTCGAGTTCAGCATCGTCTATGGGCTTTATCAGGTAGGCAAAGGCACCGAGGCGGACGGCTTCTCTGGCATATTCGAAGTCGGCATGTCCGGAAATGATGATGAACAGGGGGCGGTCAGGCGGGGCCAGTTCGGCTTCAGCCTTTCGTATTAGTGACATGCCGTCAAGCCCCGGCATGCGGATATCGGTTACCACCACTTCGGCTCGGCGCTGCACCATCAGGTCCCAGGCATGGGTTCCGTCTTCCGCTGCGCCGACGAGCATGTAGCCCCAGCGCTCCCAGGGAATAGTCGTTTCGAGTTCCCTTCGCGCTAGCTCTTCGTCCTCAGCTATCAGGAGTCGTCTCATACGGTGCCCCCAGGGATGATTCCAGTGTACGGTATACGGAGCACTGCCTTGAATCCACTACCGTTTTCAGAGCCACAGCCTATCCGGATTCCGTAGGCATAACCATATTCGAGTACGATGCGCCGGTTTGTGCCCAGTAGCCCGATTCCATGGCTGCCTGCAGGTGGCAGGGCTGCCTCGAGCGAAGCTGAGAGCTCAGCTTGTGCTGTTGCCTCCATGCCAGGGCCATCATCTGTAATTTCGATGACGGCGACGGTGCCTTCTTGCCGGCCCGTGATGTTGAGCGTGCCCTTTCCGCGTTTGCGCTCGAGTCCATGCGTCAGGGCATTCTCTGCGAGGGGTTCCAGCGTCAATGGCGGTATCCTGACTGCTTCCAGTGCAGGATCCACATCGAAGTTGAAGGCAAAGCGGTCGCCGAACCGTACCTTTTCTATGCTCAGATAATCCCGGACGGAAGCCAGACTTTCCCCGACGGTGGACATCCCGTCGCGGCGTCCGGCACCGGCCCGAAGCAACTTGCCGAGTCTCGCGACGACCTCCACGATTTCCGCCGGGCGGCCGAGCTTGGCCAGGGATTTTATCGATGCCAGAGTGTTGTGGAGGAAGTGCGGGTTCATCTGTGCCGCAAGCGCGCGGAGTTCCGCCGCCCGCATCAACTCTTGTCGTTCAACCTCGCGTTTCAGCAGGGCGTCAACTTCAGCCGTCATGGTGTTGAACGACCGCGCCAGGTCACCCAGTTCATTGTCGCCTGAAGGGGTAATGCGTATTGTCAGGTCGCCCGCTTCCACGAGCTTCATGGATCTGGCCATTTCCAGGACAGGTCTGGTGACCGAACCTGATGCACTCAGCGCGAGTGCAGCCGCCAGACCGGCCGCTCCGGCGAGACCCGCGAGCGCTATGGTTCTGGCGGAACGGCCGAATCCGGCATAGAGTCCGCTGGGCGATTCCACGAAAACCGAGAATTCGTTTCCGGCGGCAGTTGCCGTGGCTGTGGCGACAGTCCCGGAATCCTGCCGTCTGGCTATTTCATCAGTAAAGTGTCCTTCCCTGGACGGATCAGACTGGTCGAATACGATCCGGCCTGACGGGAATACAAGCGAAGCCCCGCCCTGCAGCCCGCCCTCAAGGGCTGCGGCCGCTATGGCGGACCGGCGTATGTCGGCCAGTGCATACCCAAGGTTGTTGTCCGCGGAGTCGCGGATCAGTATTCCTATGGTGAACGAACCCGCCGAGCCGTCGGACAGGGGCGTTACCCGGGGTGCCACCGCAATGTCATCGTCAGAAAGGGTGCGAAAAATGCCCCAGGAACCATACACGGATACGTTCCTGTCTGTAGGCAGGTCGCCCAAGAGCAGTGCTATCTCACCGTCCGCTGGAAGCACGCTGGCTTCAGCCAGTTCACCTGATCGTGGAAACGTTGACAATATGCG
>CAXZAJ010000364.1:0-3546 GCA_964293355.1 uncultured bacterium
CGCTTTGTTGTGGTGGGAAATGGTTTATTGGGGCTGGGGCCCATACCGCTTTGTTTGCGAGCGGTGACGGGGGGGGGGGGGGGGGGGGGGGCGTCTCCGTTCATCGCCAGCCGACTGGAGTTGGCTGGCGCCATGGCCGATCCGTCAGGTTTGGAACCACCGGACCGGTATGTCCGTGTTTCCGAACTCCAAGGCAGAAAAGACAAACTACAGCTATTTGCCCGCCCCTCATGGATAGAACCATTGTCCGACGGCAAAGTAATACTTGTATCACATGGAACCAATGCGCTACTCGTTATAGATGCAAATGCCCGTATCGTCAAAATGATAAATGGCGGTGCAACAGGGTTGGACAGGCCGTTCGCCTGCGCCGTACTCGATGACGGGACCATGTTTGTTACTGAATTTCAGTCCAATCGCATTGTGCGTTTTTCCCCTGACGGGGCTATACTGGGTTACTCAGGGGATCAAACCGGAACAGGACGTTTATCGGGACCACAATACATAGCGGTTGACAAAGACGAATTTTTTTATGTCAGCGATGTGGGTTTTTCGCGTATCGTAAAATACTCCAGAGATGGTGCCAGAGTGCTTGCATTTGGCACTTCCACCCCCGTTTTCAATGGGTTGCGATTGCCGACGGGTGTCGCCGTCATCGATGATCGGGTGTTTGTCGCCGACTCAGCCCTCAAGGCAATTTTCGTTTTTGACATCTTTGGCAATTACCTGTCACGCATAGAAACTTCTGCCCTCTTGAAGCCGGAAGGTCTCAGGGCCACACCTGAAGGCAAGTTGCTCGTAGCTGATGGATCCCGGGTACTCCTGCTGGATCCTGAAACGGGAGCCATGACTGAGTTGTACAGATCGGAACGCAAGAAGGCCAGGATACTTTCAGCTGCTTTTGATGCCAACGGTGAATTGCTGGTTGCTGACTTTGATGCTTCAGAGCTAGCATACCTCTCCGATCCGGCATCACGATTCTCAGGCCTCTCAGTAGAACTTGGTCGCATTTATTCTGATGATTTCCCTCGAGTACAGTTGGATGTCAGGGTGAAAGATCGCTATGGGCGACCAATCACCGGGTTGGATTTTACCAATTTTTATTTGTCTGAAGGTATAGTCAATAAAGAACGACGGGTCGAAGGTGACATACCCGTTGACTATCTGGCATCTTCGATACGGCCTGCTTCTGAAATGGCTTTTGAAGGAGCGCTTGATGAATCTTTATCTATCGACATGGCATTCCTTCTTGAGAGTTCACCTGAACTTGTATCAAGGCGACTAGAAGCGAGGGATGCTGTTTCTTCCATATATTACTCGCTCGGCAGTGAATCTTCGGCAAGGCTTGTCGTAGCCGGTAGAGTTGCCGATCCTCCATCGCTGGGAACCCTGAGCGCCATCAGCGATACGATTTTAAAGGCTGTTGCTTCTGATTCCTGGCGATTTGACTCAGGCTTGCGCCTCGCCGCGGGGTCACTTTTCGATCGTTCGGGGCGGAAAGCTATCGTGTATGTATGTATGGGGTCAGTCAATGAACGATTTTTGGATGGAGCATCGCTTTCTGAGCTCTCATCGATGCTGGAAGCAAACGATATCAGTTTGTATTCGGTAATTCTGGGTTCAGGTGTTCCGTCAGAAGCTCTTTCGTACCTCGTGCGGAGATCAAATGGAGCTTCATATCGAACCGATAGACCAGAGGGCTTGTCAATAATTGCGGAAAGCATCCGTGCCTCACAGACGGGACGATACCGACTGTCCTATGTGTCAACCGCTGAAGACGGTTTTGGCAAAGCCTATTTACCAATAAGTGTTGAAGTATATCTCCGCGACAGATCGGGAAAAGATGAAAGTGGTTTTTTTGCACCGCTTCGGTAACTATAAATAAAAAGATCACGCTTGACTCGATCGTGCCGTTTCTGTATAGTTGGCCTCGTTCAACGCCATCTTAGCTCAGTTGGTAGAGTGCGTGACTTCTAATCACGAGGTCCCCGGTTCGATTCCGGGAGATGGCTCAAGCGAGTCCGGTGGCGATCGGATGCTCAATGGAGAGATTCCCGAGTGGTCAAAGGGGGCAGACTGTAAATCTGTTGGCTATGCCTTCGAAGGTTCAAATCCTTCTCTCTCCAATTCAAGGACCGCCTTCCGGCGGTCCTTGTTTCTATGTATACTACAAGGATTACAATGGACGCACCATTCTGGAATGAAGGCCTCCGTTTTGAATGCGTCAGGTGTTCTGCCTGTTGCAGACTGGAACCTGGCTTTGTCTTCCTATCTGCAACTGATTTTGAACGACTTTTACTGCATACTGGACTTGCCTTCCGTCAATTTCTGGATACCTTTATAAGAGCTGTTGATATTGGCTCAGGACTGGCATTAAGCCTTAAGGAAAAGGCCAATTATGACTGTATACTCTGGGGCGAACATGGGTGCTCGGCGTATGAAGCCCGTCCCATACAATGTTCCACCTATCCATTTTGGCAAGGGGTTATTGACACCCCAGAAGATTGGGTACGGGAAGCCAAAGATTGTCCAGGAATTGGTAAAGGCTCTGTCGTGCACGCAGAAACCATAGGTGAACGCCTATGGCAGAAGCGGGCCAATCAAGCTCTCGTCATTCCTTATGATGTCGCATTGGAGTCCATAGATGAAGATACGCTTCTGGGGCGCTCGCGGATCATTGCCAACGCCACTGACTCCAGCAAAACTCCGGAGTAAAATTTCGTCGATCGTTCAGCGGATAACTCCGGCAGATCTGGAATCGCAGGAATCCAGGGAATTGTTTCTCGCCAGATTGCCTGACTATCTGTTTTCCACTATCGGTGGAAATACTGCGTGCGTTGAAGTACAGACAAATGAACCATGTCGACTCGTTTTCGACGCTGGTACAGGGATTCGCAATCTGGGGCAAGAAATTGTCGCATCAAAAAAACCTGCGGCTGTACACTTGTTCTTTTCCCATTTTCACTGGGATCACATCCAGGGACTCCCGTTTTTTGCACCTGCTTTCGATACGCGTACTCAGTTGTCGATGTACAGTCCAGATCCAAACCTCAAGGGAATCCTCGAGGGGCAGATGAAAGAACCATATTTTCCTATCGGACTTGATGCCATGGGCGCAAAAAAGGAATTCATTCAGCTTGATGGCCACGCTATTCAGATAGGGAAGGTCCGGGTCAGATATCGCTTGATGAGTCATCCCGGTGGTTGTTACAGCTATGCCATAGAAGAAGATGGCAAGAAAGCCATTTATTCGACAGATACAGAACTGGACCCCAAGGATTTTGACAGGACTCCAGAGAACGAATCCTATTTCAAAGGAGCCGACAGTCTGATAATTGATGCCCAGTATACGCTTGGAGAAGCGATAGAAAAACAATACTGGGGGCATTCCTCCTTCAGTCTGGCGGCAGATTTCGCGGCGTCATGGCATATCAAGCGTCTAGTCCTTTTTCACCATGAACCAGCCTACGGCGACCAGAAAATTGGATCAATACTCAAGTCCGCATCATGGTACCTCAAGCATATAGAAGACAGAGGCATTGAAGT
>CAXZAJ010000365.1:0-3529 GCA_964293355.1 uncultured bacterium
CTGAAGCAAAGGCCGTACCCGCTCCGACGCCGATGAGTCCGGCGGTAAGGAATCCGCCCCCGATTTTTGTCATGACGAAGCGAAGGTACTCGGCCAGGTCGGGGAGCGTTGCGCCCGAGACACCGGATGGCAGCCTTACGAGGCCGCCAGGTACGATCAGGTGCGGCACGAGGCCGACGACCAGGACCAGGATGCTCGGTACCAGTATCCTGGTACCCAGGCGACCAAGTCGGCGGCGCCAGCTGGTTCCTGCGACGAGCACGCTGGCAAAGCAGAGCCCCGCGCCGGTAATGATGAGCCAGATGCTCGCTCCGGATAGCCCGGCCCCGAGCGCGCCGAATCTTGCTGGCGCTTCAAACCGTGAGCCTGGTTCTCCGATGACCCATTCATCCGGCTGCTCGTCGGCAGTCTTTACGACAAGGGCCGTAACCGCGGGCTTGGAGCTTGTAGCAACGGCTGTTCCTGGCAGCGCTACGACGACCGGAAGTCTTGCCGTTGCGAGGTATGTATCGGCGAATGCCGGCGCGCCTGATCTGAGCGCGTTTTTCAGCGGCTTTGCGTCTACGCTGAAGAACGCTTCCCGCCGCTCCATGGAGGTAAACGCGGAATCCACTGCGTCTTCCGCGGTGGAGACGATGACGCTGGAGGAAACCGAGGCCTGGAATGCGGTGACCGCAGCCTTGCCGTCCAGGGTTGTGCCGCCGAACTCCAGGGTCTCAGGCGCCATGGCTACAAGGTCCGGTGATTCAAGCAGGACAGCAAAGCGCTGGTCGGTTACCATCGACTTGATGGCTAGAGGATTGCTGGCCAGCGGCCTGACCGATGCCAGCGTCAACCCGCCCAGGAGCAGCGGGAAGGCCAAAAACAGGTACAGCACGGTACCGAGCAGTCGTCTGAGTCCTTTCATGGAGTCACTCCTCCTGACATGGCAACGAACGGTCTTGCCTTGGGCGTACCAAAGCCAATCGTCTTGAACGGATGGACGTCCAGCGGGTTCTGGTGCCAGCCGGTAATTGCCTCGAGGTCTATGACATTGAAGGAAAGCGAATGGTACAGGGGCAACAGGGGCGCGTCGGACAGCAACTTGGCCTCTGCCTCCGCCAGCGTCGCGAGGCGGGTCTTGCCGTCTTCTTCCATGGAACGGGCCACGAGGGCATCGTACTCGCGGCTCTTGTAGCCACCCTCGTTGAGGCCTGAATCGCTGGTCCACATGAGCAGGAATGCTGCTGGGTCGGCAAAATCACCTATCCAGCTGGTGAAGGACAGGCTGTAACCCTGCTGTCTGGATTCACGTATCGTCGTTCCCGTGGGGACGACGACATGCTCGACCGTCAATCCGACGCGCAGCCATGCTGCTTCCATGATGCCAAGGTTGGCGTCATGGGTTTCAGACTCATAGGAAACGAACCTGAGCGGAGGCAGGCCTTTTCCTTCAGGGAAACCGGCGGCGGCGAGTAGCCTGAGGGCTTCTTCCTCGTTGCGTGCATCGATACCCAGAGGAGACTCATAGCCTGCGAACGGCAACACGAGCACGCTCGTAGGCGCGTAATAGTTGTCCTCTGTACGTATTTCATCCCAGGGGACGAGGAGGGCCAGCGCGCGCCTGACGCGGGCATCGTTCCAGGGTTTGCGGGAGGCGTTCCAGAAATAATAGCCGGTACCGAACATGGGAGCGAACTGGATTGATTCGGGGGCGAGCAGGGTGTCAACATCTGCCAGGTCGGTGAGCCAGTCCACCTGCCCGTCGTTGAACAGGGCTGTAGCCTGCTCGTCGGACTCCAGGAAGAGTATGCGGATAGCGGGTAACATGACGCTGGAGGCATCCCAGTAGTCAGGGTTCCTCTCCAGCAGCAGTTCAGAGGAGTCCAGGGCTGCGAGCAGGAACGGTCCGTTGCCGATGACCGCCTCGGGTTTCCAGGTGCGCACGCCCCGCAACGATGTGTGCACCGGCACGAAGGCGCTGTGGCACAGCAAGCGGGTAAAATATGCGGCCGGCGTATCGAGTTGCACCACCAGGGTGCGGTCATCCCGTGCCGTCAGACCCACTGAATCGCGCGACTTGTTCTTGCCGGTCCTGAAGGCCTTGGCTCCCTTGATGATATCAAAGAATACCGCGTATTCGGCATTGGTTTCAGGTGCGAGCAGGTAGAGCCAGGATTCTACGAAATCCTTGGCGGTGACCGCTGTACCGTCAGCCCAGCGGGCATCGCTGCGCAGAACGAAAGTCCAGGTCTTGCCATCCTTTGATTTCTCGAAGGATTCAGCCTGGGCCCGTACAGGATCGAGGCTCTGGGGGTCATAGGTAAACAGACCCTCGTAGAGTGCCGAGAAAATCTGCATTTCATGAGCATAAATTGATTTATAAGGGTTGAGTTCCAGTTCCTCTGTGCCCATGCCAACGACGAATTCCCGTGAGGCGTTCGTTCCATCAAATCCGGGATCGGCAAAAGCCTGCGAGCCTGCCGCCGCGAGTGACAATGCCATCAACAGGATCGTAGCTTTCTTCATGTATGCTCCTGGGGGGTAAAGCGCTTGAGGCGGATCAGGCTTCCCTGATGCCGAGGCGCTTCATCTGTTCGAGTTCTTCTTTCTGCGCTATGTATTCGTGCCGTTTCTGGTTGGCCTTGATCAGGGCGTTTTTGAGCGAGCCCAATTCGCCCTTGATGTTGCGTACCCGGCCCTTGAACTCCGGATCCTCGATGGCGCCCATGAAAAAATCGTCGAGGGCGGAAAGCTTGCGATGGAAGGTCTGCAGTTCTTCTATGCTCTTGCTGAGGAATTTGTAAATCAGATCCTCTGAAGAGCCTTCCATCCGCTTGAATGCGGAGCCGTTCTTGGAGACCATCGACGTGAGGTTCTGGGCACGCTTCGTCGCTTCCTGGCAGAACACGGTAAAGTCTATGGACTCGTTCTTGCGCTCGCTTGATACCGGGTCCAGGTATTCGACTTCGTGGGTAACATGTTCCCGCTTCTTGCCCATCATCTCCCGGAGCGCCTTCTTGACCTTGGTCATGAACGATTTGTCCATGGATTCCAGGATAGCCTCGTTTTCTTCAAGTTTCTTAACCGCGTCATCCAGCTGGAATCCGACTCCGATGATGACCCTCGCGCCATCGAGCAACACTGCCTTGAAGTTACGTTCAGCGGACTGTTCCTGGCTCTTTTCTACTGCCACCTGGAAACGCTTCATGACCTCATCACGCAGGCTCTCGCGATCGGAGCTGAAGTCTTCCTTGAGCACTTCCGCGACCAGTTCCGGGAAGAACGCCTGATCGACGCCCGACTCGGCTATCTTGAGCCTGACCTTACGTATGGCGTCATCCTGGTGGGTGAACACGTAGTCGCTTTCAAACTTCATGTTGTTCGTGGCGATACGCCGCACTTCCAGCTTGTATTTTTCCTTGTGCAGGAGCGTCAGGTCCTTGAGCGTCTGGAATATGGTGCGGCTGGTCTTGTCGAGCTGCAGGAGTCCTTCGTTGATGAGGCCCGTCGAGGGCGGGTCGGGTCCTTTCTTGACGAGTCCTACTAT
>CAXZAJ010000366.1:0-3523 GCA_964293355.1 uncultured bacterium
CCGGGCGTGAGATGGGCATGTACGCTTCGTCCAGCTACCTCGGGCTCGTAGGGCATTCCCGCATCAATGAAGCGGCCAAGCGGGCAATAGACAAGTTTGGCACGGGAACAAACGGTGTCAGGACGCTCGCGGGTAGCCTTTCACTGCATGATGAGCTTGAAGACACCATAGCGTCCTTCAAGCACACTGAAGATGCCCTGACGTATTCGTCCGGGTATGTGACCAACCTTACGGTCATATCGGCATTGGTCGGTCGTGGCGACTATGTGTTTTCTGACAAGATAAACCATGCCTCCATCGTGGATGGCTGCCTGATGTCTGGTTCTGAATTCCGCCGATTCCGGCACAAGGACATGGATCATCTGGAGAGCATGCTCTTGAAGGCTCCGGCTGGCGCGGGCAGGCTCGTCGTGACCGACGCAGTCTTCAGCATGGACGGTGACATCATGGACCTGCCCCGGATGGCGGCCCTGTGCAAAAAATATGGCGCCTGGCTTATGGTTGACGAGGCTCATTCACTGGGTTTGCTCGGAGAAAAGGGAACCGGCATAGAGGAACATTTTGGTCTTTATGGTGCCGTAGATGTAAAGATGGGTACGCTGAGCAAGACCATCCCGTCGGTTGGTGGCTATATCGCGGCGAATTCGGAGATGATCACGTATCTACGCCACGCCAGCCGTGCGTACATTTTTTCAGCGGCATTGCCTCCAGGGCAGGCTGCCGCCGCCAACGAAGCGTTCAAGGTGATACTCGATGAACCGTGGCGGGTAAAAAAGCTGAAAGATAATACGGCGCGGTTTATCGGGGGGCTGAAAAGCCTTGGTTTTGACACAGCCCAGACAGAGACGGCCATCGTCCCCTTGATGTGCGGTGATGATGATACGGCCTTCAGGATGACTCGGGAAGCGCAGCACAACGATATTTTCGTGTTGCCGGTCGTCTCGCCGGCAGTGCCGCAAGGTCAGGCCCGGCTCCGCGCGACAGTCACCGCTGCCCACGAGGCCGCCGACATCGATGATGCGATCGATGTGCTCGCTTCGGCGGGCCGAAAGCTGGGATTGCTCCCGGCGGTTCTGGAAACAGTTACAGTCTGAACTACAGGAAGAGCCAGCCCGTCAGGGGTATCGTCGCGAGGGACAATACCGTAGACGTGAAAACCAGAGCCGACGCGGTAACGCTGTCTCCTCCGTACACCCCGGCAAGTATGGTGCTGTTCGCCGCCACGGGCATTGCCGATACCAGTACCGGCACATACAGTTCCAGCCCATGCAGACCCACCGCCCTGGCGAACAGGTATACCAGCAACGGATGGAACGCGAGCCGGTAGCCTGTCGTGAACCAAAGGCGCGGATTGCTGAAAACACCTGAAAGCCGGGTCTGTGAAAGCACCACCCCAATGACAACCATGGCGAGCGGTGTGGTCATGCCTCCGAGCAGGTCCATTGCCGTATAGATCGGGTCGGGTATGCTCACGGAACCCAGAAACAGCGCGAATCCAATCAGGGCAGAGGCTATTGCAGGATTGAGAAGCACTTTCAGGGATGCCGCGGAGCCGGATTTTCCATGAGTTCCCGTACCGTTTTTCCCCGCTATCATCACGACCCCGACGGAAAAAGCAAGGATCTGGAAGGGTATGTTATAGATGGAAACGATGAAGAGGCTCTCGCGTCCCAGTAGCGATTCGGCAACGGGAAACCCCATGAAGCCCACGTTGGAAAAGCACATGGCAAAGCGGTGAACCCCGAGTTCGCTCTTGCCCGCGCCACGGTACAGTTTTGTGGCCGCGTAGGCCAGCGGAAAGGAAGCCGCGTAGATGATTGATGAGATGAGCAGTACCCGCAATGACTGGTCTCGCAGCACGGCGGTGTACGGCCGTTGCATCGAGATTATTATGAGCGCAGGCAGGGTGAAATCTACAAGGAAACGCGACAAGGCACGTACCGTGTCGCCCTTTATCACGCCAACCTTGCCAGCACCAAAACCGGTACCTATAAGAAGGAAGAGTATGAGGCTCTGCATCATGGAGGGGGGCAGGTTTGTCATCGGCTACAAAGTCCTTGTATCTGAAAGAGAAGCTGTGAGGGTGATGGTGGCTTCAAGGAATTCCTTCCATGCGGCATAGCGTTCGTCATAGAGAGTGCGCCTGCCGCTGTCCGGTTCAAAGCGGGATTCAATGCGGACCATGGCTTCCGAAGCTTCTTTCAGATCCGCATGGTCGTGCAGAGCCACCGAGCAGGCGCAGGCATCACCCATGGCTTCGCATTCAGGAGTCAGGGGCACCTCGACGGGGATGCCAAGCACGTCTGCCTTGATGGTGCAGAGTACATCGTCTCGGGCTGCGCCGCCTGAGCACCGAATGACGTCGATGGCAAATCCGCCACTGCGGATACGATCCGCGGCTAGCCGTAACCCGAAGGCAATCGACTCGACGACGGCGCGGGCCATTTCAGGCCTGCCGTGGGCCAGCGAGAGACCCATAAAGGCCCCGCGCAGGTCAGGATTCCAGATCGGCGCACGCTCGCCTGCAAGGTAGGGCAGGAACAGTACGCTACCGGCTCCGGCCGCGATGCGCTCAGCCTCCTGAAAGACGCTGTCAGAACCAATACCTGAATATCCGGAAACGCCGGAGAACCATTCCAGGGCCTTACCGCTGGTAGTAAGACCTCCCGACAGGTTCCAGAGGCCGGGTATGGCATGCGGCAGGCTGAAAACGCTGGGGTCGGGAAACGGTCTTGCCGCACAGGCGTTCAGAGCCTCGCTGGAGCCCGACCGGTCACAGGCAACACCCGCTCTGACGGTTCCAGAGCCCACGAGGGCCGCCAGAAAATCCGGGAAGCCGGAGATGATGGGAAGCCCGGCGGGCAAGCCAATGGCCTCCGAGGCATGTACGCTGACATAACCTATGCGCTCGGCGGGTGCCACGTACGGTGGAAATTTGCTCTCATCCAGGCCTAGTCTGCGCAAAATTTTTCTGTCCCACACGAAGCTGTCATAGAAATCATCGGCCAGGTACGAGACAGGGCTGGCGCCGAGCGTGAATGCCAGGTATTCAGGGCCCGAGAAGAACATGGCGATGCTATCCGCGTCTGCCATCCCGTGGGCCCGCACTGCTTTTGGGAGGGAGAATGACGGATCAACGGTGCGCCCGGCGGCCTTCGACACCGTTGCCGCAGCCTCGACGGCACTGCGGTCCATCCAGGATGATGCGCGCCCGACGGGTAGGCCGTCCCTGCCTACGGCTACAATGGTCGGGCCGTTGCCGGAAACCGAAACGCCGCGTAGCCGTGACTTGATGCCGGATTCACCAAAGCCAGTAGCAGCAACGGCCTCGGCGTAGGCTGCCGCCACGGATTTTAACCATTCCAGCGGGTCGGCCTCGTATCCCAGATCACCTTTGTAAAGCCCTACGGAAGCACGGCCCAGGCCGAGCTTGGCTCCAGTCTCGTCGACGAGGCGGCATTTTACCGCTGAAGTGCCGTTATCGGTGCCACAGTACATGATCAGGCTCTCCCCCAAACCAGCT
>CAXZAJ010000367.1:0-3490 GCA_964293355.1 uncultured bacterium
GAAATTTTGACCGAGCGCTTTGCCCGCGGGGAAATTGACGCTGATACGTTCCGCTCGATGAAGGCTGAACTCAAGGCTTGATCCAGCGCATCCTGCCCGCCGCATCTGGCGTATCACGCCCAGACGGCGGCCTTTTTCCATACTACTGATCACGGGAGAATTCCATGGTAAAGAAACTTGAACCGATACAGCTGGCCAGGCGGATAACGCTGGGCGTCATGCTTGCGGGCCTCACTCTGCTGGTCATCCTGCACCAGAGGATGCAGGGTATTCCATCAATTGACGCGCTCGACCCATTCGGCGGCATAGAGACGCTGTTCAAGTATCTGGCGGGGGGTGAGTTTATAAAGAAGATAGAACCGGGCAACATCGTCATGCTCGGAGGCATCGTGGCGCTCGGCGTGGTGCTGTCCCGTTTCTTCTGCGGCTGGTTTTGCGCATTCGGCGCGCTGCAGGGTGTATTCGGCTGGCTGGGCAGGAAGCTGTTCCGCCGCAGGTTCGTCGTCCCGCAGAAACTCGACGCTGTGCTGCGCTGGCTCAAGTACCCGATACTCGTCGCCATCGTCTGGCTTACCTGGAGTACCGGAACGTTGATCATCAGGCCGTACGACCCGCTCGCCGCTTTCGGCCACCTCTCCGCCGGCTTGAGCGCGGTCTGGGCGGAGTTCGCCGTAGGCCTGGTCCTGCTGGTTGTTTCGCTGGTGCTGTCAATGCTGTACGAGCGGGCCTTCTGCAAGTACGTCTGCCCGTTGGGAGCCGTCAATGCCATTCTGGGCCGCATGCCCCTGTTCCGCATAAAGCGCGAGGCGACGACCTGCATCTCGTGCTCCAAATGCGACAAGGTCTGCCCCATGAATATCGACGTATCGCATCCTGACGCCGTAGGATCAGCGGAATGCATTTCCTGCATGGAATGCGTCACCACCTGCCCGACGAAAAAAGATACCCTACGCGTTACCCTTGCCGGAAAATCCTACAAGCTCCGGACCATCGTCCTGCTCGGGTTCGCCATGTTCGGGGGCGCCGCCGTCATAGGCCAGGCCGCGGGCATGCTGAAATTCGCAGCGCCGAGCCTCACGGCCATGGCCGCTGAAGGCAAGCTCAAGGTGGAAGACATCAAGGGTTCTTCGACCTGGGCGATGGTGGCCGAATCACTCGGCATCGAGCAGGCGCGGCTGTACCGCGAGGCGGGCGACGACCCGAAACAGGTGCCTTCGGACGCCATGATAAAGGATACCGGCACCTTAGCCGGCATCGATGGCTTCGAGGCGGACGCGGTACGGGTCGCCGTAGCGAAGATACTCGGCATTCCCTACGCCGGAGAATCAGGCGACATGGCTCCCGCACCGGCTCCAGCCCCTGCGGCGACACCCGCGGCTACACCTGCGAGCCCGGCCAGTGGAGCGCTCCTGACCGTTCCAGCCGATTTCGAGCTGGAAGGCACGATGAGCCTGACCGCCGTTGCCACCGCGCTGAAGTCCACGACGGCCGCGGTAGCGGCAAAGCTTGGCCTGCCTGCCGACGCACCGGCAGACGTGCCGTTGCGCGACCTCAAGGATACATACGGGTTCACTATGCCTGTCCTCAAGGAACGCATAAAAAAATAACGGCTAATCAAGCCGCCTCCGTTCCGGTCGCTCCGGGACGGAGGCGTTTTTTTATCGCCGGCTATTTCGTCAAATACCGCTGCACGAGGTCCCAGTCCTCGGGCGGTGGTATTTGTATGTACTCCTGACAGCGTTCCAGGTACATGGCGCTCATGGGGTCGTCGGGCCTGGTCCGCAGTATCTGGCTGAAGTACTCGCTGGCTATCTTCCAGTTGCGCAGGTTGTACATGGACAGGCCCTTGCGGTACAGGTCATGTTCGGCCTTGTCGAGCCGGTGGCTGTTCTCGTCGTCTAGGGTCAGAATAGTCGTGGGCTCTTCCTTGCCCTTGACGATGACGCGCTCGATTTCCCTGAAGCCGAACACGTCTGTATCATGTCCGCTCGACTTGATATCCTCGACCACGCTGTCCGAGACGATGATCCTGACCTGGTACTGCTTTGTCAGGCCTTCCAGCCGCGACGCCAGATTCACCGTGTCGCCTATGACGGTGTAGTCGAACTTGGCGGACGAGCCTATGGTGCCGACAATGGCATCGCCGAGGTGCACGCCGATGCCGATGTTGAGGCCGCCGGGCGGCAGCACGATGTCGGTGGCAACGAAGCCGCCCAGCGCCTTGGACATGTCCAGAGCCGCCTGCACGGCGCGGAGCCCGTTGTCAGGCCAGCTCTGCGGCGCGCCGAATACGGCGAGTATGGCGTCGCCTATGAACTTGTCCACCATGCCGCCATGACCGGTTATGATGTCGCACATCATCTCCAGGTAGCGGTTGAGGAACGACACGACCTTTTCAGGCGGATTGATCTCGGTGAGGGTGGTAAAGGAGCGGATGTCCGAGAACAGGATGGCCAGCACACGCTTTTCGCCGGCCAGCATGGAGGTCCTGGACTTGCGGGTTAAAAGCTCGTCTATGATCTGCTGTGGCACGAACTTGGAGAAGACGTTGCGCATGTCCTGCTCCATCGTGGTGACGCGCTGGTACAGCATGGCGTTGTGGATGATGACGCCGGCTTCGTCAGCGAAAGCGTTGAGCGCTTCCACGACAGGTTCCGCGAAGTAGTTGTTCTTGAGGTGGCCGATATGGAGGCTGCCTATCACGTCACCGCCGGACCCGCGCAGCAATACGTGGTGGTAGGAGCTGAGCCGGTCCTTGGTCAGGCTTATCTTGTTCCAGTCGCTGCGTTCGTCGATGTTGAAGAAAACCGGATCTACGAGCTTGAGGCTGTTCCTGTCGAACTGCTCATAGTAGTCTTCCAGAGAGAC
The DNA here is from genome assembly GCA_964293355.1 of uncultured bacterium. Lineage (GTDB taxonomy): Bacteria > Spirochaetota > Spirochaetia > Treponematales > UBA12059 > SZUA-370. The sequence continues at coordinate 2,869 of CAXZAJ010000367.1, forward strand.
GGCGAGGAAGTCATTGGCCATTTCCTTGTTCACGCAGGCGGCGGGATAGAGGAAGGGCTGGGTTTCCTTGCCCGCGTTGAGGATGATGGCGCCGATGTGGCGTTCACAGGCGAGGTCCAGGAGTTCAAGCACGCGCTTGAGGGTGCCGGAGAGGGAAGACAGGCTCCTGCCGGCCTCGGCCAACTGGTTCATGATCGTGGAGCTGAAGAGTTCCTTGTCCAGCAGGTTGGACAAGGCTTCGGCTATGGAAGCGCGGTTCATGCCCTTTGCGTCTTCAGCGATCGCGGCCAGGTCGAGCGGCTCGTGCCGTATGTGCGTGCGGACCATCTCGACGAGCGGGTCTATCTGCGCAAAATCCTTTACCACAAAGGCGGTAGCACCGCTACTGTACGACCAGAAACGGTCTTTGTCCTCTGAATTGGCGGTGTGCATGATGATGGGAATGTCACGGACACCGCGCCGGGTTTTCAGGAGTCGGCTGGCCTGGTATCCCTTGAGGAGCGGCATGTCTATGTCCATGACGATGAGGTCAGGAGCCACGCGGTAGCAGGCTTCTATGGCCTCGTAGCCATCCTTGGCCCTGGTCACCATGAAGCCGGCTTCCTGCAGGGCCTCGCCCACC
>CAXZAJ010000368.1:0-3487 GCA_964293355.1 uncultured bacterium
GGCGCTGAGGTGGTGGGACCCGATGGGCAACTTGACGACGGAGCCGCGGGACAGTTCACGGGACATCGTCTTGAAGAAGGTATTGAGGGCCGCGATGCAGTCGGCATCCGAGAGGCCCGTTTCTGCCTGGGTCATTTCCTTGACCAGGGCCTCCATGTTCCTGGTCTCATCATGGATGGTTTGCACGATGAAATGTTTCTTCACCGTCGGTAGGTAGTTCGGGGTAGCGCAAATTTTAAACATGCGCACCTCCTGCGGCGGATTCCTTATAAAGGCGGCGTGTCAATTACTCGCGCCGCAAGGGATCTCCGCTGTAAACATGTGATGACGCCGGCATACGCCGTCGTGGTGCCCTTCTTGGGGGGCTGTTGTACATCACTTGCTAGCGAGCGTTGCTCCTATAACATCGGCACATTTTGCAAACCTTGAGCATTATATTTCATTATTTTGTAAATATTTAGCTTGACATATGCACGCTACATCGAAGCAGCACCCAGCCACTTGAAGGACTATCGGATAAAAAAAGGAATACTTTATGTAGACAGTTGTCTACAAGGGTGTTTTTGCGGGTTGTCTTCTATATATATGAGAGAAAAAAGATTGGCATGTTGAAATGGTAACGGGAGTGCTACATGCTTGAAAAACTCAGGGTAGAGAACTTTACGGTTTTTGATGAGGCTGACATACGATTTTCTCCTGGATTGAATGTAATTGTCGGTGAGAACAGTACCGGGAAGAGTCTCCTCATGAAGCTCGCGTATTCCTGCGCCTGGGTTAGCCATGCTGTTGGCAAAGGTGACCGCAAGACCAAGGATGAGCTGCAAAAAGCGTTGGCAGACAAACTCAAGAGTGTTTGCATGCCTGATTCTCTTGGGCGTCTCGTAACGAGAAAGCAAGGGCGCGGTCGTTGTGAAGTTGAGGTTGGCTTCATCAAGGGCCTGGCTGATCCTTTCTTCTTCAGCTTTTCGTCCAACAGCGATAAAGAGGTTAAACTGGAGGGTGCTACCCCGACCGTATGGCTTGAATCTTCACCCGTATTCATTCCAACCAAAGAGATTCTTTCAGTATTTCCCAATTTTGCTGCCACCTTGAGGGAGCGGCATCTGGCATTCGACGAAACCTATCTCGACTTGGCTGATTCCTTGGGCGTGGCTTCATTGCGGAAGCTTAAAAAAGAGGAACAAACACTGCGTGAGACCCTTGAACTAGCGATGGGCGGCAAGGTAGTGCTTGAAAACAACAAGTTCTACCTGCTTCTTGATGCAGAAGGAAAGGGCAGCAGGATAGAAATGCCACTTGTTGCGGAAGGTATTCGCAAGATAGGGCTTCTGACGTATTTGGTCATGAACGGTGGTCTCCGTGACAAATCATTGTTGTTCTGGGATGAGCCAGATGTAAATCTTAACCCCAAGCTGATACGGAACCTTGCGGCTACGCTCGTGAGCATGTCAGAAAAGGGTGTACAGATTGTACTTGCAACCCACAGCCTCTACCTGTTGCGAGAACTTGAAATAGCCAAGAAACTGCAGGAAACGAAAAAGAACGTTCGCTATATTGCTCTTGCCCAGACTGACGCTGGTCTGAAGGTATCCCAGGCTGACACTATTGATGATATAGATCCCATTGCCAGTCTGGAGGCCAATCTTGAGCAGAGTAGCCGCTATATGGAGCTGGTGTCCTGAGGCAAGCTCTTCCCCTTGTCATGGATTCTGCCGATTTGCTGGATTCAGTTCAAAGAAGCGCGCGCAGTCTGGATCCTAAGGCAAGAGCAGGTGATGCCGAGTTCTTGCGTTCAAGTCGAATGGTGGCAGTAGATATCAGACAGGAGTTTTACAATGCGGATGGCAGAAATGACAGTCGATATACCGGAAGATGTTCTGTATGCCCTCAACCAAAGCAAGCGGGAATTTACTACTACAATGAAATTGCTCACGGCAGTAGAACTATACAGGGATCATCGACTTTCGCTCGGTAAAGCATCGTCACTGGCAGGAATGGCAATAAGTGATTTCCTTCTAAGGCTTTCCTCGTTCGGAGTTTCATCAATCGACTATGATGCTGATGATTTTGCTGAAGAGCTAACTTCGATCGCAGTCCGAGGCTATCGTTTGTGCAATGGAAAACAAAGCAGATTATATCCTGCTTGATGATCACAAAGCACGTAAAACTGCCAGGCTCAACGGTTTACCTGTAGTTGGTTCGGTTGGTGTATTGATTTTGGCAAAACGCCATAATTTAATTCCAGCAATAAAGCCGTATATCGATACTCTGCGGATGAATGGAATCTGGATATCATCGTCTGTTGTTAAAACCGCTTTGTCTACTGTTAACGAAGCCTCAGGAGACTGATCCCCAAAAGCTTTTTAGCGGTTGTCTTGTAAACAATGACTTTTTCTCCACTCTGTATGTTCTGTTTGCAAGGATATTCCATGGCAAATCCCGTAAAACTTAAAGCTGTTGTAACAAAAGTGCAGTCGTACGGCGATGGCGTGTACGAGTTGACCCTGACGCCAGCGGGAACGGTGCCCCGGTACAAGCCGGGGCAGTTCCTGCACCTTACGGTTGACGAGTACGATCCTGCAGGCGGGTTCTGGCCGGAGTCCCGGGTATTCTCCATAGCGTCTGCGTCCTCGACGAGAAGGAACTGCAGAGCCTCGTCGACGCATCCCTTGATTTCTGGCTCACGTCAGGCAGGTATTCAGAGGAGTTCGAGTCATCGTTCAGCGCATTTACCGGGGCGGAATACTCTTTCCTCGTCAACTCGGGTTCTTCCGCCAACCTCGTGGCCTTTGCTGCCCTGACCAGTCCGCTGCTCGGCGACAAGAGGCTGAAGCCCGGTGACGAAGTCATTTCGGTGGCCGCTGGATTCCCAACAACCGTCAACCCGATAATCCAGCATGGCATGATTCCCGTGTTCGTTGACGTGGATATTGGAACGTACAATATCGACGTGGCTGAACTCGAGAAGGCGATAGGACCGAAGACCAAAGCCATATTCCTGGCGCATACGCTTGGCAATCCGTACGATCTGGTTGCCGTCATGGCTCTGGTCAGGAAGCATGACCTGTGGTTCGTGGAGGACTGCTGCGACGCCCTGGGATCTACCTACAAGGGCCGGATGGTGGGTTCCTTCGGGCACATCGCGACCTGTTCGTTCTACCCCGCGCACCACATCACGATGGGTGAGGGTGGCTGCGTGCTCACGAATGACGAGGTGCTGGCACGGGCGACGCGGTCCATCAGGGACTGGGGCCGCGACTGCTACTGCGCGGGCGGTGAGAGCAACACCTGCGGCAAGCGTTTCAGCGGGCAATACGGAACCCTGCCCAAGGGTTACGACCACAAGTACGTCTACTCGCACATCGGGTACAACCTCAAGGCCTGGACGGGCGGATTTGCTCTTGCTTCATGAGCATCTGGATATAGGGGGCTCCACGCATTATAGGGCAGCTGCCTGTGCCAGACGAGCCCCCTGACGCGCGCTTCC
>CAXZAJ010000369.1:0-3475 GCA_964293355.1 uncultured bacterium
GTCCGGAAGCCATGTTGAAATCTGCGGGAATACCATCAGGACTGCCAGTCCCACGACCATGAGCAAGACGAACGGAACCACCGATCGGTATATGTCTACCAGCGTTATTTCCTTGGGAGCCATCGCCTTCATGAGGAACAGGTTGTAGCCAAATGGCGGCGTCAGGTACGCGATCTGGCAGGTCACCGTATACAGGATGCCGTACCAGATAGGATCGAACCCGAGCTTTATTACAAGCGGAATGTACAGCGGCGCTACGATGATGAGCATTGCCGTATCATCAAGGAACATTCCCATGATGATGTATGACAACTGCATCATGATGATGACGCCCCAAGGACCAAACCCGTTGTTGAGGAACAGATCACGTATGGCGTTTACGGCTCCAAGGCCATCAAAGATCGACCCGAACGCCAAAGCTGCCAGGATGACCCACATGAACATGCAGCTAACGCTCAGGGTGTCGCGGAGCACTTCTACCATCACCTTTTTGTTCAACCGTTTCTTGAGCAGCGCTACGATCGTGGTGACCACCGCGCCAACGGCGGAACTCTCGACCAGGCTGGTGATGCCCATGAAGAACAGGCCGGACATCAAGAAGATGATGACCAAAGGCATAAAGCCAGAACGGAACAGCAGTATTTTCTGCAGCAAGGGCATTGTCCGTTCTTCCTTGGGCATCGGCGGCCCGAGTTTCGGATTGATGGCACACCTGACAAGTATGTAAATGATGAACAACACTGCCAGGAGGAGGCCCGGCATGAATCCCGCAAGCCAGAGCCGGCCTACGGGTTGTCTGGCTATCATACCGTAGAGTACCAGCACGACGCTTGGCGGTATCATGATTCCCAGGGAGCTGCCCGCCTGGATGACACCGGTGACCATCCGCTTGTCGTAGTTGCGCTTGAGCATTTCCGGCAACGCTATGGTGCTTCCGACGGCCATGCCCGCCACGCTCAGTCCATTGATCGCCGATACTATGCACATGAGCAATATGGTACCAACCGCCAATCCTCCAGGAATGGGTCCCATCCAGACGTGGATAAGCTTGTACAGGTCATCCGCGATGCCGGACTTGGCGAACATATAGCCGATGTAAATGAATATGGGGAGTGTAAGCAGTGGATACCATACCAGCAATTTGAAGGCAGCCTGGAAGGCCATGCCAACGCCGCCGACGCCCCAGAGCATAACGGAAAATATCGCAGCCACGCTCCCGATTACGGCAAAAATGTGGCGGCCCGTAAGCAGCATGATGAGCATTGAGGAAAACATCATCAGTGCCATGAACGAATAGGTACTCATGATTTCTCCTCTATCCTGAGGTTTTCACCTCTGAGGTCCGCGATGTCTTTTATGAGTTCTGAAATGATCTGCAGAAACATCAAGGTAATTCCCGCTACCATAAAAATCTTGATAGGGGTAACCTGGGGGCCCCAGGCCGAATAGGTTACTTGCTTGTAACGTACCGCATAGATGATGCCCTGCACGCCACCCCAGAGGAGAATGATCATGTATATCAGAAGCGGGACAAACGTAATGACGTCAGCGATTGCTTTTCCTTTTTTGGTCCATCTGCTGTAGAAGAGGTCCATGCGTACATGTCCTCCTATGAGCAGCGTGAAAGCACCTCCAAGCAGATAGTAGGCGGCCATGAAGAACTGTGTCAGTTCCACGGCCCATATATTGGGCTTGCCAAAAACCGTTCTTGAAATCGTATCGTAGAGCAAAATGCCCATCATGATGAATATCAGGTACATAACGACTTTGCCGACCAGACGACTCGTTGCGTCAATGTATTTTACATAAGCTTTTGCGGCCCTGATCATCGAAACCTCCCGGTGATGAGGCTGGAATTTCAGACATTCCCCGTCCAGCCCTTAAAAAAAAGGATGGACAGGGAATGTTGATCGACTCAGCTAGGTTGACTGGAATCCGCGCCTAGTACCTGTACGGTGCTCCGGCCTTTTGCATGGTGTCTACATATTTCTTGAGGATTGCTACGACCTTTGCGTTCCTGGGGCTCTTCTTGGCTATTTCATCCCAGTACTTGTACGCGGCTTCTTCTACTATCTTCCACTCGTCATCAGGAATCGTGGTCAACTTGAGCTTGCCACCGTTGACGCGATAATTAGCCTCGCCGTACCAGTACCAGTGGAGCCTGAAGTAATGCGACTTGTCGATCGCAAGCTTGTACAGTTGCTGCAGGTGCGGAGGAACCTTGGCCCAGGCGTCGGAGTTGACGAACCAACCACCGGACCAGGCTCCTGATATCGGATTGGTCAGATAATATTTGGTAACATCGGCCCAGCCCACCGTATAATCCTCGGTGATGCCTGACCATGCAACGCCATCAAGCATGCCGGTCTGTATCGCCATTTCAACATCCTGATAGGGGAGTACGGTTGGTACTACGCCGAATTGCTGCATGAACTGCCCGCCCGTGGGGAACATGTAGATCCTGAGACCCTTGAGATCGCTCAGGTGATTGATGGGCTTGGTCGTGGCAAAGTTGCATGGATCCCAGCTTCCCTGGCTCAGCCAGGTTACGCCCTTGATTTCGTCATAGGCTTCTTTCCATATCTCGTTCAGGCCATACCAGTTCCAGAGTACGTTCACATCAAGCCCGTAGCGTGCGGCGAGCGGGAAGTAAGCCGCAAAAACCGACACATCCACAGGTGAGGCCATTGAGTCGTCATCGCTGACCACGGCGTCAATGGTGCCTTCCTGCAAAGCGCGGAACAATTCACCCTGCGGTACCAGTTGATCGGCGGTATACACGTCGATTATCATTTCGCCATTGGCGGCGATGTTGAACTCATCGATGGCATTCTTGACGACAAAGTCATTCAATGCAGGTCCGGCGTAGGATTGAAGTCTCCATCTGATGACCTCGGCCTTTGGTTTTGTTGCTGCGATCTCAGCGGCTGCTTTCTGGGCGCAAGCCGTAAAGGTGGTAATGCCCACAAGTACAAGTGCCGTGAGGACCAGGAAAAAAGCATGACTCCTTCTGATGCCAACAGCTGATGTTCTTGCTTTCATAAAATCTCCTTGTGGTTCCGTCCAGTCTTGGTACAGGTAGACCTGCACGCAGTTACTATAAATCAAAATTCATGTACGTCAATAAAAATTATTTTGAGCAAGAATGTTAAACTCATATATCAGCTATTGATAAGATGATTTTATTAATCATTAGTCTTTAATATATTCATATCAAATAAATAATATTCACAAAACAGTAATGAATTATTATTAGACTGATAGAATTGATTGACAGCTGCGGACACTGCGTTTATTCTTTAAAAACATTTTTTCGAGGAAGGGATACCATGCCAAACAAAGGAAACGGTGTTGCGTCAGGCATCATTGAACCGGAAGCAGCGGTCGCGCCCCGCGAAATCAAGATCCGCGTAAATGGTGCGTGGCGGAGTTTCAGGCTTGAAGCGGATATTGACGCCGCCACCACGCTCTCGTA
>CAXZAJ010000370.1:0-3457 GCA_964293355.1 uncultured bacterium
TTCACGCAGCAGTACGCCGACCTCGTCCAGAGCAGCCTGCAGCCTTTTTTGCGCATCTGCGCGTGCGGCTACTCCCAGCTCGAGAGCCTGGGTACGGTCACGGACCGCCAGTTCCAGGTTCTGCTGCAGGCGCCGCAGGTCACACTGAGTCCTGACGCGCAGGAGTGCTTCTTCTTCCTGGAACGGCTTGTGTATGAAATCCACCCCGCCGGCCTTGAAGCCCCGTATCCTGTCGCTGGCGTCCTCCAGGGCAGACAGGAACATGACCGGGATATGCCTGGTAGCATCCATGTCCTTGAGGCGACGGCACACCTCAAAGCCATCCAGGCCGGGCATCAGCACATCCAGCAGGATGAGGTCAGGCTGCAACGCCGATACCGCGGAGAGGGCCATTTCACCCGAGTCCGCCAGCAACACCCGGTAGCCGGCTTCACTGAACAGGTCATGGAGCCAACTCAGGGATTCGGGCTGGTCATCGATGATCAGGATGGACGACTCATGTTCCACAAAACCCCCTCATGGCTGCCCCGAGGTCAACCGAGTTCGAATTTCCGTATATCGGTAGCTTGCGGCGGCCTTGCGTAGCTGGGCAGTCAAATCCGGATGCGTGCCGGCCAGCGCCTCGATGGCATCGTGTATCTTCAAGGGATCGAGGCTGTCCAGAGCCTTCAGGAGACTCTCGCGTTCCGTCATGGGCAACTCGGTAAGCGTAGCCCAAATTGCGGCTGCATTGCTATTGGAATCCTGGGGAGGGGTCTCGACAATAGTCGGAACGTCGCCCTCAGCCTCGCCATGCTGAAACCGCAGGGCAAGAAAGCGTTCCAGGCACCGGGCTAGCTGTTCAATCGCGACTGGTTTGAAGAGAACCGCCGAGAAGCCAGCGGACTCCAGTCTGGCTTTGTCGTCAGCAAAGACAGAGGCTGTCACCGCAACAATGGGTAGCTTTTCCGTGCCGGGCAAGGCCTTGATGGCCTGCATGGTCTGAATACCGTCCATACCGGACATGCGTATGTCCATCCAGATGAAATCCGGCAATTGCCGGGTGCATAGCTCGACCCCCTGCCGCCCGCTGTCGGCGAGCAGGCAATCCAGGCCCAGCTCTTCATGGTAGCTTCTCATAAGCAGGCGGTTGTCCAGGCTGTCATCGACCACGAGGCAGGTTCTGCGCGGCTGACCGGGTACCAGACGAAGCGTTTTTTGCCGTTCGGTGGATTCGTCATCGGGTTGAACCGACATCAGAGCAGCGGGAGCCGGCCAGACTACTGAAAAACACGCGCCGTGGCCTGGCTCGCTGGCCACGGATATTCGTCCGCCCAACACGGTAGCCAGTTGCCGCGCTATCGACAGGCCGAGCCCCGAGCCCTCGATGCTGCCGTCCGGGTCCAGCTTCCGGAACGGCTCAAAAATTGCCTTTTGGAACTCGGGGGCTATACCCGGCCCATGGTCGCTGACTGTCAACCGCAGCCAGGGCGATGTCCCATCCTGCCCATCGAGCCGCGTCAGCGAGAGGGCTACCGTACCGCTGGGTGAAAACTTGATGGCGTTGCCAACCAGATTGATGACGATCTGGCGCAACTTGAGCGCGTCGCCTGTGACGGACTGCGGCACGTCGTCCGCTACGTCGAGCGTCAGCGCCAAGCCCTTCTGCTCGGCGCGCTTTGCCAGCAGTTCCACAGTATCACGCAGCAACTCCCTGACTGAAAACGGCTTGCGTTCGGCCTCATCCTGCCGGGCTTCGATGCGGCTCATGTCCAGCACATTGTTTATAAGCTCCAGCAGGTGGTTGGCGCTCCGGCTTATGATGCCCAGCACCTCCCGCTGCCGCGGGGTGGAACCCTGGGCACGCAAAAGCTGGTTCGTAAACCCGAGTATGGCGTTGAACGGCGTGCACAGCTCATGACTCATCTGCGCGAGGAACACGGATTTTGCCCGGTCAGCCGCTTCCGCATGCAACTGCGCGGCCCGGCTACGGGCATTGGCGCGGCGCATGCCCCAGGCCACCAGTGACATCATCACCGTATTGAGTACGAAAACGACCGCCCCGATGACATCGGGCAACGAAGTGATGAACCGGGCGGAGTCAATGAACATCCAGCCATAAAAGGCGAACGCCAGGGTATACAGAATGCTGATCAGGCCGGAGACCAGGCCTCCGAGCAGGGCTGAAACCATGATGGCGGGATAGAAGGTCAGCCAGACCACCTTGGTTCCCATTATTGACTGGATCGACAGCCGGATGAGCAGGCCTACAATAAAACTGGCGGTGGAAATACCAAAAATTTTCAGGACGACGTTGATTTTTTTACCTGCCATCGAAAGATTGTAATGGAGCTGGAAAAATCCGGCAAGTGTCCATTTCAGAAGGCTTTGGCATATTGACAGCCCCGTCCGCCACGCTATAGTTGCATGCATCATGGGCCACACCTATAACTGGGCCGTCCTGGGCTGCGGCAAGATAGCCGGAAAATTCGCCGCGGACCTCAAAACCCTCCCCAACGCCACCCTCTATGCCGCGGCCTCCCGTTCCCTCGACACGGCGCGCGCCTTTGCCGCACAGGCAGGCTTCACAAAAGCCTACGGCAGCTACGAGGAACTCGTGGCGGACCCCGCGGTTGACGTAGTCTACGTGGCCACACCGCACTCACACCACCATGACCACACGCTCCTCTGCCTCAAGCACCGCAAGGCCGTGGTGTGCGAGAAGGCCTTTGCCATCAACTCCCGCGAGGTAGCGGAGATGATCGCGGCGGCCAAAGCCAGTGACACCTTCCTCATGGAGGCGTTCTGGACGCGTTTTCAGCCCAGTTTCCAGAAGGTGCTGGCCAGCGCGGCCTCAGGTGAACTGGGCGCCCTCAAGCTGGTCCGCGCCGACTTTGCGTTCAAGGGAGCCTTTGACCCTGAAAAGCGGCTGTACAACGTTGCGCTGGGCGGAGGCTCGCTCCTGGATATCGGCATCTACCCCGTCTTTGCAGCCCTCATGACACTGGGCAAGCCGGACACTATAAAGACCATGGCGTCGTTCTGCTCCACGGGGGCCGAGGAAAGCATCGTCATGTCATTCGGGTACCCGGGCGGGCGCATGGCCTCTCTGGCCTCCAGCATAGCCGCCGACGCGCCAACGCAGGCGGAGTTCTGGTTCGAGGGCGGCTACGCGCGGCTCAACCGGCAGTTCAACAACGCAACCTCGCTGACCCTGGGCAAGGCCAAGGCCGACGAGACCACCATCAGCTTTGCGCGGGGAACTGGCACCGGTTACGAACTGGAAGCCGCGCATGTGATGGAATGCCTCGACTCAGGCCTTAAGGAAAGCCCGCTCCTGCCGCTGTCGTTCTCAGCCGACCTCATGGAAGTGCTGGACCGCGTGCGCAAGGATGCCGGCATCGTGTTTCCGGAGCATGACAGGGCTTAAAAGCGTATTGGATTAATCGTCGCGGCCTCAGGTTATTTGAGCAAAAAC
>CAXZAJ010000371.1:0-3434 GCA_964293355.1 uncultured bacterium
GCACTTTGGGTGCCCCAGTTGGTGGTCGTGGGATGCCGCAGAAGCCTGTCCGCAGTTGCCAGGCAATACTGAAACCTCCCCCGTTTGAGCTAAATGATGGGGCCAGGTATCCAACTTGATATTTTCGATGACAGCGTTGAGACCATGCTGCTCAATGACGTGGTCAGTACTTTGAGCCGCTTGTCGTTTCATGAGGCAGAAAGAGCAATAACAGAACTCTCAGCCAAGTACCCGGGCAATACGGAGATATTCAGCGCCCAAACGCTGATGATGCTTTGCGGATTTCCTGGGGTGATATCCAGCCATGAGGCATTGAATAAAGCAGTGGCTTACGTGGAAGAGCAATTTATGCCAGCGGCTGATCGCCTCTTTGGCGGCGCAGCTAAACAATGGTTGCGAAGGCACGTTTGGCATGAGCTTGCGTTGATTGTTTCGGATCTTCCTTATTCGAATACTTGTCCGACAGCTCATTCAGCCGCAGTGTGGATTCGAGCGGAAGAGTGGGAGAACGCCATACAGAGTACCCAGTCAATATCGGGGTGGCGTAAATTGCCTGCGCCACTTCAGTGGATGGTCATAGCAAAAATCCGTACCGGAGCCCTCAGCGAGGCGTGGCCATTCCTAATGGAATTGGCATGGATGGCGCCTGTTACTTTTGCGGAGGCTGTTCGAACGGTGCATGAGCCAGTCCTACTTCGGTTGATGGATGATTTTGAGGCCTCGTTTGAGGATAGTGACGACAGTCAGCTTTCCTGGTTTCCCGCATTGGCAATCACCGCATCTCCGGCTGTTCTGGAAAGAGTTCGTGAGGCGGAACCCGCAAAAGTCACAACGGCCACACGAGCATTTGACTGCGTCCGTAATTTGCTAATCCTTGAGAGACAAGGCCGGCAGTCTGAAATAACAAAAGAGCGGGCTTTGTTGCGATCTCTGAATAGTGCGTTATTTGTCCGGTATATGCGGACTCGGTGAGGCATACCCCAAATAATCACAGCAGGTTCAAAAATATGATATCTAACTGTGATATATAGGAATAATTGCGACACTATGCATAGTTAGTCGGAGAGTTAGTGTCGTTCATATTAGATATTCTGCGACAGAAATCCTGAAAATAACAGCGACGAGGTCAGCCTTGTACAGAAATAGTTGCGACGAAAATCATCCTCGCCAGGTGCGCAAAATCGGCCCGACGCGCCGCAGTGTCTCGGGTAGTTACGCTTTTCGGGGCCAGACACCGATTTCATTTGAATCTACCTTGGAGCGTGACTTCCTCATCCGAACGGAGTTTTGTCTCAACGTTCTGGATGTCATCCCGCAACCTACGGAGATCCCTTTCGTTGCTGCCAACGGAAAGACCTATACATATACGCCGGATTTCCTCGTCTATTACCGCCTTGGAAATCGTAAGTATGGCGACTACCCCAAGCCGGTACTGGTGGAAGTAAAACCCGAAGCTGAATGGCGCAAACATTGGCGCGTCTGGCGACCAAAATGGAAGGCGGCTTGGCGCTATGCTCAGGAACAAGGCTGGGAATTTCACATTCGTGATGAATCTCGGATTCGGGACAAAACCTTTGAAAATGTACGCTTCCTGGAGCGCTATACGCGAATGCAGTTCCCCATCGAGGAAAGCTTAAGCGTGCTTGAAACCGTTGGTGAGATGGGGTGCGTCACCATTGACTACCTTCTCTCTAGGCATTTCATGGGGCTTTACCGAGCTCAGGGCATTGCCCACCTCTGGTACCTGCTCGCTAGTCGCCAGTTGGACTGTGATATCAGCCGATCGCTCAACGAGTTTACCGAACTATGGATACCGACCGATGAATGATAACGACGAATCGAGCCCGCCTAACGAGGCCTTCGAGCCAAATCGGGAAAGGGTCAAGGTCGATATTGGCGCCTTGGTGCAACAAGGCGACATGGTTTACCGGATTGCCCAAGTACTAGACTTCGAATCGGTTATCGGCATTGCTGTGGAAACGGGGCGTAGCGCTCCATTGAGGATTGGCGACCTCCGGCCAGTGGCCGGTGCCAAGGATGTGGGCTTAGCCATTATCCAGGACCTCGCTGAAATTACCGATGTGGATTGGCGGGTGGCTCAGCAGCGGTTTGCCGCGATAACACCGTTGGTGGGCAAGAGTTTGATTGGCCGCGACGAAGTGGAGCGCCGGGCGAAGGAAGTGAATGTCAATTTGGCTACCCTGTACCGTTGGCTCCAGCGGTACAACGCTTACGGTACCGTTACCGCCTTGATTCCCAAGAAACGTGGCTGGAAGGAAGGAAAGAGCCGTATTCCTGCGGATGCCGATGAAGTCATCGAGCAAACGATTCGGGATTACTACCTGACGCCTCAACGTCCAACCGCGAAGAAGACGGTGATTGAGGTCCAGCGCAGATGCGCCGAGCGTGGCATCAAGGCACCCAACCACATGACCATTCGGGCCCGTATCGCCCGGATATCGGAGAAGGAGAGCCTGCGGGGACGCGGATTCAAGGAAAAGGCCAAGAACAAGTTCCTGCCGGCTCCGGGTAGCTTCCCGAATGCAGACTACCCGCTCGCGGTAATGCAGATCGACCACACGCCGGCCGATATCATTCTTGTGGATGACGTCCACAGGAAGCCGATTGGCCGTCCCTGGATCACCCTAGCGATCGACGTGCATAGTCGCATGGTCACCGGTTATTACCTCTCTTTCGATCCCCCTTCTGAGACCTCTGTCGCCATGTGCGTTGCCCATGCCATGCTCCCCAAGGACGACTGGCTGGTGCTTCACAAGGTTGATGCCTCATGGCCAGTCTGGGGCGTCCCCAGAACGATCCATGTCGATAATGGGGCGGATTTCCGGTCGAATAATTTTCAGCGATCGTGCCTTGCCTACGGCATCAACCTGGAGTTCAGGCCCGTCAAGCAGCCACGCTATGGTGGCCACATCGAGCGAATGCTCGGTACTTTGCTGCGTGAGATCCACGAGCTCCCGGGCACTACATTCTCGTCCATCAAGGAGCGGGATGGCTATGATGCCGAGAAACATGCGGCGATGACCAAATCGGAATTTGAGACCTGGTTGGTTACCTTAATTTGCAAGGTCTATCACCAGCGTCTGCATGCCTCCATCGGCATGGCACCCCTGAAGAAGTGGGAGATTGGGATCTTCGGTAACGCTGAGGTTCAGGGCGTAGGAGTGCCGCCGCGACCAGCGGACAGACTGACAATCCTCCTCGACTTCCTGCCCGCCTTCCGGCGCACCGTGCAGACCTTCGGCGTTACCATCGACGGTATGAGCTATTACGCCGAGGCACTGCGTCCTTGGATCAACGCGGAGAATCCGGACACCGGCAAGAAGTTAGAACTCATCTTTCGGCGTGATCCGCGGGACATCAGCGCCATCTGGTTATTCGACCCGACGCTCAAGCAATATTTCAAGATTCCTTTC
>CAXZAJ010000372.1:0-3408 GCA_964293355.1 uncultured bacterium
AAAATGTACCGGTTGAACTGCATGAAGCAGCAATGATCGCTGGCGCTAATCCCATGGAGAGGCTCCGTGCGGTAACGCTGCCGATGGCTGCCCAGGCCTATCCCGTACCCATGTTCCTGCCGCTGGTGCAGAGCTTCAAGCAGTTCGATGTCAACGTATCGTTGACCAGCGGAGGCCCGTCGACCATGTTCCAGGGGGTACCCGTACTCGGCACGGAACTGCTCGCGCTGAATATCTACAATACCGCCTTCCTGTCCAATTTCCTGGCAATGGGGCAGGCCCGGGCAGTGGTCTTCTTCCTCGTACTGGCGGTCATAGCGCTGGTCCAGGTCGCCGTAAACAAGAAGAAGGAGCTGGAACTGTGAACCGCATAAAAGTCGGAAAGATAGTCGCCGAAGTCGCGACGCTGGCCCTGTTCCTGGCATTCCTGTTTCCGTTCTTCCTCGTGCTGATCAACTCAGCCAAGACAGCCTTCGAGGTTACCCAGTACCCGTTGGTGATGCCTACGGATTGGGGCACCCTGTTCAAGAACGTGGCGACGATATGGACCAGCAGCAACATCCGGTATCCGGCTTCGCTGGTTTCGTCTGGCATCATCACCTCAGTATCGCTGCTGGCTATAAGCTTCCTGTCGTCCCAGGCCGCCTGGGCCCTCGTGCGCACAAAGACCAAGACCTCCAACGCCATCTTCTTCATTTTCGTGGCGGCGATGGTCATACCATTCCAGATCGTCATGTTCCCGCTGCTGTCCTGGCTCAGGACCATCACCGGTATTACCGGCATAAGACTCCTGCGCACCTATGCCGGCATGATCCTGTGTTACGTGGGTTTCGGCGTATCGCTGTCCATCTTCATGTACCACGGCTTCATCAAGAGCATCCCCGTGGAACTGGAAGAAGCAGCGACCATAGATGGCTGTTCGAGGGCCGAGATTTTTTACAGGATAATATTCCCCATACTGAGCCCCATCCACGCCACGGTGCTCGTGCTCAATGGCATCTGGATATGGAATGATTTCCTCTTGCCCCTCCTCGTGCTCGGCAAGGGCAATGCCATCCAGACCATACCCCTGGCGGTTTCCAATTTTGCAGGCGCTTTCGTCAAGCAATGGGATCTTATCCTCACCGCCATACTGCTGGCCATGATACCCGTGGTCATCTGTTTCCTGCTGGCTCAGAAGTACATCGTCAAGGGCATGGTGGCCGGATCGATCAAGTGATGGACCGATCCTGGGCGGCTCTGGAAAGCGGTTGCCGCGAACGTCTGGCCGCTTTCGCGAAGGGAGCGGTTGCGGTAGATCTGGCTGAGTTTTCTGCAAGGCTGGATGGAGAGTTCAGGCGGCTGGCCGAACTGCTGTGGGAGTTGTACCGCGACCGGCCTGATTTTGCGTTCCAGATGCAGGCGCTGATAGAGGAGACCTTTGCCGGATTCCAGGCCAGGCCCGAGCCGTTGCGGCAACGGGACCGTGAGTTGCCGCCGGAATCCGGCTGGTTCCTTTCCGGAACCCAGGTCGGCGCTGTCGCATACGTAGACCTGTTCGCAGGAACCTTAAATGGAATCGCGCAGCGCATACCGTACCTGAAGGAACTTGGTGTAACCTGGCTGCACCTGATGCCTTTTTTCCTGGTGCCTGAAAAGGAGAGCGACGGCGGCTATGCGGTGTCGAGTTATCGGCAGACCAACCCGGTTCTTGGTTCCATGGACGACTTCGAACTGCTAGCCGGAAAGCTGGCTGAAGATGGAATAGCGCTCGTCGCAGATTTTGTCTTCAACCACACGAGCGACGAGCACGAATGGGCCATGCAGGCAAAAGCAGGTGATCCAGCGCACCAGGACTTCTACCGGGTGTTTGCCGATCGTGCCGATACCGCCGCGTATCAGGCGAGCTTGCGCGACATCTTTCCTGAGGCGCGCTCCGGTTCGTTTACCTGGTCGCCCGAGATGAACAAGTGGGTGTGGACAACCTTCCATTCGTTCCAGTGGGATCTCAACTACGCCAACCCCGCCGTGTTCAGGGCCATGGCCGCTGAAATGGTTGCGCTGGCCAACCGCGGCGTATCGGTGCTGCGCCTGGACGCGGTGGCCTTCATCTGGAAGAAGATCGGTACGGGTTGCGAGAATCTGCCGCAGGCGCACACCATCATAAAAGCTTTCCAGTCCATAGCGCGCTTGGCATGTCCGTCGCTGCTGTTCAAGTCAGAGGCCATCGTGCACCCTGACCGCATAGCGGAATACATAGACCTGCGCGAGTGCCAGGTTTCGTATAATCCGCTGTTGATGGCGGAATTGTGGGAAGCCTCCGCAACCAAGGATGCGCGGCTTCTGGCGCTGTCAATACGGAAACGCCACAGGCTGCCCGCTGGTTGCGCATGGATAAACTACGTGCGTTGCCATGACGACATAGGCTGGACCTTCGCCGACGAGGATGCCGCCGAACTTGGCATCAAGGGGGGGGACCACCGGGCCTTCCTCAATGATTTTTACCTGGGGACGTTTCCCGGCAGCTTCAGCCGCGGCGTCAGTTTTCAGTATAATCCAGCAACCGGTGACCGCCGGATTTGCGGAACGGCTGCTTCCTTGGCGGGTATCGAGAGGGCCGTTACCGAAGGCGCAGGTGAAGATCTTGATACGGCTATACGCCGCGTATTGCTCATGTACGGTGTGGCATTCTCCGCCGGCGGAGTGCCGCTTATCTATCTCGGAGACGAATTCGGCGCTCTCAACGATTACAGGTATGAAGACGATCCGGCCAAAGCCGCGGACAGCCGCTGGGTGCACCGTCTCGCCTGGAACGAGACCATGGTCGCGCGCAGGAATGATACGACAGGTATTACCGGCCGGGTATATGCGGGCATCCGTACACTCGCTCGCCACCGCAAGGCGCATGCGGTGTTCGGCGTGCAGGCAGTTACCGTTGTGGACACGGGCCATTGCTCCATCCTGGCGTTTCGGAAACAAGCTGGCGGAGAACTGCTCACGGTCGTCGGCAACTTTTCAGATCGTCCAAGGGAGCTCGATATCGACGCCGCGGACCATGTGCTCGCGGGCAGGCAGGGACGCGATCTGCTTTCAGGTAGACTCATATTGCCCGGAGAATCGCTTGAGCTTGAACCCTGCGAGCTTCTATGGATACTATCGACTCCTGAATAGCCAGGGAGGTTTCCATGATGTACCAGCGAAGCATAGCCATCATTGGCGCAGGACCAGCCGCGCTCTTCGCAGCTATTCGATTAGCTGAACTGACTTCTGATTCATCAGTCCGTCCACGCATTGTCGTACTTGAACGCCGAAATCTTCCTTGCAGAAAATTGCTCGTAGCTGGTTCAGGCCAGTGCAACCTGACGCATGCTGGCCCCATAGAAGACTTCGCGGTGCATTATGGCGGCGGAGCCAAACCGGGAGCCGTCG
>CAXZAJ010000373.1:0-3381 GCA_964293355.1 uncultured bacterium
CCTGGCCTCGCCGTTTTCCTGCGCCTGCAACAACGCACCGCAGGCTCCCGCGCCCGCCCCATCCTGCACGATGTCATCGATGGGGCGGGAAAAGAACGACTCGAGCTCGCTCAGGCGCATATGGCTTCCGGAACTCTGGCCTGTTCGCAGGCAGCGTCAAAGGCCTGCAAGGCTCCCGCGAGGCTAGCGCGGGTTGTAGCGCATGCGGGCACGAGCGGCAGCCGTACCGCGCTGGAACCCATGCCGAGCAATTCCATTGCGGCCTTGAGCGGCACCGGATTGGATTCAAGGAACAGGGCATCCATGACCGGTAGCAGGCGGGCATGGAGGACCCTCGCCAGAGCGGAATCCCCCGTCATCGCAGCATCAACGAGCGCCTTCGTGGCGGCAGGCAGGATGTTGCCGACCACCGATATGAGGCCGGTAGCACCGAGTGAAATCGACGGCAAGGCCAGCGCATCATCCCCGGAGAGCAGGGTTTTTCCCACTGGCAGGGTCCTCGCAATCTCGCCGATCTGGGCAAGGTTGCCTGACGACTCCTTGACGGCAATCACCTGCGGTATGGTCCAGAGCCTGGCAAGGGCGGCTGGCGTCAGGTTCAGGCCAGTCCGGCCGGGTACGTTGTACGCGATGATGGGAAGCTCCGGCGCGGCAGCGGCAACCGCCCTGAAATGCGCCTCGAGCCCGGCAGGCTGCGGCTTGTTGTAATACGGCGTAACCACCAGCAGCCCCTGAGCACCCAGCTCGGCCGCCCTCGCCGCCAGGGCAACTGCCCCGGCAGTAGAATTGTGCCCGGTTCCGACCACGACCGGAGCACCCCTCGCCTCCTCTAGTGCCACGCGGATGAGCTCATCGCGCTCGGATTCGAGTACCGTCGCGGCTTCGCCGGTTGAACCGAGGACCACGATGAAATCCGCGCCACCATCGAGCACGCTTCGCACCAGGGACCTGAAGGCCCGCACATCGATCGCACCAGCTCCAAAATTGTCAGTACCTTCTATAAAAGGAGTGGCCAGAGCTACTCCGAGACCTGTAAAACGCGTTGTATTCATATCAGTTATTCCTCGCTTATCCCCGTCCGGGGAAAATTGTTGGTCAATGGTTTCAGGGACCCCGCTGCGGTTGCAGGGTCAGTACAAGGGGCCATGGTTCTGTTCATGCTTGCTTCAGGAAACCTGCGGCTATCGGCCGGAATCCTCTGCCCCGTTGCGCGGGATGGCTATGGAGGCCCGCTTATAGCCATGCGCTATCCTGGCTGACGGAGCTATACCCGGGGTGGGTGATGCGGTGACCTGCGAAACGGGGTCATGGGGAGAGGGGGTGGTGGAACAACTCCGGTTGTTGTGTCCGGATAACTGATGTCCCACGAATTGAAGGCGCGGCATAGGGTCCTCCAATCCGATGGAGATCCCAGGAAACCGCTCGAATACCCTTTGAGTATATGGACGGCAGGGTCCATAGGGGTCGACGATTCCGTTGGCACTCCGCGAAGGTTTGGCCCTCGCGACAGCCGTCGGGTATTGACCCGAACGTCCAGGGAAGGCGGCGGATGCGTCCGCGTTCCCTTCGGCGATCCTCCCCTTTCTTCAGGCTTCACCGGGCACACCGCCCTCACCCCGAATACTCCTGGGAACCGCTCCTCCAATCAGATATTCAGAACCTAGCACGTATCTACACAAAGATGCAAGAGGCTCTTCTACACGTCCGAACCGCAATGTTCAAAGAGGCCTTTCAGTAAGGCCTCTCCGGAATTTGCATGGGGCCCCGCCTGGCATAACGATCATCGCGCTTATCGCGCGACGACCATTATGCCGGCGCCCCATGCACTCCGCATGAACTGGCCTTACTGTGAGCTTATCGAAGCGGTTCGGACGGGGCTGCGCTACATTATATGAGCCATACTATTTTCAGTGCCAAAAAGCTGAACGAAGAAAACCTTTGAAACGGAAGACTGGATCATTATCAGGAATCACATGAAAGTATGGACCAGGAAGGGGTTGAGCCGGGGCGGAGTTCCAGGATGTGCTGTTCAAAGGACTGCACCTCGTCGGGGTCGTGGGTTACGTGGAGCATGGTGGACTCGCCGCGGGCGGCTATGGCTGAAAGCAAGGACATGACGAAACGGCGCTGGTCCTCGTCGAGGCCGTGGCAGGGTTCGTCGAGGACGAGCAGTTCCGGAGCCTTTATGGCGGCACGGGCGACGAGCAAGGCGCGCTGTTCACCGAATGACAGCCTCCCGAAACGCTCGCGTTCGCGGCCCTGGAAACCGGCCAGCGCGAGCCAGGAACCGGCCAGAGCGCGTTCGCTGTCGCTGGCGGTGGCGTAAAGGCCGATGGAGTCACGAAGGCCGGAGACGAGGACATCCTCCAGCGACGATTCGTCGAGGTAGCGGTATTCCAGGTGCAGCCGGTACGAGACGATGCCGAGGCGCGACTTGAGTTCCCAGACAGTGCCGCCCGCACCCCGGCGCTGGCCAAAGACCCTGACATCCTCGCGGTAGGCCTGGGGATTGTCACCGGTTATCAGCTCCAGTAGCGTCGTCTTGCCTGAGCCGTTGGGCCCTCGCACCAGCCAGTGTTCGCCAGGCTGGACCGTCCAGGAAATGCCGTCGAGCACCGCACGACCGGACCATGACACGGTTACATTCCGCAATTCGACCAAGGGTTGCCCGGAGCTGTCGTTTTTGTGCCGATGAAAAGATTCCGGGAGCGCGCCTGCAAGGTTTCCGGAGGTACGATTGGCCGGGCGGCTGGCAGCGCCTCTGCCGGGAGCTCCCCGGCTGGCGAGCAGTTCTTCATACTCGGCTTGCAAACCCGCGAACACGATGGCACCGTCGGCGAACTCGACGATCCGGTTGACTGCGGATGGCAGGTGTTCGAACCTGTCGACGATGAGCACCGCGGGCGCGAAAGGCTCACCGGCAACAGAGGCCTCCGCAAGCGAATCGAGCAGCGTGTGGAGCCGCGAGCGCGTTGCCGTATCGAGCCCCTCGTACGGATCTATGGCGACTATGAGACCGGGCCTGGACGCGAGCGCGCGAGCCAGCAAGGCGCGGCGGCATTCACCGGTGGACAGCCGCTTGAGCCCGCGGTCCATCAGCCCCGCGTCGGCATCGCCGGCGGCGAGCCCGCAGGCTAGCACGGCGGGGTGGCTCTCCAGCCCGGTGCCGCGCGGATACGAGCCGGCACCGTCGTCCGGCAAACCGGCTGCGATGAATGCCCGCACGCTCGTGCCCTCGGAGATGCCGCCTTCAACAAAGTCGGAGTCGTCGTTGTAGCGTTCCTGCCGCAACAGCTCGGCTGCCGCCTCGAACGACACGAGGGCCGTCCTGCCCGCGAAGCCATTGCGGTACCAGCCGCCATCGCCGGGTGCCACGTGGAG
>CAXZAJ010000374.1:0-3373 GCA_964293355.1 uncultured bacterium
CGGAAAGGCCAGAGCCAGCGCTATGCCGGATGCTACCACGAGAACGATGACGACGCTCAGCAGCGTCCACAGGACTTTCTTTGTTTCCAACGGCATGGCCCCTCCAGGGCGCCTCGCGGCGCTACCCTTCCTGTATCGGCATGCGGGGCAATCGAGTTAAGCCCGCGTACAGGCGAAGGCACGGTCTACGGCCGCATTCATGGATTTGTGGAACCGTTTTCTGGAGCCGGCATTGCATACGACGACTGTTTTTGCCCTGTACGCCCGGCCCGCAACCCAGAGAGGTTTCTGTCTGGCAATTCTTGCCACTATCGCTGGAATCCCGAGTCCGTCACGGGTCTTGCCGCGGAACAGGCGCACTGCCAGCGGTGCGCGCACCTCAATGATGGCGTCGCAGCTCGATGCGACGGGCAAGCGGTAGAGCAGGGCCGCATCGACGCAGACATTCGCTCCGGCAACGGCAACCGCTTCCATCACCAACAGGTTCATGGCCGGGTGTATGATGGCTTCGTAGCGCGCGAGGAGTTCCGCGTCGGCGAACACCAGGCTGCCAATGGCTCGTCTGTCCGGGCTGCCGTCCGGTTTAAGCACTGATGGTCCAAGCAGGGTGGACACTGCCGTGGTGGATCGCTCCAGCGCGGCGTGGCCCAGGGCGTCAACGTCGATGATGGCCCAGCCGGCGTCACGCAACATGGCCGCCGCGCTGCTTTTGCCTGAGCAGTAGCCACCGGTCAGGCCCAGTATCAATGCATGTCTCCCCAGGTCCGCGCCGTCTCGACACCCACCCGGAGCGGCACCGACAACTCCACGGCCTGTGACATGGCCTCCGCTATGGCCGTAGCCACAGCCGGCGCGTCCGCTTCGGGAGCCTCGACGATGAGTTCGTCATGCACCTGCAGGAGCAGCTTCGCGGCCGGGAAGCGTTCTCGGAGAAGCGCATCCACCTTGAGCATGGCGAGCTTGACGATGTCTGCCGCGGAGCCCTGGATAGGTGTGTTGACGGCTACACGCTCGGCTGCCTGGCGCTCGTTGGCGTTGCGGCTGTCTATGGCGCGGATTGGCCTGCGCCGTCTGAGCAAGGTCGACACATAGCCATCGCGCCTTGCGGTATCCACCACCTCGCGTATGAACGTGGCTACGCCCGCATAGCGGGCGAAGTAGGCCTCTATGAATTTCTGCGCCTCGGCACGTGGTATGCCCAGTTCCTGCGCCAGCCTGAAGGCTCCCATGCCGTAGATGACGCCGAAGTTTATCGTCTTGGCGGCGCGGCGCTCGGAGGCCGACACCTCGTCCTCGCTCTTGCCCAGGATCAGGGCCGCAGTGCGCCGGTGCACGTCCGAGCCTTCGATAAAGGCCTTTTTCAGTTCCGGGTCGCCCGAGAGGTGCGCGAACACTACCAGCTCTATCTGCGAGTAGTCTGCGGAGATGAGCAGATTCCCTGGCGCGGCCACGAAGGCCTTGCGTATCCGGCGGCCTTCCTGTTCCCGCACCGGAATGTTCTGCAGATTCGGATCCCTGCTGGAGAGGCGGCCGGTAGCTGCGCCCGTCTGCACGTAATGGGTGCGTATCCGCGGATCCTCGACGGCAAGGGCCAGGAGCGAGTCTACATAGGTGCTCTTGAGCTTCTGCAACGTCCGGTGCCGCAGTATCAGCTCGGGCACCTTGTCCTCCCGTGCCAGCTCCTCCAGCACGGAAATGTCGGTGCTGAAGCCGGTCTTCGTCTTCTTGCCGCTGGACAGCTTGCGCTCGACGAACAGGATTTCCTGCAGCTGTTTTGGCGAGTTCATGTTGAACTCGTGCCCCACGAGCGCAAAGGTTTCAGCCTGCACCGTAACCAGTTCCGCGTCCAGCTCCTTGCCGAAGGCCGACAGGGAGGCCGCGTCCACCAGTATGCCCTGCCGCTCCATCCGCGCCAGCAGCGACAGCACCGGCATCTCCACGCTGGCAAACAGCTCGGAGAGGTCCTTGTCGGCCAGCTCCTTTTCAAGCACCGCCTTGAGCCTGAGGACCATGTAGGCGTCTTCTGCCCCGTACGGCGCGGCCTTTTCTATGGGCACCGCCGAAAACACCGTGCCCTTTGGCGCCACTTCCGCGTACGGGGTGCCGCCGAAGCCAAGGTAGGAGGCTCCCAGGCTTTCCAGCTTGAGCGAATCGCGCTCGGGGTCCACCAGCCATGCGGCCAGCATCGTGTCCCAGGGGGCGCAGAGTATGGGCGATCCCCAGTTTTCCATGATGTGCATGTCGAATTTCAGGTTCTGCCCCACCACGACAAGGTCGGAGCGGGCCAGGAGTGGCGCCAGGATGCGTCTGGCGCTTTCAGCCGGCATGCAGGCGGCATCGGGTGAGGCGAGCGGCACGAAGCAGGCACCGTCCGTACTGACGGCTAGCGAGAACCCGACCGGCAGCGCACGCATTTCATCCAGTGAATCGGTTTCGCAGTCAAAGGCAAAGGTGCCGGCCGCGATGGCCCGTTCAACCCAGCGCCTGAGGGCAGCCTCGTCCAGGACGACCTCACAGGTGCCGGGCTTCGAGAAGGCTTCCGGTACCGAGAGCGGGAGGGGCGGCGGGGCAGGGGGCAGCGATGGCTTTGCGGTCCTGGCCGGGCTTGCATTGCTGGAGCCCGCCCTGCCAGAGCCTGATCCGGCGGCCAGCGGCCCGTGTTCGGCCACGGCGGCGAACAGGTCTCCGGGTTCCGGCTGCAGGCCGTCTGCCACGCGGCGCGTCGCCAGGCTGCGCATGCCTTCGCGCATGAACACCACGCTCGCGGCGTCGCGGTCGAATTTGTGCACGGCCAGCTCGTCGAAGGACGAAACGGAGAGCGGCGCGTCGTAGGCGAGGGTGACGAGTTGCCTGGACAGCATGGCGCTGTCCCTGCCGGCTTCGAGCTTTTTCCTTAAACCATCGGGCTTCACCTCGGCAAGGTGCTCCCATATACCATCAAAGGTTTTATATTCGGCGAGCAGCTTGAGGGCGGTCTTGTCGCCGACGCCAGGCACGCCGGGGATGTTGTCCGAGGCATCGCCGGTCAGCGACAGGTAGTCCAGGATACCCTCGGGCGGCACGCCCCATTCGGCTTCCACCTCGGCAGGGCCTACGATGACGAAGCCCTGGTCGCGGTCGGGCCTGAGGGCGCGTACCGAACCGCCCACCAGCTGGAGCAGGTCCTTGTCGCTCGAGACGATGTAGCACTGGCGTCCTTCGGCACGGCAACGCGCCGCTACGGTGGCTATGAGGTCGTCTGCCTCGTAGCGGTCGGCCCGGAGTATGGGCACGCCGAGCAGCCTGAGTATCTCTTCGACCATGGGAATCTGGGCATGGAGGTCTTCCGGCGTCTTCTGCCTGTTGGCCTTGTACAGGTCGTACATCTCGTGGC